>NZ_CP084742.1:6457500-6811662 GCF_020520285.1 Pseudomonas sp. L5B5
CGTAGTGAGAATGAAAAGGCCCGTTTTAAGCGGGCCTTTTGGCGCTAGTGCTCAGATCATCCATCCGCCTGACCAGACTACCCTGCCAACCACCTGTAAGCGTTCCAAGCGGTCTGCCGACACGCTGATCGGCGGGTAGGCTGTGTTGGCGCTAATAACCATGACGCCGCCGTCCAACTGGCGCTGTAGCCGCTTGGCGTAGAGCAAGTCATCAAGGCGGATCACATAAACCCCTTCTCCTTGGATGACATTGCGGGAAAGGTCCACCATAACCGTGTCGCCGTCCTTCATAAATGGCTCGTTTGAATCGCCGTCTACGCGTACTGCGGCAAGCTCCGAGGGCGTCAGGCCCTTTTTGCGCAAGCTGTACTTGGTGAACGCTAGCATGGTCAGGATGCGGGCGCCCTCGCTCCATGCGGCATGACCCTGGTTGATGTAAGCATCATATAAAGGGACGTAGGCGTAAGTGTCTTCATCCTCTGCATGTTCTGGCTGTCTCTCACTGGGCAGCATCTCGCCTCGCCCTGACGCGATCCAGTCCAGGGATACCCCTACCGCAGACGCAAGAAGTGCCAGCGAGTTAAACGCTGGTACGCCTTCCCCCGCGATCCAGCGGTGAAGCGACGACAATCCCACATTCGCAGCTGCGGCAGCCTGTTTTCGGGATTCAAAAAGGTCAGCCACCGCCGCAATACGGGTTTCTATTCCCGTATTCGGAAAAGAAACCGCATTTTCGCCACGTGGAGGATGTTTCTTTTCTGTGTAAGTCACTGATTCCACGGGTTTTTTCCCAGTGCCCTCGATATAGAGACCCAAATTCGGAATAAAAACTCCCGAATTCGGTTTACCAAGTCCCGTATACGGGATATATTGTCCTGAACCGGCCGTTAGAGGGCCGAAAAAAACCACCCTTAGACGATGGTTATGCAATGAAACCCTTCGACATACCGCTTGATATCGAAAGCCGCTGGGAGTGGATCAAATTCCAGCTCCGACTACGCGGAACAAATCTTGCCGAGCTGGCGCGAGAACATGGCCTGAATGATCGGGCGATCCGCAACGCGAAGAAACGGCCGTATCCGAGTGTGGAGCGGGCAATCGCCAAGGCCCTCGGGCTTGAGCCGGTCCAAATTTGGCCGGAACGCTGGAAAGATGGCGGCTTGCCCATTCGCCAGCGTCCGAACCGAGCTGAGTCCAATTCGGTATATCGAAAGCATACCGAAAAAGGTCCGGTTGGTCACAGTAAAACCCAGCGGAAAGACTCCGATGCGTAATTGGTATTCGTTGCAAGAGCTTGCAGGACTTCCGGGGCTTCCAGGCACAGTGCCTGGCATCCGAAAGCTTGCTGCGCGCCTCGGGTGGGAAGGTCAGAAACGTACCGGAAGCAAGGCATTGGAGTATCCATTCTCCTGCTTGCCAGTCGAAACCCAGGCGGCCTTGATGGCTCAATCGGTTGCTGAGGCAAGGCCAACAGAAGCGTTAGCCCCTGTTGTGTCGCAAGTAGTTTTAGCGGCTAGAACTGAATCGGTAATACCTAAGTCGGTGTCACGGCTGAATGATGTTCAGCGAGAAGTCATGATCGCCCGGCTTTGTTTCATCCGTGAAATCGAACGGATGAGCGCCGTCAGTTCCCAAAAGCGGGCGATAGAAATTCTGGTGAGGCAGTCCCATGACGGCGCCCTTAGTCCGTACCTAATGAACCGCCTTGAATTGGCGAACCACAAGAAATCGGATGACCGTGCCCTTTCTGAACGCACTCTCAAGCGTTGGATCGCTGCGTATCGTGTTAATGGGGAGGCGGGACTTGCTCCGTTGCGCCAGAGGCAGGGCCTAACTGTTCCTGAATGGGCGAAGGATTTTCTCAGGTGCTACCAGAGACCAACCAAGCCCAGCATTGCGGCAAGCTACACCGAGTTTGCGCGTGGCTATAAGGGCACGTTACCTAGCATTCACGCTGTCCAGCGCTTTCTGAAAAAACTGTCCCCTGAAGCCCTGCAAGCCGGCCGGATGAGCGCTCAAGAACTAAAAATGCTCCAGCCATTCCGGCGTCGGACCACAAAACATCTGTTTCCTGGTGATGTGTATACAGCTGACGGCCACAAGTTCGACGCGGAAGTTATCAACCCAATTACGGGAAAACCTTACAGGCCGGAGATTACTACTGTCCTGGATGTGGCTACGCGTCGTGTGGTCGGCATTTCCGTGGGTGAGGCCGAGTCGGCAATTGGAGTGCTCGATGCCCTGCGGGATGCAGTGCGTAAATGCATGTTCGGCATTTTTTATGTCGACAACGGCTCTGGCTTCGACAACGACATGGTTCGAGAGGTGGTCGATCGGCTGGGCGGCACCATGCAGCATTCGATCCCCTATAACAGCCAGGCACGAGGGCTTTCGGAGCGAGGGCACCAGACCATATGGGTTCGGGCAGCCAAGAAACTGACGAGCTACATCGGTGCCGAAATGGACAAGCATGCGGGGACCCGAGTGCACCGCCTGGGTCGCAAGCAGCTCAAGGAGACTGGCGCCACTCGTTTGATGCCGACCTTTGGGGAGTTTATGGCTGGGGTTGAGGATGAAATCTCTACCTACAACAGAACACCACACCGAGGGTTACAAAAGATTCGTGACCCTTACACAGGGATTCAGCGGCATCCAAGCCCCGACGAAGCTTGGCAGGCAGCGATTGATCAAGGCTGGGAGCCGATAGTCGCTACCCCGGAACTGGTTGAGTCGTTGATGCGACCGCAAGTGATCAGGAAAACCCATCGTGGCGAAATCCAATGGATGAGCCAGACCTATTTCCTTGATGGTCTTCGGTCCTTGCATGGTCAAGAAATACGGCTGGCATATGACGTTAGAGATGCTGAGCGTGTGTGGGCATATGCGTTAGACGGCGAGTTGATCGGTGAAGCCCGATTGGATGGTAACTCATCGGATTACATGCCAATGAGCATGGTGGAAAAGAGCCGGGCCAAGCGTGAGCAGGGTCAGGTCAAGCGCTCGGTAGATAAGCTGGAAACGTTGACAGGTCGCCGGGTCGAGATGATCGCACCTACCACAGCGCCGCCCGCAAACCTTTCGGTGGAGGCTCTGGAGGCTGCAAGAGAGTACGCAAAGTCATTAGAGCAGCAGCGCCCGGAATTCGTGATTCCTGGCGATGACGTGGCGCGATACAGGCTTTGGATTCAACTGGATCAGAAGAAAACGGCTGGGGAAGAGCTTAGCCAAGAAGAAGCCCGGTGGCATGAGCGATACCCAAACCACCAGGACTTCATTGCGATGCAAGAAGTATTTCAACAACACGCGGGATAAAGATATCCCCGCCTAAAGGAAGTCGGCGTGTTGCAGCACGCCGGACTAGATAGGAGAAGCACAGTGAGTGTAGCGAAAATTGTTCCTTTGACAAATGTCGGTCTGTTGTCCGGCGCAATGAGTCGCGCTATGGCGCGTCCAGTAGGGCTGCCAGGACTGGTGGCTATGTATGGGCCAAGTGGTTATGGCAAGAGCGCTGCGGCGGCATTTTCCGCTAATCAGCATCGTTGCTATTACATCGAATGTCGCGATACATGGAGTAAAAAAGCGTTTCTGGACGCCATTCTTCGGGAGATGAGTCTACTGCCTTGCCGCACATTATCGGAAATGGTTGACCAGATCGCCGTCCAGCTTTCCACCTCGCGTCGCCCATTGATAGTCGATGATGTGCAATATCTGCTGGATAAGTCTGTCGCGAATGTGCTGACAGATATCTACAACGCGAGCGAAGGAACAATTGTCCTTATCGGCGAAGAGCGTGTTCCAGCATCGCTTCAGCGTTTAGAGCGTTTACATAATCGTGTGCTGGAGTGGGTTCCCGCACAGGCAGCAACTCTCGACGATGTGCGCCAACTGGCGCGAGACAACTATCCAGGTGTCAGTTTCGCAGATGACCTGTTGTCTGATTTGAATAACGCAACTAAGGGCTGCCTACGTCGAGTGGCGGTGAACCTCTACAAGGTCCAATCCGAAGCTTCGGCAATGATGCTTGACCAAGTGGATTTGAAAGCTTGGGGAAAGCGTGGTTGGTACACGGGTGAGGCCCCTACCCGGAGGGCTGTGTAATGGCAGGCCGGAACCCTCAACTTATCGTTTCAGGCGGTAAGAGCCCAAAGCAGCGTATGTGGGAAGCAGTGCGCGTCTTGGCTCAAGGATTCAATGTTCACGATATCGCAAGGCGTAGTAATCAAATGCCTTATGACATCGCTCGTTACCTTGATGCATTAACAAAGGCGGGTGTGGTCGAGATTGTGGAGGATGATTATTGCAAGGGGAAAACTCGCCTTTACAAGTTGGTCAAGGATGAGGGCGCCGAACACCCGCGCCTCAATAACAAAGGTGAGCGCACTTATGACCACCTGGCTACAGAGAATATCTGGCGTTCCCTTCGCATTCTTCGGGGGAATGTAACGGTTCGGGATGTAGTAAGTGCAGCGTCGGTTGGCACGGTGTCGCTTACGGCTACAAAGGTTAGACAGTACCTGAATGCCCTTAGTGAAGCTGGTTATTTGGCTAAGACTCCGTGTGATAGGCCCAGGGGGATTCCTGAGTTTTTCCGTCTCATCCCAAATAAAGACACCGGTCCTCGCCCTCCGGAGATTCGGCAGCTTGAGTCATTGCAGATTTACGACCCGAATCTCAATCGGCTGATTTACACGAAAACGACCGGTTCGCCCGGCGCGGATCGTAGTTTGATTGAGCCCAGTATCGATTTGGCGCGGACCCGAGAGCTATTGGGCGAATGGTTGACCTTGGCAAGCACTGCGAAGGGGCCTGTCCTGCTTCCGACTGACTTGGTGCAGCGAACTCAGCTTGAGTTGGCTTCACAGGAAGAGTCAGGGGGCTTGCAATGAACAAAGCCGTAAATATCTCGAAGTGGGGGGATGAGCCGCCGTTGTTCATCCGCTTGCTCGCTGCGGAAGTAACTGCGACTAACAGAACAAAGGCTGCGGCTCGGATCGGTATGAGTCGGTCTGCGGTGAGCCTAGTTCTTGGAAACAAATACCCAAGCCCAAGCACTGTCCGCGTTGAAAAGCGCGTTATGGATGTGCTCGGCCGTATTGAGTGTGTCGCCATTGGCGACACACTGACAGTCGAACAGTGCCAGGGGTTCTACCAGCGCCAGGCACCGACCCATAACCCACAGGCAATGCAGCATTGGCGAGTCTGCCAGCAGTGCCCGTTTAACCCGAACTGTGGAGGAAAAGCCAATGCAACAGTGCACTAAGCCAACTACTCAGATTCACCTGAAAGGCCCTGGCCTGATTCAGTTGATGTTCGCTGGTCAATGTGTCGGATTCGCGGTGTCCTACCGCTCTGCTGGTCATGTAGCTGATCAGTTAGACCAACTTTTTTCGTTGATTCCAAATCGCAGTGTGAATTCTGGCGTTGATGCGACATCGGAAGTTTCGTTCGGTTCAATGGGCTCAGAAAAATGTGACATTTCTGGTCAGTGCCCGGTGCTGACGCTTTGGGTTGTCGAGGCAAAGGACGGTACGCCAATCCGCTTTTTCACTTCGGAGAAAGTAGCGCGCTGGTTCCGGGATGCGGTCGAGACATACGACGAAATGCGGCCGCCGACTGATGAAGGCGGGGAATGGTCGACTGCCCAAATTGACTGGTTCCGCAATCACCCGGCACCCATGGCGTCGGCCTGCGGTGGCTCGCTGACAGTCCGAAAGCTGGGGGTGCACTGATGCGTACTCGTTGCCCGAACTGTGGTGCGACGCTTTCGCTCGATGCGCTGATTGCACACGACGGTGCTCGTGAGGCGCTGGGGGTGGCGTTCAAGCTATCCGGTTCTCTCGGGCATGCCTTGGTGCGCTACTTGGGCCTGTTCCGGCCGGAAACCCGAGAGCTGACTATGGATCGAGTGGCAAAGCTGCTGGGCGAGCTGCTGCCTGACTTGCAGTCTCAGCGTATCGAGCGTGGCGGACAGGTCTTTCAGGCACCGCCTGAGTGTTGGATCTGGGCGATTGATCAGACGTTGGCTGCACGTGAAGCCGGTCGCCTTGCAACGCCGCTGAAGGGTCATGGGTGGTTGTATCAGGTCATGAGCCAGTACCAGGCCAACGCCGTGACGCCGATTTTGGCACCAGAAATGAGGCAGCCGCCACGCTTGGCCCCGCGTCCGCAAAGCGCGACAGCCACGGCCGTGGCTGCGCTTGAGGAGCGAATGAATGGCTGAAAAGTGGTTCGTGCGAGCAATCGGCACGGGTCTTCAGGGGTTAGTCACTCTGCGTCTGGACGGTGCTCCCGCCGCAGATGCGGTGACTATGACACTCGATGTCTGGCTGATCGCGCTCACCAAGAACCGTCAGTGGGATGAGGAGCTGGATGCTGAGCGTATCAAGGCGACTTTCGAGTCACTGTTTGCAGGCTGCGAAACCTGGCCGTCACCTGCTCGGTTTCTGCGTGATTTGAAACCTCGCAAGTTGCCGGTGGCGTTGCCGAAGCCAGAGCGAAGCACTGAACAGTTGAAGAGCGGTAATGCGGCGCTGGACAACATCGTCGCGACCCTCAAGGGGCGGGCCGGCACTCAACGTGTCACCGCATTGAAGACAGATAAGCAGTTCGAATACTCCCGGCAGCGCTCGCAACAAGTCACCGCTGCGGAACTGAATAAACGGGATTCTCAATTTATGGAGCAACAAGACAAATGAGTAACGTTCCTCAAGGTTTTTTGAAAGATGCCAAAGGTCACTTGGTGCCGCTGGAGTTGGTTAAACCAATCGACATGGCCCGTGACGAGCTGGTCAGAGAGCTGGTCGACCGCGCTAAGTCTGTGTCGGCAGCGCTGGCGCAGTTCAAGGCAGCCGCCTTTGGCGACATCAAGGCATTCGTCGAAATGTCGGCCGAGCAGTACAAGGCCACCATTGGTGGCAAGAAAGGAAACGTCACCCTGCTGTCGTTTGACGGGCGCTACAAGATCATTCATGCGGTGCAGGATTCGATCAAGTTCGACGAGCGCCTACAGGCAGCCCGCGCTCTGATTGACGAGTGCGCAGCGGAGTGGACTCAAGACGCTCGCAGCGAGGTACGCGTGTTGGTGAATGAGGCATTCCGCACGGACAAGGCCGGGGAAATTAGCACCGGCCGAGTTCTCGGACTGCGCCGACTGGATATTGAGGACGAGCGCTGGCAACGCGCAATGCAGGCCATCGGTGATGCCGTCCAGGTCGTGGGTTCGAAGAGCTACATCCGGGTCTATGAGCGCATCGGGACGTCAGATCAGTACGCACCGATTCCGCTGGATGTCGCAAGCATCTTCGTCGACGACCAGGCGTCGTCGACCCTGCATTGATCCCCGATTTCTACCAATTCCCGAATCGAGAGAGTAGTCCAAATGGCTAAATTCCAAATCACCGTAGATGACGCTGAAGGCGCTGTTTCTATCAGCATCGACAACCAAAAAGATTTGCACAGCAGCCCAGCGGGTCGTGTGGTCGACGCCATGGTTAATGGCGCAAAGCTGCTGGGGCGCATTGCGCTGCCAATCTGCTCGCCTATGCCTGGCTGTGACTGCGAGGTCTGCAAGGCGACCCGCGAGCTGTTGCAGACCAAACCCACTATCCACTAAGCGAAACCACCCCGGCCTGACCGGGGATGGTCTGCCCGCCGTGGTGGCCGGGCACTGACGAGCAGCCGAGGACGACATGCAGCAAGCAGACTGGGATGAACTGAAAAAGCAGATGAGTACCCCTTACGGGTCTATGAAGTTGAAGTGCGATGACTATGAAGTTGACCTGGTGCAGATGATTGAGTCAGGCAAGAAATCCTGGGGCACTACGGTTTACGTCGACGGATACCTCAAGGGTATCTGGCTCAGCTGCAACCATAAAACCGGCGAAACCGAACATGAAGAAACGCGCCGTTTCTACCGCAAGAGCGAACGCGGCCTGTACAAAAAGAAGGAGCTTGAGGCTTATCGGAAGGTTTTCGGGAAGCGAGATGCTGACAAAAAGGCCGCCCAAAAATTCATCACCTATGACTGGTCCTGGAAAAACTTCAACTCGCTGAGGAAGCATCTTGAAGCCAACAACACCAGCATTGAGCGCCTGCACTGAGCGGCGACAACTTCGCGATAGATAGGACATCACATGGACCGTATCAAGGCCCTGGACAAGATCAAGAAATGCCTACGGCTGGCGACCAGTGCTAACGCTCATGAAGCGGCTGTAGCAATGCGCCAGGCTCAGGCGCTGATGCAGCAGTACGGTATCGGTCAGACCGACGTGAACATGGCGGACGTGCTTGAGTGCACCGCAGTAGCTGGTTCAAAGCGGACCCCGGCGAAATGGGAGGCGCAACTGGCTCACACCGTGGCAAGGGCTTACACCTGCAAGGTGATCTTTGCCAGTGGGATTGGGCGCTGGAACTTCATCGGCGAAATGGCTGAGGTGGCTGGGTACACCATGACTGTGCTGCTGCGCCAGGTACGCCAAGCGCGCCGCGACTTCACTCTGACTCGACTCAAGAACTGCAAGCAGGCGACAAAGGTGCGTCGTGCCGATGTGTTCTGCGAGGCGTGGGTTCACGCGGTTTATGAGCAGGTCGCAACCTTCGCAGGGGCCAAGCTGTCCCCGGCTGTTGAGCAGTACCTGGCCCACCACTATCCAGACCTGGTGCAGCAGAAACCACGGGATCGCAACGCCACCACTCGCCGCAAGGCTGGGATTCGGGCTATCGGAGATGCGCTGCATGGAGTGTTGGCTGCGGCTGATGTGCGCCTGAATCACGGCATGGCCACTGAGGCGCCGTTGGCGTTGGGCGCCTCATGAACAGGCGCAACCAGCAACTCAGCAAGATCCACATCGCGAAGAAAGAGCTGTCGCTCGATGACGAAACCTACCGCTCCTTGCTGAGTCGGGTGACGGGCAAATCATCAGCCAAGGACTTGAGCCCGGTCCAGGTCGCGGCGGTGCTGAGCGAGCTTGAACGATTGGGATGGCAGCCAAAGAAAGGCCGGGCCAAACCTAAGCCTACGGCGGACCGGGCAAAGCTGGTTGGCAAGATCGAGGCTCAGTTAGCTGAAGCCGGCCGACCGTGGGAGTACGGCGACGGCATGGCAAAACGGATGTACCAGGTAGAGCGGCTGGAGTGGCTTGACTCATTGCAGTTGCGGGGAGTTGTCACTGCTCTAGCCAAGGACGCACAACGAAATGGGAGAAGACAATGAATAATGGAGAGTTATTTGAAAGTGGGGAGGTCGATAAATTAGACCCTGCTAAAGTGTTGGCGCATATGAACGATGCGGTGGTGCTGGCACGGTGGGAAGGAACGCTGACTGAAATGGCCGGTATTGCTGAGAACAAGTTGCGCCAAGTGTTGCCGGACAAGTTCGACGAAGTGCCGAATATCGCCCGAGCGGTTGTGTACGCGATATGCGAAACCATGGGCGGTTCTGTTGTTTATATCCCTCGCGGCGATACATTGCGTAGGGCATTGCGAGACGCGGAGATCTTTCGCGCCTGGAGGGAGAAGAACGTGCGGCCTGATGTACTGGCCCGCAAGTTTGACCTGTCCAGTCAGGCTGTTTATGACATTATTGCGCGTCAACGCGTACTGCATCGGCAGCAAGAGCCAGACCTCTTCGGGTACGAAGATGTGCCAAAGCAGTTGCACTAACCGACATCTCAATAAGCCCCGCACTGCGGGGCTTATTGCTTAAAGCCTCCGGAAATACAGCACCCGCGCAACGCGGGCGAATCTAGCCAGGTCCATTTCATCTGGCAGATTCGAACATGTTTGAGCACGAACCTCTTTCAGCGGGATACGCACAACGCGTCATTGACGAGCGCTGCGAGACAGTGCGCCAAAAGATGATCGATGAATGCCCGAGCGAATGGCGAACCTATGTCATTTCGCGGGTCGCAATTCATCGGCGGCAAGTAGCTAAAGACGCCAGCCAAGGTGGTCAGCGCTACAAGTCTTCCCCAGCCCGCACCCCCAAAACTGGGCGCTACATCGCACCGGACCAGTGCCGGGGCAATTCAGGCGTAGCCGCAAGCGCTATCGCCAAGATCCGCGCCGCTCTCAATCCCACAACGGAGGTTCATCAATGAGCCATCTTCGCAGCCGCCTGCGTCTTCGGCGGCCCCGTGCACCACGCCTTACCTTCTGGTCGCTCATCACCATCGGCCTACTGGTCGCGCTCTATCTCGTTGCCCCAACCAAGATCGCGGTTGTTCTCTACAAGGTCGCGTTGGTCACTGGTGGTGGCGTGTTGGGCTACTGGATCGACCGCGCTTTGTTCCCGTATGCCAGGCCCGATCAGGTCCGAGCAGTGCACCAGCCATGGGCGGGTATCCGCCGCGCCCTGATCGTACTGGCCTGCATCATCGGCCTGACTCTGGGGCTCTGACCATGGGCAACAACTACCTCACGCCTTTGATACTGCTGTTCATCATCCCGATGGCCGCGATTCTAAGCAGCGTACCCACTGTCCGTGCTGACGTGCCAGCAGAGGCTCAGCAGTACCGCCGCGAACTGACCCGTATCGCACAAGCCGAGTGGGGGCTCGATGCACCTGTCGCGACATTCGCCGCCCAGGTGCATCAGGAATCGCGGTGGCGGTTCAATGCTAAGTCTCCCGTGGGCGCTCAAGGGCTGGGGCAGATCATGCCCACCACCGCCTCCTGGCTTGCACAAACTTTCCCGCGCACGCTGGGCGACGTTGAGCCCTACAACCCCACATGGTCGCTGATGGCTCTGGTTACCTACGACCGATGGCTGGCAAGTCGCATCAAAGGTCGTGACGCCTGTGAAAAGCACGCGATGGTGTTGGCGTCCTACAACGGCGGCCTAGGCTGGCTGATCCGTGATCGCAAGCTGGCGTCGGCAAAGGGCGCCGACCCGCTGGTTTGGTTCGGTTCCATCGAGCGGTTCAACGCGGGCCGCTCGGCCGCCGCCTTCAATGAAAACCGGGGTTATCCGCGCCTCATCCTCAAGACCCTTGAAGCCCGATATATCGCCGCTGGTTGGGGTGAAGGGGTGTGTTCGTGAACGCCATCAAGCCTTTGCTCATCTGGCTCGCTGTCATCGCTGTTGCTGTTGGAGGCCTGACCCTGACGTACCGCGATGGCTACGACCAGGGTTTCGCCTTGGCGAAAGCTGAGGGTGAGGCAGTGCTGGGCAAGCAGGCTAAAGAGCGTGAGGCGCAGATGCGCCGCCTCGCTGAGTCCGCCGCTGTTGAGCTGAAGAAGGCCGCAGACGACCTGATCGCTGAGCGGGCCAGAAGCAATCAGCTGGCGGCTGAACTCGGCGCAAAGCGGGAAGAGCTGCGAGCCGTCACCGACAAACTCAACGGAGAAATTCAACGTGTCACGACCAAATATCGCCGCGCTATCGATGCGCAGCCTGAGCCGCTACCTCCTGCTGTCTTCACTGCTGGCTTTGTACGCGTGTGGAACAGCGCGCTCTTTGGCACCGCCTCCCCAGTTGCAGTGCCTTCCTCCAGCTCAGCCTCCAGCCGAACTGATGCGACTGGCACCGGAGCCGGAACCGCTGACGACCTGATCGCGGGAGTGACCCGCGCTGACCTGCTGGCTAACCACGTGCGAAACAGCGAGGGCTATGCCTTGTGCCGTGCCCAGCTCAAGAAACTGATCGAATGGAATGCAAAAAATGGAAGTAACTGACATGGCCACCGAAGTGGAAGAGGCCTTTCGTGAGCATGCGCTAGCCGCGCAGCTCGCGCTTGGAGGCAGCTTTCAAGGGATATCGGCAACTCACTGCGAGCACTGTGGTGAAGCAATTCCCGAAGGTCGTCGACTGGCGCTGCCAGGTGTGGCGCTCTGCGTGCCGTGCAAGGAGCATGTCGAACGGATGGGTGGCCGATGAGCACTGTCGAGCTGCCGGTCTGGCAGTTGATCAGCATCGGCGTCGGCCTGGTCGGCGCACTGCTGGCCCTCCTGAAGCTGCTGGTCGCCGCCATCGAGCGCCGCCTCGACCAGCGCTTCGCGCTGATGGATGGCCGCTTCGAAGACCTCGCCAAAGACTCCGACCGACTGCGACAGGTCGAGATTGGTCTTGAGAGGCTGCGCGGGGAGATGCCGTTGCACTACGTGCGCCGGGAAGACTTTGTGCGCAACCAAACCGTCATTGAGGCCAAGCTCGACGCGGTGGCACTCAAGCTTGAAAACGTGCAGCTCCGGGGAGCCCGTCAATGAATATTGATCCAGCTAAAGTGCGCCGCGAATCGCTGCGCTGGTACATCCTGCTCACTCTCAACACTAGCCGCCCGGTCGACCCGCATGAAGCAGTAGTGCTGTCCACGGTGCAAGGCATCTATCCCGATGCCACTGCGCTGGAGCTGCGTCGTGAACTGGACTACCTATGCGACCGCTCCCTGGTCACACTCGTGAAGTCCCCGGCCGGGCCATGGGTTGCCGGTCTCACAGCACTTGGCGTCGATATCGCCGAGTACACCGTCGAATGCCGGGCGGGCATCTCGCGCCCAGAGAAGTACTGGTAATGCCTCCGCGCAGCAAAGTCGCCGCGCTGCCGGCCGAGGTGAAAACCTGGTTGGATCAGTCGTTGGTCGAATCGAATTTTAGCGGCTACGAGCTGCTTTCTGCTGAGCTGGAGTCGCGTGGCTATTCCATTGGCAAGAGCGCGCTGCATCGGTACGGGAGTGAGTTCGAGGACAAGCTTGCCGCCCTGAGGATGTCCAGCGAACAGGCTAAGGCCGTAGTCCAAGCCGCTCCAGATGATGAGGGCGCGGTCAACGAGGCGTTGATGCGGCTGGTGCAAGAGCACCTGTTCAAGCTGCTCATGACCTCGGGCGGCAAGATCGATCTGCCCAAGGTTGCCAAGGCCGTTGCAGAGTTGGGCCGGGCGTCTGTCGTGCAGGCGAAGTGGAAGGCTGAAGTCCGGGCCAAGGCCGAGGACGCGGCGAATCAGGTCGAGAAAATCGCTAAGAAAGGTGGACTCAGCGCCAAGACGGTAGCAGAGATTCGCCGGGAAATATTGGGGGTTGCCTCGTGACTCTACCAACGCTGTATACGGCGTGGCATCTGGACTGGAGGTTTGGGCGCCGTCGCAATCGAGGTACTGCATTTAGGACAGGTTTTTATGCGGGCGCCCTGCAGGGTGACTGCTACGGATTCAGTCTCCAGGCAGTTGGTGCAGAAGAACTGGGTTGGTTCTGCATCGGCCTCGGTCTTCAGAACGTACGTAGAACCCCCAGTCTGGAAGAGCTTAAGAGTGTACTGCGCCATAACGTCTTTGGACTGATTCGCTTGATCCCTTTCGGTCTCAAGCGTTTGAATCCGCTGGACCAACTCCATCTGGCTAAGCTGCGCTTCGAGCAGCTTTTGCTGAAGTTCCAGAAGGTTGTTGTTCAGCGCGTAGACGCGCTCGCGGATGATTCCCTCGTCGCGAATCGTGAGCAGCGACTGGCCGATATCCTTAATGGTCTTCGCGCTCTCCACTGCACCTGTAAGCCAGTCAATCATTTTGCACCTCTGCGACATATTGATGATCGCAACAGCCTAGCATTCTGGAGGTGTACGTGAGCAGCTTGTCTATGTTGAGTTCTGCCGGCGTTGCTGCTCCGTCAGTCCTTCTGGAGTATCAAAAGGATTGGGTCAACATTCGCGCGCCCCTCAAGGTCGCCGAGAAATCGCGCCGGATCGGCCTGACCTGGGCGGAGGCTGCCGACAATGTGCTTGTGGCTTCCGCAGAAAAGAAGGCCGGGGGGCAGACGGTCTACTACCTGGGTTACAACCAGGACATGACGGTCGAGTACATCCAGGCCTGTGCAATGTGGTCGCGCGCCTTCAACTACGCTGCGGGCGAGATCGAGGAGGGTATTTGGCCGGATGAGGACCCGGACAAGCACATCAAGACCTTCACCATCGTGTTCCCCAGTGGGCACCGTATTGTCGCCCTTACCAGTCGACCGAGTAACCTTCGCGGTCGCCAAGGGGTGGTGGTGATCGATGAGGCCGCGTTTCACCAGGATCTGGCTGAGCTGCTGAAAGCCGCACTGGCTTTGCTGATCTGGGGTGGTGAGGTGCACGTGATCAGTACCCATGACGGCACTGAGAACGCATTCAACGAGCTTGTTGAGGACATCCGGGCGGGTAAGCGAAAGGGCGTGGTGTTCCGATGCACGTTCCGTGAGGCTGTCGAAGATGGCCTGTATGACCGGGTGTGCATGCGCAAAGGTATTCCGTTCGTTGAGTCGGAGCGTGATGCCTGGGTGCAGGATGTCTATGACTTCTACGGCGAAGCAGCCAATGAGGAGCTTGATTGCATCCCGAGCCAGGGCGGCGGCGCGTACCTTTCGCTGGCCCTGGTCGAGAGCCGTGCAAGTCGAGAATCTCCGGTGCTGCGCCTCAAGTACCCGCAGGGTTACGAGACAGCGCCAGAGCATGTGCGCCTGGCTGAGTCGCTGGAGTGGTGCGAGCGAGAGCTGCTGCCGTTGCTGAAGGCCATGCCGACCGACGCACAGAGTTTCTATGGGATGGACTTCGCTCGCTCGGGCGACTTGTCGGTCTTCTGGCCGCTGCTCAAGGAGCAGAACCTGCGCAAGCGCTCACCGTTCGTGCTGGAGATGCGGAACGTACCGTTCAAGCAGCAAGAGCAGATTCTCTTCTATGTGGTCCGGCGCCTGCCGAACTTCCTCAAGGGCGCGCATGACGCCCGAGGCAACGGCCAGCAGATCGCCGAGGCTGCTGCTGTGGAGTTCGGATTTAACCGTATTGAGCAGGTCATGCTCACCGAGGGCTGGTATCGGGACAACATGCCGCCATTCAAGGCCGCGCTTGAGGACGACACCCTTTATGGCATACCTGCCGACAAGGACGTTACAGGAGACGTGCGTGCTTTCCGGGTGGTGAAAGGCGTCGCGCGTATCCCTGAACAACGAACCACGGAAAAAGGCGGCGACAAGCGCCACGGTGACGCGGGCGTAGCCCTCGTCCTTGCTGACTTCGCCAGTCGGCAGGAGGTAGAAATCTTTGAATATCACCGCGTCCAGCAATCGACTCAGCATGACCGACAGGTTAAGCATGGGGCGGGTTGGCGCTCAGGAAAAGGCATCTGGTAATGGCACGTTCACCCATCGTCGATCAATACGGCCGAGCCATCGAATACGATCAGCTCTGTGAGGATGTGGCCGCGCCGCGTGTAACCGGTGTGCGCCAGGTTTGGCACCCATCTGTGGCAGGTGGTCTGACGCCTGAGCGTCTTGCCTCCTTGTTGCAGGCCGCTACTGAAGGAGACGCCCGCGACTACCTGACTCTTGCTGAAGAAATGGAAGAGCGGGACCTGCACTATGCGTCGGTACTCGGTACGCGCAAGCTTGCCTTGGCAGGACTCAACATCCGAATCGAAGCCGCCACCGATGACGCGGAAGATGTTCGCCGGGCTGACATCGTGCGCGAGGTCGTTGAGTCGGCTGAATTTGGCGAGGCGCAAACTGACCTCACTGACGCCCTGAGCAAAGGTTACTCAGTAGTTGAGATCATATGGGACCGCAGCGGTAAGACGTGGGTGCCCGAGCGCTTCGAATTGCGCGACCCAAGGTTCTTTCAGTTCGACCGGGAAACCGGCCAAGAGCTGCGCCTGCTCGATGAGGCAGACATGCTCAACGGCATCGCGCTGGCTCCCTACAAGTTCATTGTGCATCGTCCGAGGCTGCGCGCTGGCTTGCCGATCCGTGGTGGTCTGGCGCGCTTAGCGGCGGTCGGCTACATGTGCAAGGCGTGGGTGTGGAAAGACTGGATGGGCTTTGCTGACATCTACGGTATACCGATGCGCGTGGGTCGCTATGGGCCGAATGCAAGCAAGGAAGACATAGGCGTGCTGATGTCGGCTGTGGCGAACCTTGGAAGCGATGCGGCCGCCGTTATTCCCGAATCCATGCGGATCGACTTCACCCAAGCTGCCAACGTCAATGGTGCAGGCGAGTTCTTTAAAGGTCTGGCTGAATGGTGGGACAAGCAAATGTCCAAGGCCATTGTCGGCCAGACCATGAGCGCAGACGATGGGGCCAGCCTGGCTCAGGCCAAGGTTCACAACGAGGTTCGCCTGGATCTGCTGGAAGCCGATGCCAAGGCCGAGTCGAACACGTTGAACCGGATGTTCGTGCGGCCTTTCTGCGACCTGAATTTTGCACCTGGTCGACGCTATCCGAAGTTGATCATTGATGTGCCGAAGCCTGAAAACCTTGAGCTGCTGATCAAGGCTGTTACGGCGTTCGTCCCATTAGGGTTGCGGGTCGAGCAGTCGGTTATCCGCGACAAGTTTGGCCTGCCTGAGCCTGCAAAGGACGCAGAGGTTCTCGGGGCTTCGGTTACGCCTGCGGCTCCTGTGGCTACTGCACTCAATCGAGAGGGGGTAGTGGTCCCGGCAGTGGTGCCGGATATCGTAGACAGCCAGGTCGAGACGCTTGAGGCGGCTGTCGCCGCGCCCATGGATGAGATGGTGGATGCAATGAAGGAGCTGTTGGAATCGGTGTCCAGTCTTGAGGAGTTTCGCGACCGCCTGATCGAGACTTACCCCTCAATGAGCACGGCCCAGCTCGCCAATGCAATGGCCGATGGGATGATGGCTGCGAGCTTGGCCGGCCGATACGACGTACTTAGGGGGCTTTAGCCGACCTTTCTGGCTTTGCCTTCTGCTTTCAGAAGGTTGAAAGCGGACTTGTTCAAGTCGAAGGTTGCTGCGCCCACGTAAACAGTTACTGCGTCCAGTTCGGCAACGGAGTAAGTGCCTGCCGGGATAGAGTCCAGGCCTCCGGCAACGTTGCGACATTGGCAGTCTTCAAATCTATAGAGAACGGATTGAAATCTTCCCATCTTGAACTCCGTGAGTGGTGAAAATGGCAGTATCTCATGGCAATTTGCCATTTCAAGAACAGATCGACTACTTCAGGGGCAAGACCAATCTGCCCTCCCGGGCCTGGACAGATGCGTACGCTACTGAGCATGACTGGGCTTTCGTCGTGGCTGGGGCAACCAAGCGCGATCTGCTGTCCGACATGCGCGGTGCTGTAGAAAAGGCAATCACGACGGGCCGCACCCTGGAACAGTTTAGGACAGACTTCGACACCATCGTCGCCCAGCACGGCTGGGAGTACAACGGCGGCCGGGCCTGGCGGACGCGCACCATCTTCGAGACGAACCTGCGGCAGTCCTATAACGCAGGCCGTGAGGAACAGATGGCTGACCCAGAGCTGCGGAAGAAGCGGCCCTATGGCCTCTACCGCCACGGCGACAGCGCTCGCCCGCGCCCTCAGCACCTGGCGTGGAATGGCACGGTTCTGCCGCTCGATGACGCTTGGTGGTCATCGCACAGCCCGCAGAACGGCTGGGGCTGCAAGTGCAAAAAGTTCATGGTCAGCGAGCGAGACGTTGAGCGTATGGGCCTCAAGGTTGGGCCGGCTCCAGTGATCGAGTACGAAACCCGCATCATCGGCGTCAACAGCCCCAACGGCCCGCGTAGCGTGCGTGTACCACTGGGTATCGATCCTGGTTTCGAGCATGCACCGGGTCAGTCGCGCTTGTCCTCAGCCGTGCCGATGCCGCGAGCCCATGACCCGCTGCCTGTGCCTGGTAACGCCAATCCGGCGCCGCGAGCTGGGCTGCCAAACCGTCGCCCGCCAGGCCCGCTGCCTACGCCTCGTCCGGTTGCAACCAGTCGGGTCATGCCCGAAGGGCTGGCAGATGACGAGTATATCGACCGCTTTCTTGGGGAGTTTGGTGCCGCTGCGGACAGTCCTGCTGTGTTCAAGGATAAGGTTGGCGACAGCGTGGTGGTTGGCCGCGACATGTTCGCTGACGGTGCCATATCCGGCGCGCCAAGGGGCGGTAAGGCGCGTGAGCTGCTGTTGCTGGCTGACGCATTGAAAGAGCCGGATGAGGTATGGACCAGGCTCGAATGGCAGCATGAGCAGAATAAGGCCGTAATGCGTCGCCGCTATATCCGCCAGTTCAAGCTTCCCGGTGAAGCGGTGCCCGCACTGGCGGTGTTTGAGGTGGGAAGCGACGGTTGGAGTGGCATCACCACGCTTGCACCTGCCGCCAGTGATTCCGGTTACCTAGAACAACTTCGCCTCGGCGTGCGGCTCTATCGCCGCTCGGGCCGCGAGTGATCAGTACATATAAAGGAGGCATCCGTGGCAGGGGCAGTGCTTGATGTAACCATTGATACGTCGGTAGCCGGACGCGGGCTGGAGCTGCTGATTGAGCGCCTTGGCTCGTTGAGGGTGCCGCTTAACGACATTGGTGAGTATCTGCACATGTCCGTTGACGGGCGGGCACGGCGCCAGGTTGGGCCGGATGGATCGCCTTGGGCTCCCTTGTCGCCGCGCACCCTTGCAAGGAAGCGCGGAAATAAAATCCTCCGCGATACGGGTGCGCTGCTCGACACGCTGCGTCACCAGGTCAGCAATGAAGAACTCCAGTTCGGTACAGACCGGCCCTACGGAGCTATCCACCAGTTCGGCGGCAAGGTCAATCATGCGGCTAGATCGCAGCAGGTGTACTTCAAGGAGAAAGGTGGCGTGGTCGGCAACCGCTTCGTGAAGAAGAGGCAATCGAATTTCTCACAGTGGGTGACGCACGGAGCGAGATCCGTAGAAATGCCAGCGCGTCCCTACCTTGGATTGTCGAGCGAGGACGAGGTGGAGATTGTGGAGATCGTTGGTGCCTACCTGAAGGGGTAAGCGGGTCATCTAAAAAATTGCTCATTTGAGCGTGCTGAAGGGCATAGCTGGTGCATCCGGCTGGGAATCGAGCTAAAGCACCGTTAGACCACCGTTAGATTTCGTTCTGGGGCCATCGTCGGCCAGTAGCTGGCATTGAGATTCTTCTAAAGGCTGGAAAACCCCAAAAACTGACCCGCTCGCGGCTCGAAGCGAGGTAGCATTCTCGGCTCTCAAGTAACCCCTCTCAGCCTGCGCTTTCTTGCGTCGGGCTTAAAAACACTCTCTCCCTCATGCCGAACAAACTGGCGGCATGAAAACACTTCTCGCACTAAACACTGATCTGTCGGCGATGCCTTCCACTGAAGGCAAGGCGCCTGAGTGGATCGAGCTGATTCCCTCCGGCCCGAATGTCACTGGTCGTGATGGCCGTACCTGGCTGTTCGACGACCTGGCTCAGCAGCTCGTGCTCGCAGCCTTTGTCGGTCGCGGTATCGATATGGTGATTGATTGGGAGCACGCCACCGAAGTGGTGGCGCCCAAGGGGGAAGAAGCCCCTGCTTCGGGCTGGATCGATCGCTTAGAACTGCGCGACGGCGCTCTGTGGGGCCATGTCACCTGGACGCCCAGGGCAGAGGCTCAAGTCGTGGCCCGCGAGTATCGCTTTGTATCCCCCGTATTCGACTACGACGACACCTACCGCCGAATTCTTCGGATGGTCAGCGTCGGCCTGACGAACAAACCGAACCTGGTGCTGACAGCACTGAACCATGAGCAATCGGAGACTCAAAAAGTGCCACTTTCTCTCGCATTAGCGGCGGCCCTCGGGCTGGACGCCAGCGCAACCGATGAACAAGCCGTCGCCGCAGTAACTCAACTCAAGGCAACCGCCACCGCCCGCAACAGCGAGCAACCGAGCCTGGACAAATTCGTCCCGCGTGGCGACTACGACCAAGCCGTGTCCCGCGCAACGAACGCCGAACAGGCCCTGGAAACCCGCAAGGCTAATGATCACAAGGCAGTCGTCGAAACCGAAATCGCTGCTGCGCTGAAGGCCGGCAAGATCACGCCGGCCACCGTCGACTACCACCGTGCCGCTTGTTCGGAGCAGGCCGGGCTCGACCGTTTCCGCGAATACGTAAAGGCCGCGCCTGCTGTTGGCGACCCGTCCGGCCTGGACGAGCGCCAACCGGAAGTCATCGCTACCGCGCTCAACGCCGAACAGCGGGCCGTATGTGCTCAGCTCGGCCTGGACCCCGTGGAGTTCGCAAAAAACCTGAAGAGTGAGGGCTGATCATGGCTTTGACCGCTGATCGCAATACCCCGATGCAGCAAGCAAAAACCTTGGCGCTCCGCGTGGGGGCTGGTGCGCTCATCTATGCCGGAGCGCAGGTTGTTCTCTCTCCGTCTGGCTTTGCAGTGCCAGGCAAAACCGCCGCCGGCCTCACCTACGTCGGCCGTGCCGAAGAGTCCGCTGACAACACAGGAGGTACTGATGGTGCGAAGACCGTCGAGGTCAGCCGTGGCGGAGCTTTCAAGTGGGGCAACGACGGGACCGTCACTCAAGCCCATCTGCTGAAACAGGCCTATGTCGTCGATGACGCCACGGTAAGCGCTACCGACGGTGGCGGCACTCGCTCGCATTCTGGGCTGATTGTTGGTGTCGATTCTGACGGTGTTTGGGTCGAGTAACCCTTAATAAAGGAGCGCATTGCGCATGCTGGTCAATAAGAGTTCCATTCAGGCGGCATTCGTCGCCATCAAGACCCTGTTCAACAACGCCTTTGCAGCGGCGCCGAGCAGTTGGGAAAAAATCGCCATGAAGGTGCCCTCCAGCACGGGGAGCAACCTCTACGCTTGGCTATCTGCGTTTCCACGGATGCGCCGCTGGATCGGTGACAAGCACGTCAAGAACCTCCAGGCCTACACCTATTCGGTGGTGAACGAGGACTTCGAGGCCACTGTGGAAGTGGATCGCAACCACATCGAAGACGACCAACTCGGTATCTACGACCCCCAAGCCAAGATGGCTGGTTTCTCAGCTAAGCAGCTTCCTGACGAACTTGTGTTCGAACTGGTGAACAAGTCCTTCTCCGAGCGCTGCTATGACGGCCAGTACTTCTTTGATACCGATCACCCGGTGGCGGGCCAAAGTGTTAGCAACATGGGGACCAAGCGTCTGTCCATTGCGACCCTGGCCGATGCCGAAGCCAGCTACGGTGCCGCGTGGACCGTCATGCAGGAGTTCAAGGACGAGGACGGCCGCCCCATCAACGTTGCGCCAACTGTGCTGCTGGTGCCGCCTGCACTGCGAGACACTGCGCGCCGACTGCTGACCACGGAGAAGCTGGCGAACGGCGAGGACAACCCCTACAAGGGCACTGCGGAAGTGGTCGTTGAACCTCGCCTCACCTCACGCACTGCGTGGTTCCTGCTGGATACCAGCAAGCCGGTCCTGCCGTTCATCTACCAAGAACGCAAGGCGCCGGTGTTCGTCCAGCAAACCGCCCCCGAAGCCGACGATGTTTTCAACCGCAAGAAATTCAAGTTCGGCGCCGAGGCGCGTGCGGCGGCTGGCTACGGTTTCTGGCAACTGGCCTATGGCTCCACTGGTACGGGGAGCTAATCATGGGCGTAATCATCAAATCCACTACTGACGGGTTTCGTCGCGGTGGTATCGCTCATCGCGCCAAGGGCACCTATTACCCAGACGGCGCACTGACCGAGCAACAACTAGCCATGATGCGAGTTGACCCTGGTCTGCTGGTCGTCGAGGGCGTGCAAGAGGGGGCTCTCCAGGTAGGCCAGGACAACGCTGAGCTGGTTCAGGAAATGCGCAACACAATCGCCACGATGACATCGGAGGCAAGTGGCGCTATTGCAGCGCTGGAGCGCGATCTGGAGCAAGTTCGCGCCGGACTGATGGCGGCGTCTTCCGACCTGGTGGCGGTGCTCGCTCAACATCAGGCAGCACCTGGTCTGATCGTTGAGGCGGCAAAGCTGCTGACTCCAGCAGATCCCGCGCAGGAGGGCGCGATTTGTATCCTGGCTGACAGCCTGGCCGCCCTCGTCATCGAGCACCTTCGACCGCATACCCAGGCGCTGGAGGCGCAGGACCATGGACGCAACTCGACGCTCGACAGTGCCGGCAATCTTGAGTCGTCGCCGAGTCCGGCGCCGTTTCCGGCAGTGGCTCCGGCAACTGGTGATAAGCCGGAGGCCGTGACCGAAAAGGCTGCGGGCAAGCGCGGTGCGGCCAGCAAGAAGGGAGCCGAGTAATGAACCTCTCGCTGCCGAGCGCAATCGCGATCATCACCCGCTTCGGTGCCCGTGATATTGCGGATCTTGCGGTCCCTCAAACCCATCGGCCCATTGACGGCGCGCTTCTGGAGGCGGCGGCCAACGGTTCGCCATTGGATGACTGGGAGCCGGAAGATGTGGCGTCGGCCGTGGCTGCGTTGGCAAGGATCGCTGACGCCGCTAGCCGCGCTCGCAGCGAGGTTCAGTATTACCTGCGCTATCGCCAAGCTGGACAGGATGCCCCGGACTGGGTGGCTGACGATCTGCCCGAACTAACCCGGTTTCACCTGTACGGCGAGAAGGCCAATGCCGAATCGGCTGTGCGCCTGCGCTACCGCGACATCATCAAGCGGCTTGAAAACCTTGCCGCCGAGGACGAGAAGCGCGGTGCGGCCGAGTCTGGACAGTCTGGTCTTCAGATCAGTCATCAGTCGCGGATGTTCAGCCGCAGCACGTTAAGGGGGTTGTGATGCTTGGCGAGTTTGAGGACGCCATTCAAGCGCGGCTGAAGGAGTTGCTGAAGCAATTGCCGCGACTGCATGTCGACAGCTACGGCGGCGAGCTGAGCGACCCAGACCTACTGGTCGACCTGCTCAAGCTCACCCCAAGTGTGTTGATCACGACCCCGAAAGTAACCTTCCGCAAGGCGAGCCAAGTCCGGCGTTACACGGCAGCGGTGGTGTTTCGCCTGGTTATCTCAAGCCGGTCTGTTCGTGGTGAGCGTGAAACCCGGCGCGGCACAGTTGCCTCAGACCCTGGCAGCTACTGGATTTGGGAAAGCTGCATGCGCCTGCTGACAGGCTGGCAACACAGGCCAGGTGGAGCCCGTGTGTCGCCAACCGAGTTCGCAAACCTGGTCAACGGCAAGTTCGACGCCAGTCACCTGTCGGTGCTTGGTCAGAGCTTCGCCGTCGAGCTGGACTGGGAGATCCCAGAAGAAGAACTGCCAATGCTGGAGGGCATTGACCTGTCGTACCACGTACCGGCTGACAACCCGGATGTGGTCGTAACCGATTCGATTGAACTGAGGAACCTGTGATGCGTGTTATCGCTACTGAGCATCCCGTGCCAATGCTCCCGGCCGGCGACCAGTCGAGCGGCTTTATCAAGCCAGCCCCGGCTGATCCTATCGACGTGCCTGAGCACTCTTACTACCAGCGCCGCATTGCTTCCGGCGAGCTGAAGGTTGTTGCTGATGATCAGCCAGCCACCACCAGTACCGGCAAGGGCGGTGCCAAAACGGTCGCCAAGGATACCGCTCAATGACCATTCCTTTTGACACGATCCCTGCATCGATCCGCAAGCCGGGCGTATACATGGAATTCAACCTGCGCATGGCGGTGCGGAACCTGCCGACCAATCCCCAGCACATCTGCCTGGTTGTTCCGCTGGGAGCTGGAGCCACTGCTGAACCGTTGGTGCCGGTCCAGGTCTACAGCGCGGCCGAGGCGCAAGAGCAGTTCGGCCCTGTGGCCGGGGAAATGGTTTCGGCTTTGCTCGCGGCCTACCGTTATGCAGCGGTGTCCTGTGTCGGTATCGCTGTGATCGGCACCGAAGAGCCTGATATCTCGGCAGCACTGGCGGCTAGTGCCCTGGGCGGCTACACCATTCTGGTGCCAGCCTGGTTCAGTCAGGCGGCCATGACGTCGCTGCGTACCCACATCAATACCTATACCGACTCGATTGAACAGCAATCCATCCTCGGTGTTGGTGCCGTCACGTCGACAATTTCCGCTGCAACTGCCCTGGCTGCGTCGCTGAACAGTGGCGCAATCAGTCTGGCGCTGCTGCCAGGTACTTCATCATCTGCGCGCCAGGTCGCCGCCGCTTACGCTGCAATGATCGCTTCGGAAGAAGATCCGGCCCGGCCACTCAACACCCTGACACTTACAGGTACTGCCGTTCCGCCAGTCGCCAAGCGTCTGGGGCGAACCGAGCAAGAAACCTGTCTCAAGAACGGCGTCACCCCGCTGGAGGTGGGGGTGGGTGATGTGGTGCAGATCGTTCGTGCCATCTCTACCTACACCAAAAGCGCGGCCGGTGCAGGTGACGTTTCGCTGCTCGATCTGACAACCATTCGCACGTTGTATTACGTGCGGCAGGCCTGTCGTGACCGGATTCGTTTGCGCTTCCCGCGCGACAAGCTGTCGAGCAGGACCCCGGCAGCGGTGCGCGGCGAGCTGCTCGACGTGCTCAAGAAGCTTGAGGATCTGGAGATTGTCGAGAACGTCGATGACAACGCAGACGGCTTGGTCGTCGAGCGTTCAGGTCAAGACGCGAACCGGCTGAACGGTTCCATTCCCGCCGATGTTGTGAATGGCCTGCATGTGTTTGCTGGCCGAATCGACCTGCTGCTCTAACCGGAGATCCCCATGTCTGATAACCATGTAGGGCAGATCGTTCTGTCCATCAACGGCCAAGACTATGACATTAAGAGCCTCGACCACTCGCTGAAAACAGGTCGAGTTGTCGTCAAGACGATGAACCGCACCGGCCGCCCCAAGGGCACCGCCAAAGGCATCGAAGACCATGAGCTGCGTGTAACCGTTGCGGTTCCGAAAACTGGCGAACCCAACTGGCGCGCCATGCTCGACGCCAAAATCACTATCGAGCCTCTCGACGGTGGCGGTCAGCGCGAGACCTGGACGGGTGTCGCTCTGATGGAAATGGGCAGCAAGTACCAGCTCGAAGGTGAGGCCACCCGCGATCTGACCCTTTCTGCTCTGAACTACTACATGGAGTGACGTTATGACTGATCAAAGCAAGCGTTGGGATGGGCTCACCATCAAGGGCCAGTTGGAAATCGGGGTGTGGTACGCAGGCACGCGGCACAAGGAATTTGCCCTGCGTGTGGCTGTGGCCGGTGACATGATCGCCGCCCAGCAACAGCACCCCGAGGGGCCGCTGCAACTCATCACTGTCGAGGTTTACCGTCGCCAGTTGCTTTCGCTGGGGCAGATCCCGGCAGATGCGTTGACCACGGAGCTACTGCTGGAAGAGCTGGCCGAGTCCGACCTGGCGCTCATTTCTGAGGCGGATGTCGGACTGGAAAAAAAGCTCAAGCCGCAGAAGGCGGCACAGTCACCGACTGGCGACGCATCGAGCACGCCCTCGTAAGGCACGGCTACCGGCTCGACGAGATCCGCGCAATGACTCGACAAGAGATCGACGCGCGAATCGATCTGCTGATCGGTAGGAAGAAAAACACAACTCGATACGTGGCCCGAGGGAAAGGGAAGAAAAGACGATGACTATCCAATGTGTGGCTTTGCCCCAGGCCGACTTTGAGGCTCTTGAAAACTCGTTCCACGCTCACCGTGGCGCCGCGCTTCTTGTGCCGGGTGCTCAGGAGCCGATGCAGGCATTTCAAAAGGATCTTGTCGCCGCTGGTAAGCGGCTGGGCCTGGCTCCCGGCGAGCCCGGGAGCTATTCGGTGAGGCTCAAGCCAGGCGGTAGTGCCCACCTGTGCTGGGAAGTAGATAAAGCCGCGACCCACCACTGATTCAAGGCCCGATTAGGGCCTTTCTTCTGTATGAAAGTCTTTGGGAGATTCGTCGATGAGTTCGGACCTGCGCATAGCACTGCGCGTTCAAGCGCACTCCGGTGATGCGCGCCGCGAAGTTCAGGCGCTTGATAGCTCATTGCGTGATGCTGGCAAGAAGGGCGCGCGCGCGCTCACGGAAGAGGCAAACAAGTCCGGAACCGCATTGCGTAACGCCGGTCAGGCGGGCGCAACCAGCTACAAGATCATCCGGCAAGCAGTGCGCGAGGCCGCGCAGGGGCAAGGTGTCTGGCGTGCGGGTGTTGCTCAATCAACTAGCGCAATAAAGGTAATGGGCGAAACCGCCCGTAAGGCTGCAGGCGATGCAAAAAGTGAGTTGGCCAAGGCGGCGAAAGAAGGTTCCGAACCGCTTCGCCAGTCCGTCGACAAGACCGAGGCCAGCATGCGCCGTCTGGCTCAAAGTGGCGGCAATAACCTGCGTCTTCTCAAGCGTTTGGCGACAGGTGTTCGCGAAGAGTTCGACAGGCTCAAGCGATTCGGCGGGTCGGCCCAAGGCCAGCTTGCCGGGCTGGGTCTGGGCTTCGGTGTTGCGACCGGGCTGACTGGTAGTGCGAGGTTGGATCGCCAGTTGATCCGCACGCAGCAGACCGCAGACATGTCGAACGCTCAGCGTGACGAGTGGCGAGAGGAAGGTTTCCGCATCGCCAAGAAATACGGTCTTGACCGCGAAGGTGTGGACAGTGGTTTCAATACTCTGATCGCATCCGGGGTCAACTACAGCGCGGCGAAGAAGACCGCTGATGCCATAGGCCAGGGTACGGCGGTTACTGGTGCTGACTCTGCGGTGTTGGGTAAGGCGGTGGTCGCAGGCGCCAGTGCGTTCAACCTCGACTTGAACGAAGAAGGCGTCGCGCTGGCGTTGCTGCAAAAGATGACGGTTGCGGGTCGCCTGGGTAATGCCGAGCTTGAGAACCTGGCAGACCTTTTTCCCAAAATCGGCGGCGCCGCCCAGGCCGCAGGGATGTCTATCGCTCAGGCGCTGGCGTTCACTGAAACATTGTCCACTGTTGAGCTACAGCCAGAGCGACTGGGAACATTGGCTGAATCAACTTTGCGAGTATTCAGTAACAAAACTTATCGCGACCAAGTTACAAAAGCATCTGGCGTTAAGTTTTTTAATAAAGACGGTAGTTCGCGAAATCCGGAAGATGTATTTTCGGACCTAAAGCGTAAGTATGACCGCATGAAAACCGATGAACAGCGCGCAAAGTTCATGGGTGTTGTATTTAAAGGTATGGATCAAGACACAGTTCGCGGCGCGCGAATCATGTTGAGTGGCAACAAGAACGCAACGTTTTCCGAACAATCTAAAGAGATTGAACAGGCCAAGCCAATCTTTGAAAAAGACCTTGTTGATAACGTGAATAGCGCCACTGGTGCCGGTAGCCGGATGAAGTCCACGCTTGGGCAGGCCATTGACCGTATGGCGCAGCCGCTGAACAAGGGGTTTTCTGAGTTCGGTAGTTACTTGCTTGACGACCTCAATCTGTCTGGCGAGCAAATGCTGGCCGGTGGAGCCCTGGTGGGTGTTGGAGGTTATTACGCGGGTCGCGGCGCAAAAGCCGGCGCAGGTGCCTTGTTCAATAAGTTTTTGGGTGGCCCGGAAACACTGAAAAATATTGCAGTCGGCAAAGTTCTTGAGGAAGCGGCAGGCGTAACCTCGGTGTTTGTCACCAACTGGCCATCGGGCGCGTTGGGTGGTGGCATGCCAGAACTACCGGGCGGATCATCAACCTCAAGCAAGGGCAAGCTTGGTGGTTTTATCGCGTCATGGTTGGCACCGCTAGCGTTGGCAGCAACATCCACTCAGCTTGGAGGCGCCAGTAATCAGCAAACGGATGAAGATCGCTTGGCTATGGTGCCCCGCAACAAGCTGATCAACGATGAGCAGCGTACCTACCAGGCCGCCTTCTATCGGAACCGTATCGATCTTGCGAAAGACAACCCCGGGGCCTCGGACGATTGGCTTTCGAGCCAAGCCCAGCGTCTGGCCCATGACCAGACCGGGCTAACCGCATCGGGTGGATCGGTTGAGGGGGGGCGGGAATGGGCAGCAAACGCCTCCCAGCGCCTCACTGATGCGACGCTTGCTCCCATGCAGCAGGCGAGCGGTCAGGGTCCCGCAGACGCCAGATTGCAGGCGCTGCTTTCTAAGCCGCTGGTCATCGATCTGCGCCTAGACTCGCACGCGATCCAGGCTGAGGTTGAGCGTCGAACTGATATTCAAGTGAGGCGCGGCCAATGAGTTGGGAAGAGAACTTGCTGGACGCCTCTTTTCGTGGTGTGCAATTCGACGTTGTTGAGGAAAGTACCCAGGCGGAGCGCTCGCTGGCTCAGCACGGGACGCCATACCAGGACGGCGATGCCGTTGAGGACCTTGGGCAAGGTGCTCGGGTTTACACGATGCGGGCCGTGCTGTTTGGCACCAACTATGAGTTTGAGCTGCGGTTGCTTCTCGGCGCGCTGGACATCCTCGGGCCAGGCGAGCTGGTTCACCCGGTGTATGGCAGTGTCACCGTCGTGTCGAAAGGCTACACCGTGCATCACAGTGCTGAGCGCCCTGACTATGCGCAGGTGGAGCTGCATTTCCTGGCGCATACGCCAGACGAGCCATTTTTTAACCGTGACCTCATCTACACCATCGAGCAAAAGCTGCTGGTGGAGGATGAGTACACCTGGCAGGACGGCGTTTTTGATTTTCTTGCTGCTATCGACAGCCTGGTAGCCCAGATTCAGGAATGGATTGGCGGCGGCTGGACGGGGTTACTTGAAAAAGCGCTAGGCCTGCCTGGTATCGGTTTGCGTTTGCAGCAGTTGCGTAGCCAGATTCTCGGCGTCGTATCTGGTGTTGTCGACCTGTTCAAGAGTAACCCGATCTCGGCCTTCGACCCGCTGACTGATCTGCTACGAACGCCTACCGAGATTCGTAGTGTCATCCAAGAGAGCACACCCAGCACCTCCCGTGAGCTGCTCTCACGTACCGGCGTGCCGTTCGTGATGCCGGGAGGCGAAAGCCTGACCACTGGTGCGGCACGTGCAGGTTCTGCTTTCCTGCTGGCAGCTCAACAAGGTGTTGAACCTGATTCGGCGATACTGCCTGCTGAAATGCCGAGTGATCCGGTCGAAACGTCGGCCTTCGGGTTGGTCGTGCTGGTTATCACTGAGCTGGCTGTTTCGCACGCTCAGGCTGTGGCTGCTGTCATCGAGGGCGAGGCGGATACGCCAACGCTGAGCCCGGAAGATTTGGAGCGGCTGGTCAATCTAGCGCGCTCGCTGGCTGAGTCCGCGGTGCTACTGCACCGTCGCCTTTACGACGTCGAGTCCGCGTTGCCGGTCATTAACGCACTGCGTTCAGTTGCGGGCCTGGTGCAGGCGCGTGCTCGGTCAGTGATCTTGCTCAGCCCGCCACTCATTGAGCGAACTGTCTCTAGCGCTACCAGTCTGCGGCGGCTGGCCCATCACTGGTATGGCGATCATGTGCGTGCTGCCGAGCTGATGCGGCTCAATCCAGGGCTGAAGGCCCCACACAATATAGAAGCGGGAGAGGTGCTACGTGCCTACGCCAAATGACGCAATTCGCCTGACTATTGGCGGCATGACACACGCAACATGGGACGGGTGGTCCGTCGAGTCGGATCTGCTTACTCCGTCTGATGCATTTGAACTTGAGTTGTATGTTCGCGATACAGCGAAGCTGCCAGCGGTCTTGGTCGAGGGGGTAAGTTGTACGCTGAACCTAGGCCGGGATCGGGTTCTGACAGGACAAATCGACGAGTTCGAGCATGACGTCAGTCGGAATGGTATCGCAATCCGAATCAACGGCCGCGACGGCGCTGCCCCCCTGGTCGACTGCTCTTGTCCTTTCGTATCGATGCGCGAGGCGTCGCTGGATGAGGTGATCAGCAAGGTGGTGAAGCCGCTAGGCATCAGCAAGATTGATGTTCGTCAGCCACAGTCGGCCAAAAAAGGGCGTCGTCGTGTTCAGATCGAGCCGGGGCAGACCGCTTGGGAAGCATTGCTACAGGCAGCCGAGGCAAGCGGTTTGTGGCCGTGGTTTGAACCCGATGGCACGCTGGTATTCGGTGGCCCGGACTATGACGCAGCGCCCGTCGACGGCCTGGTGCTGCGCTTGGACGGTATGGGAAACAACGTTGAGCGTCTGTCTGTCCGGCGTTCAATCGCGAACCGCTACAGCCAAATCACCGTCCTCGGTCAGCACGGCCAATACGCTAATGATGGTCTGGATACAAAGCGCTCGCACCTTCAGTCGGTCATCAAGGACGAGACGTTGGCCCAGCGCGGCATCTTTCGGCCAAAGGTTGTAATCGACAACAGTACAGAGAACCAGAATATGGCGACGACCCGTGCGCGGAAGCTGCTGGCGGACAGTCGTCTTGAAGGGTTCGAGATCCGCGCAATCGTCAAGGGATACCGGACAGCATCCGGCCAGGTCTGGAATCCCGGCCAACGGGTACACGTCTACAGCGAGCCGCATGGCTTGAATGCCGTTTATTTTCTGATGGCCCGCACAATGCGGCTCACTCGTGGGCAGGGTGCAATCACTGAGTTGCGGTTGAGGGAGGATAAAATGTGGGTGCTGGACGGGGCCAAGATCAAGAAGCACAAAGGCAAGTTAAACCCGGACGCTGCATTCATCGAACAGATCAGGAGCGCCTGAGATGACCGGGCTAGCGAGGCAGGTTCGTGAACAGGTACAGCGTGCTTTCCAGCAAGTGCGCCAGACATTCCGGGCAGTTGCCGCCAGTAACACTCAGGGCAAGCTCCAGGGCGTGCAGATGGAGGGCCTGGCCGGCGAGACAGTCGACGGTGAACTATTCCAGCACTATGGTTTCACCTCGGCACCGCTACCAGGTGCTGAGTACATCGTGATCCCGGTCGGCGGCAGCACCAACCACGCTGTGGTGGTTGCAAGTGAGGACGGTCGCTACAGGCTTGCGGTACAGGGCGGTGAGGTCGCGTTGTACACCGACGAAGGCGACCGCGTTCATATGAAGCGTGGGCGTGTGATTGAAGTAGAGACGGAGACTCTTTTGGTGAAGGCGACCACGAAAGTTAGTTTTGATACGCCTTTGATCGAGACGACCGGCGACATCAAGGCCATAGGCGAGATTGCAGACCATACTCGAACTATGCAGGCCGACCGGGATATTTATAACGTCCATGGGCATAACCAAGGCCCTCCACCGGATAAGCAACAGTAAGACTCGGCTTAAATCCGGCTGAAACTCACTAGCCGATAAACATTGTCATTCTGCCCGCATGGACGCAGGTATAGACCCAAACACAGGCGATGCAACTGGACAGCGAATCTACACGCTGGCTAATGCCGTCTACATCAGAATCGCGACCCCTCTCGGGAGCTACTGGGCAGCTCCCGAGATTGGTTCCCGCCTGCATGAGCTGCGCCGTGAGAAAGATCTTTCTCGGGTCGGAAAGTTGGCCAAGCAATACGCAGAGGCCGCGCTAAAGCAACTGCTCGACGACAATCGCGCTACCGCCATCAGCGTAACAACTGAACAGCCCCATAACGGCTGGCTCAATCTCGAAATCAAAGTCACTGACGCCACCGGCAATACGCAGGTGTTTCGTTTCCCTGTAAGGGTTATTTAAATGGCAATCTCGGTTCTTGCATTCGAAAGTATCCTTGGAAATATTCTGAGGGATATTCGCAACTTGCAGCCTGAGGCCGATATCGGCAAAGACAGTGACAATTACGCCCGCTCGGCGGCATTTGCGGCGGCAGTCGAAGGGCTCTATCAAAAAGTTTCGTGGGTTTACCGGCAGATTTTCGCGGATACGGCAGATGATGAAGAGTTGCTGCATCACGCCGCGATTCAGGGGCTTTTTCAGAAAGGGTCTGTGGCGGCTACAGCGTCAGTACTGTTGAGTGGTGCGCCTGGTGTCAATCTGCTGCAAGGATCGACGCTCACTCATGTCGCCACGGGCGAAAAGTTCGCGACGACTTCAAGTGCTCAGATTGGCCAGGATGGAACTGTGGCTGTCGGTGTAAGTGCTATTAAAGCCGGTTTTGCGCTTAATGGTTTAAGTGGTGAGCTTGTCGTCAATAGCCCGCCGTTGGCAATGTCCGGTGTCGCAAGTTTTGTCAGCGAAACTATTGGTGGTGATGACCAGGAAAAAACCGAGTCCTTGCGGGGCCGGCTCCTGGAACTCATTCAGTCTCCACCGGCAGGTGGTACAGCTTATGACTTCAAGCGCTGGGCCAGAAGTGTGGACGGCGTTACCGATGCACTTGTGCTGCCTATGCGTCGCGGCGCGGGAACTGTCGATGTTGTGATTACCACAAGTAGCGGCAGCCCATCGGCCGAAGTCATAGCCAACTGCAAAGAGTTCATCTTGGGCAAATGTTCGGTGATTGCCGATGTGTGGGTTTATGCCCCAGTCGTCCGCACAGTCGATTCCACTGCTCTTGTAGAGCTGGAGGGCGGTTACAAGCTTGTCGACGTGCAAGCGGCTGCGCAGGTTGCATACAACGCCTTGCTTGGAGCGCTCAAGCCTCGCGAGATCCTCAGGCGCTCACAGATTGAGGCCATGCTCAACAATCTGGCCGGGGTTACGGATCGCTCCGTTACGGCCCCAGCCGGAAACGTCAAAGCCTCTGAAGACGCTAGCTTGATCGGTTGGATTCGCCCCGGAACCATCAAGTTGGGGCTGATGAGATGACCAGTCTCGCAGACCAGCTCCGGCTGCTCCTTCCTCCGGTCTCATATAACGGATCGGCGCCCCGCCTCTCGGCTGCGATTGAGGCTGAGGCTAGCGCGCTGACATCTGCCGAAGCCCATGCCGAGGCAGCTTACAGCGCCATTTTTGCCGACTCTGGAATGGGGCTTGCGGATTGGGAGCGTGTTCTTGCTTTGCCTGATCCTTGCCTTGCTGGTGTGCCGCAATCGGTTCGCCAGCGTGTGCAAGCGGTTGTCAGCAAGCTGCAAGGTCGTGGCGGTCAAAGCCGGTCCTTTTTTATCGCCCTGGCAAAGTCCCTCGGCTACGACATAACCATCGACACCTTTAGCCCTGCTCTTGCAGGCGTAGCGCGGGCTGGAGACCCAATCAATGGCGGCGACTGGGCGTTTGCCTGGCGTGTCAACGCACCGGCAGTGACGGTGAGCCGGGCCGTTGCAGGAATCACTGGAGCTGGCGACCCGCTGGCGTCCTGGGGCAATAGGCCCCTTGAGTGCAGGCTCAGCCAAATGAAGCCCGCCGAATCCATTCTTCTATTCGGTTACGGAGACAACTAATGCAAAAGATCGGTACAAGTACCACCACGGCAAACTCTCTCGGTGAATTTACCGAGGGCAGTCCAGGGGCCGGAGTAGCTGCAACTCTGATCAAGGCCGCATGGTTGAATGCGGTACAGCGGGAGTTAATTCGCTTGATTGAAGGGGCGGGTTTGAGCCTGGATGCAACTGATGATTCTCAGCTGTTGAAGGCTGTACAGTCGCTTTTGACAGCCGCCAATACGTGGCAGAAGCTGGGCAATAAACCCTCCACCGTTGAGGGCTTCGGCATTACTGATGCGCCGACAAAAAGCGAGTTGGCATTAGCGCTGAGCTACTTGGCGTCAAAGAAGGACGTTGCAGGGCTGCTGCCGACGAGCGGAGGAAAGCTTACAGGTTCTATTGTGCTCGACAATGGGAGCATCGATTCCCCGGAAATCTCATGGCAAACACCGGGGTTTGATATCCGGGTTGATGCTGTTGGTAAGACGTTAAGGTTCTTCGCTTTCAATGACGGCGTAACAACTTATCCGTTTGCGCTTGACGTGGTCAATAAAGCCGCTACTTTTTTCGGGAATACGGCCTGGCACGCCGGCAACTTTAATCCGCAAGACAAGGCGAACAAGGCAACCAGTCTAGCGGGTTATGGCATTACGGACGGCGCAACAAAAAAAGAACTGTCTGATGGCCTGGCAACTAAAGCGCATGTTAGCACAATTTTCAATAACGGCCCGATTGCCGGGGCATCGTCCAGGTTGAAACTTACAGCGGATGGTAATAGCTGCACTGTTTATGTCAACTTCGAGGAACTTACACTCAGGCACAACGATGGTAACTACCGATCAGTTTCGGCTTGGGGCGGTTCTGTAAATCTTTTGGCGTCAGGTGCCAATGGACTGGACACGGGGGCGGTAGTGGCTTCACGGTGGTACTCGATCTGGATGATCGAGGCGCCCGGGGTTGCCTTTGCGCTGCTCGCTTCCCTGAGCGACACGGCGCCGGTTATGCCGCCTGGTTACACGGGTAAGGCCCGCTTAGGCTATGTGCGCACAGACAACACGGCTAACCGTTTTGTTTTGCCGTTTATTCAGCAAGGCAAGAAGGCGCAATATATGCCAGGTTCGGCCAATCTCCCGGCCTTCCCGGTTATCGTTGCCGGGGTTCAAGGAACTACGAACCCGATTGTACTTGTTCCTGTTTCTGTTGCTGCGCATGTTCCGCCAGGCGCGCTTTCTGTTTCGTTGACATCGCATTGCGCTAACGCTCCAACTTCTACTGTTTTCATTCACCCTAACGGCTCGTTAACTGGTGATTACTATGCACCTACCCCGCTAAATCATGTGGCATATTCCATTCAAAGTGTGGGCGCTCCAGGTTACTACGTGGCCACGTCAATGCCGATTGAAATGTGTTTGCAAGGCCAGAGTATTTACGTGGTCATAAATTCACCAAGCAATGGCATTACTGTTAACGGTTGGGAGTTATATTAATGAGCTATGCAGTTAGAAAAGATGGCCAGGGCTTCCGCGCTATTGACGGGCCGGACGATGTTGAATCGCATGAAACGTATTGTGAAGGTGCGCCGCCTGCTCCGGTGGCCTTGCCGCCCAGCCACGAGGAAGCGACGCGCAAGGCACGGGACACGCGGGACCAGTTGCTGGTTGTGGCGGCAAATCGAATGGGGCCGCTTCAGGACGCGGTAGACCGCAAGAGGGCCACCGCCACCGAGGTCGAGTTGCTCGGGCAATGGAAAGACTATCGGATCGACTTGAACCGCGTGGAACAGCAGAAAGGTTTTCCAGCACAAATTGACTGGCCGCTATCGCCCGGTGAGGTCGTGTCCTGAATGACCAGCAGAGCCCGTTGGTGCCAAATACGGCGCCCGTTGGTGCCAAATACGGCGCGCGCTTACACTGTTCGTCGAGCCACCGTGGCCTCACAGGCGCTAGGGAGCAAGTGGTCGCCGATCCATTGCCGGCACTAATGCGAAGCATTACTATTCACGCCCCCACGTTCCCAGCGCATTGCGATGACAGCCAAGCCGCCCCGCAGACCAGGCTTTTTCGAACACTACGAAGAGTTGATCGGCACCTGGACCCGGCGCTTGCGCAATCGCCAGCAGGCCGAGGACCTGGCCCACGACACCTTTGTCCGGGTGCTGGAATCCGACGCCTCCACCGTGCAGCAGCCACGGGCCTATCTGCACCAGACCGCACGCAACATTGCCGTGGACGCCTTTCGGCGCGAAGACCGGCGTGCCGGACTGGAGGACTATCAGGCTCATCTCGGCGTGTCGTCCACTGGCGACCCGGAGCATTTCATGCACGCGATCCAGTTGGCCGATTCCATCGAGCGGGCCCTTGGCGAATTGCCGCTGAACTGTCGCAAGGTGTTTATCTGGCAGAAGATCGAGGGCCTGACCCAGGCCGAGATCGCCGAGCGCCTGGGGCTGTCAAAAAACATGGTGGAAAAGTATATGATCCGCACCCTGCGGCACCTGCGCGACCGCCTGGATGGGGCTGCCCCATGAGTCGCTGCGTCTTTTCACCCTCAGCCAAACAGGAATCTGCATGATGGACAGCCGCGCTTGTGCCTGTGGACAGGCCAGGGTCCGCGACGAAGCGGCGCAGTGGTTCGTGCGCCTGCAGGAGCCCGGCTTGAGCCTGGAGCAGCAGGCAGACTTCCAGCGCTGGCTGGCCGAGCACCCGCAACATCCCCATGAGTGGCAAGTGCTGCAGTCGTTGTGGGCCGCCGCAGACCTGGTGCCCGCAGCCCGCCTGCAGGCTTTGTGCGCCGAGGCCCCGGCAACTGGCAAGCGCCGCCCGTGGTTGCGCTTTGCCGCGGCCGCTGCCGTGGTGAGCGTGGCCGTGGCCCTGGGCACGTTCAGCGGCCTGGGCCCCACGACGTCCTATGACGCCACCTTCGCCACCGTTCTGGGCGAACGACGCGTGGTGGCCTTGCCCGATGGTTCGCAGGTCGAACTCAACAGTCGCAGCCGGCTCCAGGTGCGTTATGCGAACGACCAGCGCCTGGTGGAGCTGGAGGAGGGCGAGGCGCTGTTCAGTGTCGAGCACGACAGTGCCCGGCCCTTCGTGGTGAGTGCCGGGCCCGGCAAGGTCACGGTGACCGGCACCCGTTTCGACGTACGCCGCGACGCCCGGCAGACCCGGGTGGCGGTGACCCAGGGGCGGGTCAAGGTCCAGGGCCGGCAGGCCGCCAGCGATGACTTCATTACCCTGACCCCGGGCCAGGGGACCCATGTCGATGCACAAGGGCAGGTAGCCCCGGCCTATGCGGTGAACCCCGAGGAACTGACGGCCTGGCGCAGCGGCAAGCTGGTGTTCAACAACGCTCGGCTGGTCGATGTGCTGGCCGAGGTTTCGCGTTATCGCGAGCGACCTTTGCACCTGGCCAGCCCGGCGCTGGGCGAGCTGCGCCTGACCAGCGTGTTCAGGTCCGATGACATCGATGCCCTGCTCAAGGCCCTGCCGAGCATCCTGCCGGTGGCGGTGCGTACCCGTGCCGACGGCAGCCAGGAAATTTTTTCCCGTTAGATTCAGGTTTTTTTCCAGTTCGTCGTCTTCTTGTCCAACTGCAACTGGTTTGCATTAACAGACGCACTCCGGTGCGATCCACAGGACAGCTGCCAACGTGAACAAAATAGCCGTTTCTCCTGCCGTAACTTCCTTGCCTGTCCGTCGCTGGTTGCCACTGGCGCTGGCCCTGGCGGTATCTGCGGCGTTGCCCCAGGCCCAGGCCGGCCAGGGTGCCAGTGCCATTCATATCCAGGCCCAGCCCCTGGGCCAGGCCCTGAGCCAACTGGGCCTGCAGACCTCGCTGCAGCTGTTCTTCAGCCCTGGGCTGGTGGCTGGCAAGCAAGCCCCGGCGGTGGACGGCAACCTCTCGGCGGAGCAGGCCCTGGGCCAGTTGCTCCAAGGTAGCGGCCTGCAATACCGGATCGACGGCAGTTCGGTGACCCTGAGCCCGGCCCCGGTGGCTGGCAATGGCACCTTGCAGCTGGATTCCACCAGCATCAGCGTGGTGGGCGACTGGCTGGCCGATGCCGATGCCGAGAAAGTCCGGAACCACCCGGGCGCGCGCACCGTGATTCGCCGCGAGGCCATGGTCGAGCAGGGGGCGATGAACGTCGGGGATGTGCTGCGCCGGGTGCCGGGGGTGCAGGTGCAGGATGCCAACGGTACCGGGGGCAGCGATATTGCACTCAACGTTGGTGTGCGCGGACTGACCTCGCGCCTGTCGCCGCGCTCCACGGTACTGATCGATGGCGTTCCGGCGGCCTTCGCTCCCTATGGCCAGCCGCAGTTGTCCATGGCGCCCATCTCCTCGGGCAACCTGGACAGCATCGACGTGGTGCGTGGCGCCGGCTCCGTGCGCTACGGGCCCCAGAACGTCGGTGGGGTGATCAACTTCGTGACCCGGGCCATCCCGGAGCAGGCGACCGGGGAAATCGGCACCACCCTGGAAACTTCCCGGCGTGGCGGCTGGAAGCATATCGACACGGCGTTCCTCGGCGGCACCGCCGACAACGGCCTGGGGGTAGCGCTGCTGTATTCCGGGGTCAATGGCAACGGCTATCGCGAGCGCAACAACGGCAACGACATCGACGACGTGATCCTCAAGACCCACTGGGCACCCACCGATCAGGACGATTTCTCGCTGAACCTGCACTACTACGACGCGACCGCCGACATGCCCGGTGGCCTCACCCAGAAACAGTACGACGCCCACCCCTACGATTCCGATCGGGACTGGGACAACTTCAGTGGCCGGCGCAAGGGTGTGTCGTTCAAGTACCTGCGCCAGGTGGACGATCGCACCCAGTTCGAAGTGCTGACCTACTACTCCGACAGCTTTCGTGGCAGCAATATCGCCGCCCGCGACCAGAAGACCCTGGTGTCCTATCCACGGACCTACTACACCTTCGGCATCGAGCCCCGGGTGTCCCATGTGTTCGACCTCGGGCCCACGACCCAGGAGGTGAGTGTGGGGTATCGCTACCTGAAGGAAGGCATGCATGAGGAGGCCAGTCGCGTGGCGCTGGTGAACAACCAGCCGGTGCTGACCAAGGACTCCGATGGCCATGTCTACCAGGATCGCACCGGGGGCACCGAGGCCCATGCCTATTACATCGACAACAAGATCGATGTCGGCAACTGGACGATCACCCCGGGTATCCGCTTCGAAGACATCAGCACCCGTTGGCATGATCGGCCGGTCCTGGGGACCGACGGCACGCGGGTGCAGGAGAAGCGTCGCAGCATCGACAGCAACGAAGCGCTGCCGGCCCTGAGCGTGATGTACCACCTGTCCGACGCCTGGAAGCTGTTCGCCAACTACGAGACGTCCTTCGGCAGCCTGCAGTACTTCCAGCTGGGCCAGGGCGGCCAGGGTGACCAGACCGCCAATGGCCTGAGCCCGGAGAAGGCCAAGACCTACGAGGTCGGCACGCGTTACAACGACGATGTCTGGGGAGGCGAGGTGACCCTGTTCTACATCGACTTCGACGATGAACTGCAATACATCAGCAATGACGTGGGCTGGACCAACCTCGGCGCCACCAAGCACCAGGGGCTGGAAACCTCACTGCACTACAACCTGGGCGCCCTGGACCCACGCCTGGAGGGGCTGAGCGCCAACGCCGGCTTCACCTATACCCGGGCCAGCTACGAAGGAGAGATCCCGGGGTTCAAGGGCCGCGACCTGCCGTTCTACTCGCGCCAGGTGGCCACTGCCGGGTTGCGCTACGACATCGACCGCTGGACCTACAACATCGACGCCTTCGCCCAGTCCGGGCAGCGTTCGCCTGGCACAGGGGTGAAGAGCAACGGCAGCTTCACCGGCAACTACATCACCGATGGCAGCGCCGATGGACAGTACGGCGACATGCCGGGTTATGTGCTGTGGAACATCCGTGGCGGCTATGACTTCGGCCCGCAGTTGTCGAACCTGAAGCTGGGCGCCGGGGTGAAGAACGTCTTCGATCGCCAGTACTACACCCGTTCCAGCGACAACAACTCGGGGATCTACGTGGGCGCGCCACGGACCTTCTTCGTCCAGGCCAGCGTCGGTTTCTGAGGCGTGCCGACGCGATGGTGATCGGGTCCGGGCTGACATTTGCGTCGCAGGGTTTGCGGGCGCTGCGCGCCCGTGCGCAACTGGCTTCGTGTAGCCGCTGCCGCAGGCTGCGTACGGCTGCGCAGCAGACGCCGGGAGGGCGATCGGGGCTGGGCTGACATTGCGCGTCGCAGGGTTTGCGGGCGCTACGCGCCCGTGCGCAGTTGGCTTCGTGTAGCCGCTGCCGCAGGCTGCGTACGGCTGCGCAGCAGACGCCGGGAGGGCGATTGGGGCTGGGCTGACATTGCGCGTCGCAGGGTTTGCGGGCGCTGCGCGCCCGTGCGCAGCTTCGCAGGCTCAGCAGCGGCTACAGGGGCGGATCAAGGGCGGATCAGACCTTGAGCACCTTGGCGCTGGCGGCCACTGCCAGCAGCAGCGCGGCGATCAGGCCGAAGGCTGCACTCAGGCTGCTGCCGTGGGCAATGAAGCCGATTACCGCCGGGCCCGCGAGGATGCCGGCATAACCCAGGGTGGTGATCGCCGGAACGGCGATGCTCTCGGGCATGACTTTCTGCTTGCCCACTGCGGTGTACAGCACGGGGACGATGTTCGAGCAACCGGCGCCCACCAGCGCATAACCCAGCAGCGCCGCTTCCCAGGCCGGGGCCAGGGTGGCCAGCAGCAGGCCTGCCGCCGCGGTAGCGCCGCCGATGAAGATCACCCGGCGGGCGCCCAGGCGATGGACAATGGCGTCGCCGGTCAGGCGGCCAGCGGTCATGGTCAGGGCGAAGGCGGCATAACCCAGGCCGGCGTAGGCGGCATCCAGGCCGCGCTCGCCAGTCAGGAACACCGCGCTCCAGTCCAGCACCGCGCCTTCGGCGAGGAACACCACGAAGCACAGGCAGCCAATGAACAGCACCACGCCGTGGGGCATGGCAAAGGCCGGTCCCGAACTCTGGCTGCCGTAGGGCAGCATGTGGGGTGCGGCCTTGAGCAGGGCCACGAGCATCAGGACTACCGCTACCAGGGTCGCCCCAAGGGGCGACAGGCCCAGGCCCAGCAGGGCGCTGACACCGGCTGCGCCGACGATCCCGCCAAGGCTGAACATGCCATGGAAGCCCGACATCATGGTCTTGCCGCTGGCTCGCTCGACGATCACCGCTTGCAGGTTGACCGTGGAATCGACGGCGCCCAGTCCGGCGCCGAACAGGAACAACGCCGCCATCAGCAAGGGCACTGAACTCAGGGTCGCCAGCAAGGGCAGGGCGATACAGATCAGCAGGGTGCCGACCGACATGACCTTGCGACAGCCGTAGCGTGCCGCCAGTGCCCCGGCGATGGGCATCGCCAGGATCGAACCCACCCCCAGGCACAACAGCAGCAGGCCCAGGGTGCCTTCGTCGAGCCCGGCCCGGGTCTTGGCATAGGGCACCAGGGGGGCCCAGGCGGCGATGCCGAAACCGGCGATCAAGTACGCGATGCGCGTGGACATCTGTTCAAGGCGGCCGGGGGCGGCCTGGAGATGGGTATTGCTGGCGGTCATAAGAATCCTTGCTGGTCAGGCATCGAGCGTAGCGGCGACGCCGGGTGACCGATTGAGCCGTCTCGCCGACCCAGCGCCGGTACGGGCGGGTGTCGGTGGCGTCTTCAGTGTTGATCAAGAGGATGCGTGAATGCGCATCGAGCCGCGTGTTCCGCCTGTGGGCGGGGTCCCCGGCCAGTTGCGTGAGCCCTGCAAGGCCTGCGGCGCCGGACGCTCCCGCCGCCAGTGGCCTGTCGCACTCACTGCCGGCCGCTGGTTGACGCATGGCGTGCAGTGCGGCCGAATCGGGGATTGTGACAAAACTATCGATCGAAGGTTGCAGAAATAACCATGCCAGGGCCGATACCTCGCACAGGCCGGCGCCGCAGGTGCCCGGAACGACGAGCAGAAATAATATTTCGTCGGCTGCGGGTTTGTTTCGCATAATCGGGTGTTTTTGAACAAATTTATTCCACTGCTGCGCCGCCGCACCCGGAGTTCCACCTGCCATGAATACCAGCCTCGACGCCTATGACCTGAAACTGCTCGCTGAGCTGCAACGCGATGCCAGTACCGCGCAGAGCGAGCTGGGTTTGCGGGTCAACCTGTCCACGGCTGCCGTCAACCGGCGCCTCAAGCGCCTGGGCGAGGAAGGGGTGATCGAGCGCTACACGGCGGTGGTCGCCCCCGATGCCCTGGGCCATGAGCTGAGCATCATCGTCGAGGTGGAAGTGGAAAGTGAGCGGGTCGACCAGCTCGACGCGCTCAAGCGCAGTTTCCAGGCCTGCCCTCAGGTCCAGCAGTGCTACTACGTGGCCGGCGAGTGCGATTTCGTGCTGATCTTATGCGTGCGCAACATGGCCCAGTACAACCAGCTGACCCGCGAATTGTTCTTCGGCAACGACAACGTCAAGCGCTTCAAGACCCTGGTGGCCATGAACCGGGTCAAGGTCGGACTGCAAGTGCCCACCGACGGCTGAACCTCAGGGCTGGGGCAGGGCCTCGACGAGGAAATCGACGAACACCCGGACCTTCTGCGACAGGTGCCGCTGGCTGGGGTACAAGGCATAGATATGCCGGCTGGGCAGGCGTTGCTCGGGCAGCACCCGCAGCAGTTGGCCACTGTCGAGCAGGGGCTGGGCGACGAAGGCGGGCAGGGCACCGATGCCCAGGCCGGCCACCAGCATGTCGGCCAGCATCAGGCTGTTGTCCACCGCGAAGTGCACCGGCAACTCCAGCCGGGTATGGCCTTCGGGGCCTTCCAGCTGCCAGCGCCCGGGATGTTCGGCCAGGCGATAGGCCAGCCAGCGATGCTGGTGCAGATCGGCGATGCCCACGGGCGTTCCCTGGGCCTGGAGGTATGCCGGTGCGGCGCAGACCACTTGCTCGACCTCGCCCAGGTGACGGGCGATCAACGATGAGTCCTCCAGTTGGCGGCGGATCCGCAGCGACACGTCGAACCCCTCGCCCACCACATCCAGCACCTGGTCGTTGAGGGTCAGGTCCACCTGCAATTGCGGGTAGCGCTGCATGAAGGCCACCAGGATCGGCGACAGCACCTTGAGCCCGAACGACAGCGGCGCATTGACCCGCAGGCGCCCACCGGGTTCGCTCAGTCCGGCCTGGGTGGCGCGCTCCAGGGCATCGAATTCGTCCAGCAGGTGGCAGCATTCGGTGAAATAGTTCTGCCCCGCTTCAGACAGGCTCATGCGTCGAGTGGTACGCAGGATCAGCAGGCTGCCCAGGCGTTCTTCCAACTGCCGCACCTGCTTGCTCACCGCAGCGGTGGACTGCCCGAGGTCGGCGGCGGCGAGGTTGAAGCTGGCACGCTCGACCACTCGGCGAAAGGTGCGCATGGCCATCAGTACATCCATATTGTTTCCTCTGGGTTGAATATCTATTCACCAATCGGCTGATTATCTCTGAATCAGCGATCAATACCATGGCTACGTCTATTTCAAAGGAGTGGTTTCATGGGTATCCGCGCAATGTCGAAAATCCTTCCCGGGGTCCTGGCCCTGTCACTTGTCAGTGCCGCTTGCAGCGCCGCCACGGCGCAGCAGCCGGAGGTGGGCATCAGCCCCTGGGGGCCGAAGGACGAGATCGGCCGCCTGAACCTGATCACCCCCCAGTCCCGGGCGGCGATCATGTCCCGGGTCAGTGGCGAGCAGGCCTACGACCTGGCGGTGGACTACTTCGTCGGCATGCCCAGCTGGCAGGCCGCCGGTGATCCGCCGTACCAGATGTGGATGACCCACACCCCCCACGGCAATGTGATCGCCGACCCGATGCAGGTCGGTGAGCCGATGAACCAGCACGTCAGCTACAGCGGTTCGGCGGTGTCGATGTATGCCCACATGGGCACCCATATCGATGCCCTGAACCACTTCGGCCTCAACGGCAAGATCTGGAACGGCTTTCGTGCCGACCAGCACCTGGGCGACCGTGGCTGGAACGTTACCGGGGCCGAGAAGCTGCCGCCGATCATTGCCCGCGGGGTGATGATCGACGTCGCCGCGGCCAAGGGCCTGGACCAGTTGGCCGACAGCTATCGGGTAACTCGCGCCGACCTCAAGCAGGCCCTGGCCAAGCAGCAAGTCTCCCTGGAAAAGGGCGATGTGGTGCTGATCCGCACCGGGCGCATGCGTGACTACGAGAATGCCCAGGTGTACATGGCCAACCCGCCGGGCCTGAGCCTGGATGGGGCGAAGTTCCTGGTGGAAGAGGGCGGTGCCATGGTGGTGGGGGCGGACAACCTGAGCTTCGAGACCTTCCCGTCCGAGGTCGAAGGCAACTACCTGCCGCTGCACACCTACCTGCTGGCGATGCAGGGCGCACCGATCATGGAATTGGTGAACCTCGAGGGCCTGGCCCGGGACAAGGTCTACCAGTTCGCCTTCATCGGTGCCTCGCTCAAGCTACGCGGTGCCGATGCCGCGCCGATCCGGCCGATGGCCTTGCCGATTCGTTGATTGCCCTCTGGTACGGCCGCTGCATTGGCCGTAATGTCAGCGGCTGGTTTTTTCCGGAGATGGGGCGATGGCGGCGTTCTACGATGCACGGGGCAATCTCTATGGCGTGGTTTCACCCTCGGCGCTGCGCCGCCTGGGGGTGGCCCTGCCGGGCACTGCGGCCCAGGCGGCACGTGACCGGCGACTGTGGGCCGAGCAGGCCATCGCCGCCTTGTGCGACTGGGCCCCGGGCAGCCGTCCGCCTGGGGCCAAGGCCCATCGCAGTGATGGCCTGCTGGTGGGGCCGTTCCAGGACTGCGCGCCGTTCGACCTGTTGATCGTCAATACCGATGGCACCCTGGCCGAGCGCAGTGGCAACGGCCTGACGATCTTCTCCCAGGCCCTCACCGAGCAAGGGTTGCTGCAGAGCCAGGGGCAGACCCTGTTGCAGGTCCATCACGACCAGAGCACCGGGGTGTCGCCGGTGGCCACGTTCGTGGAGCCAGCCCGGGTGGCAGGCATCCAGGGCTTCTGGCTGGATCTGGGGCAACCGGCGTTCGGCCCCGAGGCAGTGGCGGCCCTGGGCGTTGGGACGGTGCTCTTCAACGGCTGCCGGGTGAGCCGGGTCGGCCCGTTGCAGGCCTTGAATCCGCAATGGGAGTACAGCCAGTTCGTGCGCATTGGCAATCCCCACTGCGTGACCCTGGTGGATGACGCCAGTGCCTTGCCGGACAACCGGCAGATGCTTGAGCAACCCCTGGCCCAGGGCCTGACGGCCACCGCCTTCGCGTTACCGGTGGGCAGCGGCGAACCGTGCCCGGCCGGGGTCAATCTGCAATGGGCGGCCCGCGAATCGGCGCAGTGCCTGGTCGCCCGGGTGTTCGAGCGTGGCGAGGGGCCGACGGCATCCTCGGGCACCAGTGCCAGTGCGGTGGCCTGCGCCGCCTGGCGGGTGGGTTGGGTCAAGGCCGGTGAGGTGAAGGTGGTGATGCCGGGTGGCACCGCGCCGTTGCGCCTGGAGGAGCACGAGGGAGTCCTGCGCCGGGTCAGCCTGTTCGGCACCGCCCAACGCCTGCCCTCGTGACAGCAGGCCTGTAGCCGCTGCCGAGCTGGCGAGGCTGCGCCCGGGCGCGCAGCAGCCGCGAAGATGGGCGACGCGGTGCATCAGGCACGTCATGGGTGCCGGCCTTGCGGCTCGTACCGAGCCGTGCGCAGCCTGCGGCAGCGGCTACACGAAGCAACTTTGCGCCCGGGCGCGCAGCGACCGTGAAACCAGGCGACGCGGTGCATCAGGTATGCCATGGGTGCCGGCCTTGCGGCTCGTACCGAGCCGTGCGCAGCCTGCGGCAGCGTCCACACGAAGCGAGGCTGCATCCGTGAAACCAGGCGCTGGGACTACAACGGGGTGTCCAGCAATTGCACCTGGGCCATCTGCCGTTGCATCAGCACCTTGCCGTGGCGGATCGAATACAGCGCCAGGCCCTGGCTGCGGAGCATCTCGTAGTCGCTGTCGGCGGACAGGATCAACAGGTTCGCCGGCCGTCCTTCCTCCAGGCCATAACCATCGCCCAGGGCCAGGGCCTTGGCGCTGTTGTCGGTGACCAGGTCCAGGGCGCTCTGCAGGTTGCTGTAGCCGAGCATGTGGCAGATGTGCAGGCCGGCTTCCAGCACCCGCAGGATGTTGCCGTTGCCCAGGGGATACCAGGGATCGACGATGGAATCCTGGCCGAAGCAGACGTTCATCCCGGCGTCCAGCAGCTCCTTGACCCGGGTCAGCCCACGGCGCTTGGGAAAGGTATCGAAGCGGCCCTGCAGGTGAATGCTCTCGGTCGGGCAGGAGACGAAGCTGATGCCTGAATGCCCCAGCAGGCGGAACAGCTTGGCGCAGTAGGCGTTGTCGTAGGAGCCCATGGCGGTGGTGTGGCTGGCGGTCACCCGCGAACCCATGTCGCGGCTGCGAGCCTCTTCGGCCAGTACTTCGAGAAAGCGCGAGTGCGGGTCGTCGGTCTCGTCGCAGTGCACGTCCACCAGGCAGCCGGTGCGCTCGGCCAGGTCCATGAGGAACTTCACCGAACTCACGCCCTGGTCGCGGGTGTATTCGAAGTGGGGGATGCCGCCCACCACATCGGCGCCCAGGCGAATGGCTTCCTCCATCAGCTCACGGCCGTTGCGGAACGATTCGATACCCTCCTGGGGGAAGGCGACGATCTGCAGGTCGATCAGGTGCCGAGCCTGCTCGCGTACTTCGAGCATGGCCTTGAGGGCGGTGAGCTCGGGATCGGTGACATCCACATGGGTGCGCACTTGCTGGATGCCATGGGCGGCCAGGGCGCGGATGGTCTTGTGGGCCCGGGCGCGGGTGTCTTCGGCGGTGATGGTGGCCTTGCGCTCACCCCAGCACTCGATGCCTTCGAACAGGGTGCCGCTCATGTTCCAGCGTGGTTCACCTGCGGTGAGGGTGGCGTCCAGGTGAATGTGCGGTTCGACGAAGGGCGGCACCACCAGGTTGCCCCCGGCGTCCAGGTGCTCGGGGCCGAAGGCCGGTGCGGTGGTGGGGGCGTCCGGGCTCTGCAGGACAATGCGGGCGATGCGGCCGTTTTCCAGGTGCAGTTGGTGCAGGCCTTCACGGTGGCGCAGGCGGGCGTTGGTGATCAGCATTGGAGCAGTTCCTCGGGTCGGGCAATCAGCGGTTCAGCCATCGGATCAGGGCGCAGGCCTTGTCCCATGGTCATTGGGCTGTCCTTGCACCGGTCGCGACAGGGCCGGTGCAAGGAGGCAGGGTAGTGCGTGACCGGGCCATGATAGACCCGCAATGCGCCCGCTGACCAAGGCCGGGCTCAGGCCTGGGCGGTGGTAGTGACGCGTGCGCCGAGCCAGGCACTGAGCAGGATGTAGCTCAGGCTCGCGACGGCGATGCCCACCAGGGGCGCGACCCAGGGCGAGCAGAAGGCCGCCAGGGTGCCCAAGCCATAGGCGGCCAGGCCGGGCCAGTTCCAGGCTGGCAACTGGCTGTCGGCCAGGCGCGGGTAGCGGCCGCGCCAGCGGTAGAAGAAGTCGGCCATGATCACGCCGCCAATCGGCGGGATTACCGTGCCCAGCAGGATCAGGTAAGGCACCAGCAGGTCGTACATGCCGAGCATCGCCAGCAGGGTTCCGATCACTGCGCCCACCAGGGTCACGGTCTTGCGTCGGTCGGTGCGCAGCAGGTTGCAGCCGGCCACGGCGAAGTTGTAGATGGTGTTGTCCTGGGTGCTCCAGATGTTCAGCAGCAGCATGGCCATGGCGGCCAGGGCAAACCCCTGCAGTAGCAGGACTTCGACCACGTCCGGCTGCTGGTAGACGATGGCGCCGTAGGCACCGATCAGCACCATCAGGCCGTTGCCGATGAAAAAACCGATCAGGCTGGCGCCTACCGCGACCCGTGCCGAACGGGAAAAACGGCTCCAGTTGGTGGCCTGGGTGGCGCCGCTGACGAAGGTGCCGAACACCAAGGTGATGGCGGTGGACAGGTCCAGGGAGCCGCTGGGTTGCCGAGCCAGCAGGCCATCGAGCCCGCCGACCTGTTCGGTGGCAGTCCACATCGACAGCACCAGCAGCAGGCCCATGGCCGGGACGGCCACCCACGACAGGATCTCCAGTCCGCGATAGCCGATGTAGGCCGTGGCACAAAAGCCCATGCCGAACAGCAGCATCAACCCCAGCACTGCCCCCTGGTCCAGCTGGAAGTATTTGCCCAGCACCACGGCGGCGGTGGCGGTGCCCCAGGCGTACCAGCCGATCTGGGTGAACCCCAGGATCAGGTCGCTGAGCTTGCTGCCTCGCTCGCCGAAGCAGAAGCGCCCCATCAGGGCCGAGTTGAGGCCGCTGCTGAAGGCGATGTAGCCCAGGCTCGCGGCGTACACCCCCAACAGCAGGTTGCCCAGGACGATCACCGCCAGCAGGGTGGGGAAGTCGTAGGCCACCCCCAGCTTGCCGCCGGCGAACATGGTCGCGGTGAAGAAGGTGAACCCCAGCAGCACCATGGCCATCGAGGCCAGGCCCTTGCGGGCGTGCTGCGGGACTTCGCTCAAGGGGTAGTCGTTGCCGGGTGCGTGCTGGGTCATGGCCTGTCCCTGGTCTGAGTGATGCCATGCTGCTGCAGGTGCCGTGCCACTCTTCGACGGCCATGGCTGGACGCCGCTGCTGGAGCAGGACGCCCCAGCAGTTATAGCCAATACCCCGGCAAAGAGGCTGAGTGCGCGGGGTAAAACGGTGCACCGCCCGGCGCAAAAGGCCCGTGGGCACCGATAGAGGTCAGTCCGGGCCCGGGCTGAAAATGTCTTCGATGGGCATTTCGAAGGCCCGGGCGATCTTGAACGCCAGGGGCAGGCTGGGGTCGTAGCGGCCGGTCTCGATGGCATTCACCGTCTGGCGTGACACCTCGAGCCGGGTGGCCAGTTCGGCCTGGGACCAGCCTTGCCGGGTGCGCAGTTCGCGTACCTGGTTGTTCATTGGTAGCGCCGCATGCCGGCTACCGTGGCCAGGGCCCAGATCAGGCCCATCAGCGGCCATACGTAGAACATCGACAGCCTGGGCAGGCCGACAGTCTCCAGGAAGCCGTAGCTGAAGGTGATCAACGCGGTGCAGACAAAGGACAGGGCCAGGGCCTCGAGCTGGATGCGCCGGACCATTTCGTCCATGCGCCGCAACTGCCGGACAACCGCCAGGGCCATGGCGATCATCGGCACCACGGGCACCAGGGCCAGGGCGATCTTGCCAGGGCCCGGCGCCATGCCTTCCAGCCAATGGCTGCTGAGCACGACGCAGGCGATATAGGCCAGCAGGGTCAAGGTGAATTCCACGATATAACGCTTGGCGCCCATGGGCGATCTCCTGATGTAAAGTGAGCTTTACATTAGGTGAGGCGACACGGCTGTGTCAAGCTCGCTTTACATCAGGTGGAACTCAATCGAATTGCACCCGCGCCGTCCTGCCCTGGTGGAAGTCGAACGCTTCGTGGATATCCCGCTCCACGGTGCGCCCCAGGGAGAGCGGCGGCAGTCGGTCCAGGGCGAAGAAGCCGACCTCGCTGACCTCGCTGCCGGCCATCGGTTGCCGGCGCTGTTGCCGGTCGCAGAGGAAATACAGCTTGTAGAAGTCGCGATGATCGGCCTTGTAGGGGCCCTTGGCCTTGTGCCGAATGCTGTACAGGCCACGCACCGCCACTTCGATCCCGGCCTCTTCGTGGATTTCCTTGATCACGTTCTCGCTGGCCGACAGGCCGACATCGGCAAAACCGCCGGGCAGAGCCCAGAGGCCGTCGGTGATCTCCCGTACCAGCAAGATCTTGTGGTCCTCGATCAGGGCGCCGCGCACTTCCACCATGGGGGTCGAATAGCGCTGGGCGAAATCCGACACCAGTTCGGTAATGCGCTCCAGCGGCACATTGCCCAGTTGCGCGAGCATCTGGTGGGCAATATCGGCGACTTCCTGGTAACGCTCGCGATCGTGGGCATCCTTGCAGAAATGCAGGCCGGTAGAGGCGATGGCTTGCAGGCGTTTGGCGTGGGTCAACCAGCTGCTTTCCATGAGAGATGCTCCTGCGAGGTCAGAGACAAGGCGCCTGTTTTAAGCCCTCGGCGCGTCGGGAGCAAGCACCACGCCGCGGCCGGCGGCGTGGTGCCGGAACATCAACCCCCGGCGCCTTGCCGATGGCAGCGCACTTGTTGGGTGGCATCCCCCAGCAGTTGCTGCGGCAGCTCGCAGCCCGGGCCACGGCGGCTGCAACGCTCGAGGAAGAAGCAGCCGGTGGGTAGCTTGCGGTTGCCCGGCAGCTCGGTGGGGGCCGAGACCTGAGTATCTGCCAGGGGCGCACCGAGGCGCGGCACCGCATCCAGCAGCAGCTGGGTGTAGGGATGGCGTGGCCGCTCCAGCACTTGTTCGGCGCTGCCCAGCTCGACGACCTGTCCCAGGTACATCACCGCCACCCGGTCGGCCATGTGCCGCACCACCGAGACGTTGTGGGAGATCAGCACGAAGGTCAGGCCGCGGCTGCGTTGCAGGTCCGCCAGCAGGTTGAGGATCTGCGCCTGCACCGAGATGTCCAGGGCCGAGGTCGGTTCATCGAGGACGATGATGTCCGGGTTCGACGCCAGGGCCCGGGCAATGGCGATGCGCTGGCGCTGGCCGCCGGAGAACTGGTGCGGGTAGCGCTCCAGGTACTCGCCGCGGATGCCCACCTGCTGCGCCACCTTGGCGGCTATCTCGCGCATCTGCGCGGCCGGGGTATTGCCCAGGGCGAACAGCGGCTCGGTGATGATCTTCCAGATCGGCAGGCGCGGGTCCAGGGACGATTGCGGGTCCTGGAACACGATCTGCACGTGGCTGTGGCGCTCGCGGTCGCTGGCGTAGGCCCAGCGCAGGTCGCCGCTGCTGGGCTTGACCAGGCCCATCAGCAGCTGCGCCAGGGTGCTCTTGCCACAGCCGGATTCGCCGACGATGCCCAGGGTTTCTCCCGGGCGCAGTTCCAGGTCGATGCCGTTCAGCGCGTGGGCAAAGGCCCGGGGCCGGCCCAGCCAGTCGTTGCTCAGGGGAAAGCGCACCTGCACGTCGTTGAGGCGCAGCAGCGGCGCGTTGCCGGTTTGGGAGTGTGTGGCGGTCATTGGGCGGACTCCGGGGCGGCCAGCCAGCAGGCACTCTTGCGCTGCTCGCCGGCGTTGATCGAATGCAGCGGTGGCCGTTGGGCACACATCGCCATGGCCTGCGGGCAGCGCTCGCGGAAGGTGCAGCCGCCGGGCAGGTGGGCGAGGTTGGGCACCTGCCCGGGAATGGTCAGCAGCGGCGCGCCGGGGGCGACCTGTTCCGGCAGGCCGCTGAGCAGGCCACGGGTGTAGGGGTGCTGGGGGTCGAGCATGACTTGGGCGGTGCTGCCCTGTTCCACCACGGCGCCGGTGTACATCACATAGACCCGGTCGCAGAACTGCGAGACCACCGCCATGTCGTGGGTGATCAGGAGGATCGCGGTGCCCCGTTGCCGGGCCTTCTCGCGCAGCAACAGCAGTACCTGGCGCTGCACGGTGACGTCCAGGGCGGTAGTCGGTTCATCGGCGATCAGCAACTGCGGGTCGCAGGAAAACGCCAGGGCGATCATCACCCGCTGGCGCATACCCCCGGAGAGCTCGAAGGGGTAGGCCTGCAGCACCTGCTCGGGGTCGGCGATGTGCATGTCCCGCAGCAGGGCGATGGCCTTGGCCCGGGCCTGCTCCTGGCTCAGGCGCTGGTGATGGATGATCACGTCGAGCATCTGCCGGCCGATGCGCCGGGTCGGGTTGAGGGCGGTCATCGGCTCCTGGAAGATCATCGCCGCGTCGCGGCCGCGGATCTGCAGCAGTTGTTTTTCCGGGGTGGCGAGCATGTCGCGGCCCAGCAGGGACAGGCTGCCGGAGGTGATGCGGTAGCTGCGCTCGGGCAGCAGGCGCAGGCTGAGCATGGCGGTCACCGACTTGCCCGAACCGGACTCGCCGACCACGCCGACGATCTCCCCCGGGTTGACGTGCAGCGACACGCCGTTGAGGGCCTGCACGTTGCTGCGGTAGGCGGGGAATTCCAGGCTCAGGTTATCGATGTTGAGAACGGCGGATGAGCTCATGGTCATTTCCCCTGTTGCCGTGGGTCGAGCAGGTCACGGATGCCGTCACCCAGCAGGTTGAAACCGGTGGCGGTGAACAGGATCGCCAGCCCGGGAAAGGTCGAGTACCACCAGTTGTCGAGGATGAAGTTGCGCCCGGTGGCGACCATCGCCCCCCATTCGGCGGTGGGTTGCTGCGCCCCCAGGCCGATGAAGCCCAGGGCCGAGGCCATGAGGATGGCGCTGCCGATGTCCAGGCTCAATTGCACCAGCAGCGGCGGCATGGCGTTGCGCCCCACGTGCCAGCTGACGATGTGCCAGCGTCCGGCGCCGTAGGTCTGGGCCGCCTTGACGTAGCCCATCTGGCGGATGCTCAGGGCCTGGCCCCGGGCCAGGCGCACATAGAACGGAATGCGCACCAGGGTGATCGCCAGCATGGCGTTGAACAGGCTTGGGCCCAGGGCGGCGGCCAGGGCCATGATCAGCACCAGCGACGGCACCGAGAGCATGATGTCCATCAGGCGCATGACCAGGCTGTCGAAGCGCCCGCCGATGATCCCCGACAGGCAACCCAACAGGCCCCCGGCCAGGCACGAGGCAAAGGCCACGAACAGGCCCACGCCCACCGACTGGCGGCTGCCGTGGAGCACCCGGCTGAACAGGTCGCGGCCGACTTCGTCGGTGCCGAACCAGTGGGCGGCGCTCGGGGCGGCCAGGCGCTGGGCGAGGTTCAGGGCGTTGGGGTCATGGCTCGACAGCCAGGGGGCGAAGGCCATGCACAGCAGCACCAGCAGGGTCATGCACAGCCCGGCGATGGTCAGCGGGCTTTGCCGCACGCGGTAGCCCAGGTAGGCCAGGCGTGGGCGCCAGCCGCTGGCCTGGGCCGTGGGTGGCGGCAGGGGAATGTTCAAGGGAGCGGACATCTCAACTTACCTCGCCAATGCGCGGATCGATCACCCGGTACAGCAGGTCGATCGCCATGTTCAGCAGCACATAAATGAACGACACCAGAATCGCGAAGCCCATCACTGCCGGGAAATCCAGGGCCTGGATCGACTTCACCACATAGGCGCCCATGCCCGGCCAGGCGAACACCGTCTCGGTCAGCACCGCGCCGTACAGCAGGTCGCCCAGGGTCAGGCCGAGCACCGTCACCGAGGGGATCAGCGCATTGGGCAGGGCGTGGCGCAAAATCACCGCCCAGCGCGACAGGCCGTAGGCCCGGGCGGTGCGGATGTAGTCCTCGCCCAGCTGGTCGAGCATGGCCGAGCGGATCTGCCGCGCCACCACCCCGAGGTTGACGAAACCCAGGGTCAACGCCGGCAGGATCAGGTGCTGCAGGGCATTGAGAAACAGCGGGATGTCCCCGGCCAGCAGCGAGTCGATCAGGTAGAAGCCGCTGACCGTGGGTGGTGGTTCCAGGCCCTCGTCCAGGCGCCCGCTGCCGGGTAGCCAGCCCAGGTGGCCGTAGAACAGCACGATCAGTCCCAGCCCCAGCCAGAACGCCGGGGTGGAAATCCCGGTGACCGCCAGGGTGCGGGCGATCTGGTCGATAAAGCGGTTGTGATAGACCGCCGACAACACCCCCAGCGGCACCCCCACCAGCACCGACAGCAACAGCGCTGCCAGGGCCAGCTCCAGGGTCGCCGGGAAGAATGCCTGCAGGTCTTCCAGCACCGGGCGGCTGGTGCGGATCGAAGTGCCCAGGTCGCCGTGCAGCAGGTCGAGCATGTAGCGCCCGTACTGCTGGTACAGCGGCAGGTCCAGGCCCAGTTGGTGGCGGATGTTCTGCACGATGGCGTCGCTGGCCCGGTCGCCGGCGATCAGCCGCGCCGGGTCACCGGGAATCAGGTGCGAGATGGTGAAGGTAATCAGCGAGACCCCGACCACGACCAGCAACAGGCCGAGCAGGCGTTTACGCAACATATTCAGGAAGGCCATGAGGCAACCTCGTTAACGCTTGACGAACGGCAGGGGGGCACGACGGCACCCCAGCGGGAACACGGCAACCCGTCGCCAGCCCGGTTCAGGGGTTGGCGATGGGGAACGCAGAGCCGTTCCTACTTGCTGATTTCGGCGATGTTGAACACCTGTTCCAGCATCGGATGGAACACGTAGCCCTTCACCGAATCACGCATCGGCAGGCTGTAGTTCTTCTGGTACAGGTAGGCGTAGACGTTGTCCTTGAGGACGATCTTCTGCGCCTTCTGGTACAGCTCGATGCGCTTGGCGGTGTCGTTGGTGGCCGCCGCCTCGCGGATCAGGCTGTCGACCTCGGGGTTGCTGTAGAACGAGCGGTTGCCCGGCAAGCCCTGCAGGCTGGAGTCGAACCAGAAGTTCATGAACATGTAGGGGTCGGCGAAGTCCGGGCTCCAGGAGCCGATGGCCACGTCGAAGTCGCCCTTGCCCACCCGTTCACGCATGGTGGCGTTGGCCAGTTTTTCCATCTTCAGGTTGATGCCCAGGGGCGCCAGGCCCGCTTGCAGGGTCAGGCCGATGGATTCCCAGTTGGCGTCCTTGTCAGAGTAGAGGTAGGTCAGGTTGCTGATTTTCTGCGGAACCTTGGCCAGGTTGGCCTTGGCGCCGTCGAGGTTCTGCTGCATCAGCGGCAGGCTCGGGTCGTGGGCCCACATACCGTCGGGGATCGGCCCGTTCATCAGCTTGGCCTGGCCCTTGAGGATGCCGTCGACAATGCCCTTGTAGTCGATGGCCTGGACAATGGCCTGGCGCGCCTCGACGTTGTCCAGGGGCGCACGCTGGTTGTTCAGGTACAGGTAGTTGACCCGCAGCGAGGGGAAGGTCTGGATCACGATCCCGGACTTGCCGGCCAGGGTGCCGAGCTGGTCTTCGGGCATGTCCTCGATGATGTCCAGGTCGCCGCGTTCCAGTTGCAGGCGGCGCACCGAGGCTTCGCTGATGATCTTGATCACCACCTTGTTCAGGCTCGGCTTGGTTCCTGCGTAGTAGCTGTTGGGTTCCAGCGTCAGCGACTGGCCCTTCTGCCAGTTGCTCAGGCGGAAGGCCCCGGAACCGGCGGTGTGGGTCGAGAGGTAGGCGTTGACGTCCTCGCCCTTGTTGGCCACGTCCGGGTTGATGATGCCGCCGCCGTTGTGGGCCAGGGTGTAGAGAAAGGGCGCGTAGGGCTTCTTCAGGGTGAAGCGCACGGTCAGCGGGTCGACCACGGCCACGCCCATGTCATCCGGGAAGGCCCCGGACGGCCCCTGCTTGAGCTGCATCAGGCGCTCGAAGGAGAACTTCACCGCGGCGGCGTCCACCGGCTTGCCGTCATCGAACTTGTTACCGGGCTTGAGCTTGAAATCCCAGGTCAGGTTGTCGGCCGAGGTGCTCCAGCTCTCGGCCAGGTCGCCCTGGACTTCGGTGCTGCCCTTGCCGTTCTCGACCTTGTAGGTCACCAGCTTCTGGTAGGCCGGGTAGGTCACGGCCCAGTCGTTGTTGTCGATGGTCACGGCGGGGTCGAGAGTCTGCGGATCGGCGGCCTTGCCGATCATCAGGGTGTCCTTGGGCGCGGCGGCGCTGGCCGCCTGCCAGGCGCCCAGGCTCAGGGCTGCGCACAGCAGCGACAGGACGACACGGGTGGACAGACGCACATCAGGGTGATTACGGGGGCTAGGGGTCATGCCGGTTTCCTTGATCATTCGATGATTGGAAGTTCGTCAGGTTTTTTATAAAAGCTATAACCGGGCAGTTGGAGCTGAAGCGGTGGGGCGGGTAACGACCGGCTTGGGGCAGTGGGCTGCCTGTTGTTGTGGCCGGCTGGGGAACGGGACATCAGTGTTCGAAGGGCTGCTCGTGCTCCTGGATCAGGGGGAAATCCTCGGCGTTGGGCAGTTCGTAGTGCCACCACTCGGTAGGGATCGCCTCGAAGCCGGCGCTGAGCATGATCCCCAGCAGCATCAGGCGATTGCGCTGCACCTGGGGCGGCAGGTCGCTGTAGAACTGGTGCGACTTGGGTTCCATGGCATCGAACGCGGTGCCCATGTCCAGCGGCTGGCCGGTTTCATCCACCAGGGTCAGGTCCACGGCCACGCCCCGGGTGTGGTGCGAGCCCAGGCGCGGGTCGCGCACGTAGTCCGGGTCCGGCAGGGCCTGCCACAGCAGCTGCTGGGCGTAGGCCGGGCGATAGGCGTCGTAGATGCGCAGGCCCAGGCCGGCCATGCGCGCCAGCTGGCTGGCCTTGTACAGGCAGGCCGCGGCGTCCTTGTGCAGCAGGCAGCGGGCGTTGCGGTAGATCACCTGGCCGGCCAGGTTGTCGGCGCTGGCGTACACCAGGTCGATTTCCAGTTGGTGGCGCTGGGCGTCGATTTCGACAAGGGGGCTGTTGTTCACTCACTCACTCCATCTTGGATAACGCTTGAAGGTCAGGATTCGAACTGGCCGAAGGCTTCCTGCAGCTTGCGGTTCTTGGCCAGGCGCTGGTCCAGGCGCTCGCCATAGCCCTCGGCCACGGCGGACACCATCAGGTTGAACAGGCAGGTCAGGGGCGCGAGGGAATCCCAGAACTGGCCGACGTCGGTTTTCAACTGCAGCAGGTCCAGCGGGTAGTCCCGGGCCCAGGGGCACTGCAGGTCGGTGACCAGGGCCAGGGGCAGGGCGTTGGCATTGGCCACTTCGCAGAAGGTCTGGGTGATGGCGGAGTAGGCGCGAAAGTCGGAGATGATCGCGTAGAGCTTGGCGAAGCCGGAGTTCAGGGTCTCGGCGTAGATGCCCGACAGCCCGTCCACGTAGTAGACCTTGGGGCGGATGTATTCCAGGTGGCTGTGGAAGGCGTTGAGGATGCCCCGGGTCGACTGGATGCCGATGATGAACACCGCGTCGGCCTCGACGATCTGTTGCACGATGGCGGCGAAGGACTGGCTGCGCGCCAGGCCATAGACATGCTGGATGGCCTCGATCTCGCGATGCATCGAGCGCTCCAGGGCGTCGTCTTGGTCCGCCTCGCTGCGAAAGGCGCCCAGCCGGTCGGTGATCAGCCAGGAGGCCGGGGCATCACCGCGCAACCCCTGCTTGACGTCATCCAGGTTGCGATAGCCCAGGGAACGCAGGAAGCGCCCCACGGAAATCCCCGTGGTGCCGGCTTGCTGGGCGATGCTGTCGGCGGTCTCGAAGGGCAACTGCTGGAGGTTGGCCAGCAGGTAGGTGGCGATGCGCTTGCCGGTGGGCGTCAGGTTTGCAAACTGCTGTTCCAGGGTGACTTGGAAACTGTTCTTGTCCATGACCATCTCGCCGGGCGTTCGCGGAAAATGTTATTGGAATTTCATTTTTGTATTTTGTGTTAGAAACATAACATCGGCTTTCGCGTCAAAACAAGGCTTTTGTCCGGGGTGGTCGTTTTCGGCAGAAAGTGACGCTGCTGGCTATCTCAGGCCGATGGAGGGGAAGCGCTCAGCCACTGCCCGAGGTCGCGGATGGCGGCTTCCACACAGGTGCTGCGGCCGCTCCAGGTGCAGGCCAGCATCAGGTTGCGCGGCAGGTTGAAGTCCTCCACCGCAAAGCCCTGGGCGTCGCGCCCGCAGGCGTCATGGGGTACTTGCTGGCGCAGGGTGGCGGGGCCTTCGAAGTAGGCCCACACCGGTTTGCCCAGGGCGATGGCTGCGCCCACTTCAAAGGCGGTGCCGGAATCCGGCTCCAGGCCGCGAAAATCGTTGAGGTTGGCCAGCAGCGCCGTGCAGTCGTGGATCATCTGCAGGTTCTGCCGGCAGATCCACTGGGCCGTGGCCGCTGGCGAGAGGTTTGGCGGCGCCTGGTTATCCAGGGGAAACAGGCCGTGCAGGCCCTGGGCACTGCACAGTCGCTTGAGGTATGTGCCATGGTCCTTCGCATCGGTGCGGAACACGTCGAAGCCTGCGAGGTAGATACGTGGGGGCATGGGCGCTCCTGTGCGGTTCAGTCCAGCGGTTTGCTCATGTACACCCGGCGCAGTCCATTCTCCACCGTGCGGTGGGTTTCCACGTACCCGTGGCGGCCGTACAGGGCGATGTTCTCGGTCATGGCTTCATTGGTGTACAGGCGTACGCAACTGTGGCCGGCAGCCAGGGCCTGTTGCTCGGCAAAGGCCAGCAGTTGCCGGCCATGGCCTCGACCCTGGGCTTCGGGGCTGACCGCGAGGTTGTCCAGCAGCAGGGCTTCCTGGGCGCCGAGCAGGACAATGAAACCGGCGATCGCCTGCTCCTCCTCCAGCACCCAGACCTGCTCGGCCAGCACCAGGCAGGAATAGTCTTCGAGCATTGGCGCCGGTTCCCGGCCGATCTGCGCGATATAGGGCGCGTAGGCGCTCTTGGCGATGCGTTCGATGGCGCTCAGGTCGGGCAGGGCGGCGGGGCGTATGGTCGGCGGCATGGCGGCGAATGCTCGGGCGGCGGGGGATGGGGCAAGCATAGGCATAAAAAACCACCCCATGGCGCAATGCCGTTCAGCCAAGGCCAAGCGCTGTTCTTGTGGCGAGGGAGCTTGCTCGCGCTGGACTGCTTAGCAGTCCTCTTTATTGGGGCCGCTGCGCGCCCCAGTGGAAGGCTCCCTCGTCACACTGACCGGCATTACCCCGTAGGGAGGTTTCAGGCCGGCTCATTCACCGCGATAGATGCAGCCGCTGGTGCAGGTTTCATGGATGCGGATGGCACTCAGCTCCGGCAGCAGGGGCTTGAGTTCGTTCCAGATCCACTTGGCGAGGACTTCGCTGGTGGGGTTTTCCAGGCCGGGAATGTCGTTCAGGTAGTTGTGATCCAGGCGCTCGTACAGTGGCTTGAAGATCGCCTTGATTTCCGAGAAGTCACGAATCCAGCCCGTATGCGGATCGACCTCGCCGCTCAGGTGGATCGCCACCTTGAACGAGTGGCCATGGAGGCGGCCGCACTTGTGGCCCTCGGGCACGAAAGGCAGGCGGTGGGCGGATTCGAAGGTAAATTCTTTGAAGATTTCCACGGTGTCGGTCAGCTCTGTCGGATGGCATCGCCCTGGGGCGAAATGAGGCAGGCGGCGAGTCTATCAGCTTGCCCCACCGCTTGCGGAAAAACCCTGACTAAAGGGTCAGTCCGCAGCCGTTCCGGGTCTCAGAGGCTTTGCAGGCGCTCGCCCAGGCGGCCCTGGCTGGCCAGTTCGAGGAACTCGTCGCCCAGGCGCAGGCTCTCGTCCATGGCGCTGCGCCAGTACTTCTGCCGGCTGGCATCGTCGCCCATGAAGCGCTTGAAGTCGTTGCGGTCCGGCAGCTTGCCGTAGGGCAGGCGAGCCAGGTACTCCCGGGACGGCGCCAGCAGCAGGACATCCTGCAGGCGCTGGGGGCTGGCCCGGCGCCAGGGCAGGGTCTTGTCGAACCAGCCGGGAATCACCCGGTCGGTGAAGTGCGGGTAGAGCACGATGTCGCTGCCGCTGTAGGGCAGGTCCAGGTGGTAGTCCAGCAGGCCGCCGTCGCGGAAGGTGCCGGCACCGGCACCAGGCAGCTCGCGTACACCCTGCATGACCATGGGGATCGAGCCCGAGGCCAGCAGCGCCTGGCGCAGGTTGCCGCGATCCAGGGGCACGAAGCGCGACGGGAAGTCCTCCAGCGCGTGCAGCGGCGGCGCCTGGCGTGGGTCGTGCAGGACCAGGCGCTCGAAGTGCCGGGCCAGGCGCGCACGACCCCGCAGATTGTCGGCGATCACCGAGGACAGGCCCAGGCCCAGGCGCCCGCGATGGTCGTCGGCGAGCAGGCCGTGGCTCTTGACCACCATGATGTTCAGTCGGTAGTGGGGGTTGTCGAGGATGGTGGCGTCGCGGCCCTCGAGCAGGTCGTCGAGCATCTGTCGCGAGCTTTGGCTGATCTGCGCCATGGTCACGCCCTTGGCGAAGCTCTGGGCGTTGTACAGCTGGCCCAGGCGGCGAATGCCTTCGGCGGCGTCGGGCAGGCAGGCACTGGCGAACCGCCAGGAGCCCACCGAGGCGCCAATCAGCGAGCGCGCGCGAGGCACGGCGGGCAGCCATTCGCCGAACAGCGCCAGGTCCAGCCCCTGGATGCCAAGGGCCTTGGGACCGCCGGCGGCGCCCGGCAAGGTGCCGACCTCTCCGGCATGCAGGCCTTGTCGGCGGATACGCGCCAGGGCGCGCGGGCCGGCCTTGAGGGTCAGGGCGGGAAACTTGATATGGATGGCGGTCATATCGGGCTCACTGTCGAATCAGCCGTCGAGTATAGAGAAGCATGACCTGGCGGGCCGAATGAAAGTTCTGTCAGGCCGCCGGAGGCATTCAGCTTCAATTAAGTTGTCCTGGGTATCGTTGGCAATATCGGCCGTTGGCCACTGCCTTGGAGACCTGCCATGAAAACCCTGACCGCCCTGTTCGGCGCCAGCCTGATCGCCCTTACCGCCAGCCTGGTCCATGCCCGCGACCTGGGCCCGGATGAAGCGCTGCGGTTGCGCGACGCTGGTACCATCGTATCCTTTGAAAAACTCAATGCCATGGCCCTGTCCCGACATCCTGGGGCGAGCATCAGCGAAACCGAGCTGGAAGAGGAGTACGGCAAGTACATCTACCAGGTCGAGCTGCGCGACCCGCAGGGGCTGGAATGGGACCTGGAACTGGACGCCGTGAGCGGCCAGTTGCTCAAGGATCATCAGGACACGTAATGAATCGGAGATTGCCCATCGGCAGCCGGGTAGCCCTGGCGCTGTTGTTATTCTGCTCGCTGGCTGCGGCCCGCGACCTGGATCAGGACGAGGCCCTGCGCCTGCGCCAGCAGGGAGTCATCCTGCCCCTGGAGCAACTGCTGCAGCAGGCCATGGACCGCTACCCGGGGGCCAAGCTGCTGGAGGCCGAGCTGGAAGAAAAACACGATGTGTTCATTTATGAAGTCGAGCTCCTGACCGTGGACGGCGTGGTTCGCGAACTGGACCTGGATGCCGCCACCGGGCGCCTGTTGAAAGACGAGGAAGACGACTGATGCGCCTGCTCCTGGTGGAAGACCATGTATCCCTGGCCGATGAACTGCTCGAGGGCCTCAATCGCCAGGGCTACGCCGTGGACTGGCTGGCCGACGGCCGTGACGCCCTGTACCAGGGCGCCAGCGAACCCTATGACCTGATCATTCTCGACCTGGGCCTGCCCGGGGTGCCGGGACTGGACGTGCTGCGTCGATGGCGCGTCGACGGCTTGGCCACTCCGGTGCTGATCCTCACCGCCCGGGGCTCCTGGGCCGAGCGCATCGAGGGCCTCAAGGCCGGCGCCGACGATTACCTGAGCAAGCCGTTCCACCCCGAGGAGTTGCATTTGCGAGTCCAGGCGCTGCTGCGCCGTTCCCATGGCCAGGCCAACCAGCAGACCCTGCAAGCCGCCGGGCTGCACCTGGACGAGGGACGCCAGTGCGTGGTCCGCGATGGCCAGGATGTGCAACTGACGGCTGCCGAGTTTCGCCTGCTGCGCTACTTCATGCTGCATCCACAGCAGATCCTCTCCAAGAGCCACCTGGCCGAACACCTGTACGACGGCGAGACCGAGCGCGACTCCAATGTGCTGGAAGTCCACGTCAACCATCTGCGGCGCAAGCTGGGACGCAGCGTCATTGAAACCCGCCGGGGCCAGGGCTACCTGTTCGGCGGGGTGGCTTCGTGAGGTCGATCCAGCGTCGCCTGAGCCTGGGTCTGGTGGGGGTCATGCTGGTGGTCGGGCTGGCGTTGGCCCAGACCAGCCTGTGGCTGTTCGAAGTGGGCCTGCAACGCTACCTGGAGGCTGGCCTGCGCAATGCCAGCGAAAGCCTGCTGCTGGCCTTGGTTCGCGGCCCGCAAGGCCTGCAACTGGATGAGCGACGGTTGTCGGCGGCCTATCAGCGGCCGTTCTCCGGCCATTACTTTCGTATCGACTTTGCCAATGTGCACTGGCGCTCCCGCTCCCTGTGGGACCAGGACCTGCCGCAACTGGAAGAAGCCGGGCTGCAGGGCAATCTGCAACTGGGGCCCGAGGGCCAGCAACTGCTGGTGTTGCGCAGCGACTACAAGCGTTTCGGCCAGTCGATCAGCATCAGCGTGGCCCAGGACTACACCCCGGTGCGCGAGAGTTTCCAGCGCATGCGCCAGATCGGCCTGGGCCTGGGCCTGGCGGGCCTGCTGCTGATCCTGCTGTTGCAACGGCTGACCGTGCGCCGGGCCCTGCGTCCGCTGGAGACGGCCCGCGAGCAGATTGCCCAGTTGCAGTTGGGCCAGCGCTCCCAGCTCGATGCCCAGGTGCCGGTGGAACTGGAGCCGCTGGTGGCCCAGGTCAACCATCTGCTGGCCCATACCGAGGACAGCCTCAAACGCTCGCGCAATGCCCTGGGCAATCTCGGGCATGCCTTGAAGACGCCCCTGGCGGTCCTGCTGAGCCTGGCCTCGGGCCCCAAGCTCGCGGCCCAGCCGGAGGTGCGCAAGATTTTGCTGGAGCAGCTGGAGCAGGTACAGACCCGGCTCAATCGCGAACTGAACCGGGCGCGACTGGCCGGCGATGCGCTGCCTGGCGCGTTGTTCGAATGCGATGCCGAATTGCCGGGGTTGCTGGCGACCTTGAACATGATCCATGGCGAGCACCTGGAGCTGAGCTACCACGCGGCGCCGGGGCTGCGCCTGCCCTGGGACCGCGAGGACCTGCTGGAACTGCTGGGCAACTTGCTGGACAACGCCTGCAAGTGGGCGGACGCCCAGGTGCAGTTGCAGGTGGAGGAGCGTGGTTCGGGCTTTTGCCTGGCGGTGGACGACGATGGCCCAGGGATTCCGGAGCAGCGCCGCGAACAGGTGTTCAGCCGTGGCGCTCGCCTGGATGAGCAGACCGATGGCCATGGCCTGGGCCTGGGCATCGTGCGCGATATCGTCGAGGCCTGGGGAGGAACCCTGAGCCTGGGGCAAAGCCCGCTGGGCGGCTTGCGGGTGGCGATCGAGCTGCCCCGGCGCTGAGCTTGCCAGGTGCCGCGTTGCATTGCGGCCGGGTGCAGGCCTGGCGGTGTAGCCGCTGCCGAAGGCTGCGATCGACCCCGAAGGGGACGCCGCCCTCGATGGCGCCGAAGGCCTTGCGGGCCAGCCTCGCGGGCTTGGTAGCGGCTATGGCGATCAGACGCGGAACTGGTCCATCAGGCCCTGCTGCTGGTTGGCCAGGCTGTTCAGCGACTGGCTGACTCGCGCCGATTCGTTGGCCTGTTCCGACAGCGACTCGGTGACATCGCGAATCGTCGCCACGTTGCTGTTGATCTCCTCGGCCACGGCACTCTGTTGCTCGGCGGCGCTGGCGATCTGCAGGTTCATGTCGCTGATCACCGTCACCGCATCGCCGATCTGGCGCAGGGCGGTCACCGCCTGACCCACCTGCTCGACACTGCCCTGGGCCTGGCGATGGCTGTTGCCCATGGAGGCCACCACGTCGCGGGTGCCGTTCTGCAGCTGTTCGATCACCTGCCGGGTTTCTTCCACCGACTCCTGGGTACGCTGCGCTAGGTTGCGCACTTCATCGGCCACCACCGCGAAACCGCGGCCGGCTTCCCCGGCCCGTGCGGCTTCGATGGCGGCATTGAGGGCCAGCAGGTTGGTTTGCTCGGCAATGGTGCGGATCACCTCGAGCACCGAGCCGATCTGTTCGCTGTCGCTTGCCAGGCCTTCGACCTGGCCCATGGCGGTGCTCATGTCGGCCGCCAGCAGATCGATGCTGCGGGTGGTGCGGTCGATCACGGTCAGGCCCTGCCGGGTCGCCTGGTCGGCATCCCGTGCGGCCTGGGCCGCCTGGGCCGCGCTGCGGGCCACGTCCTGGGCGGTGGCACTCATTTCATGGGATGCAGTGGCCACCTGGTCTACCTGGCGGTACTGCTGTTCCATGCCGGCGCTGGTCTGGGCGGCGATGGCCGAGGACTGGTCGGCGGTGCCACGGGCATCCTGAACCGAGCGCTTGACCTCGGCGATGATCGGCTGAAGCTTGTCCAGGAAGCGGTTGAACCAGCCGGCCAATTGTCCCAGCTCATCGTGCTTGTCATAGGCCAGGCGGCGGGTCAGGTCGCCTTCGCCGCTGGCAATGTCCTCGAGCATGGTGGCCACGCCGAGGATCGGCCGAGTCACGCTGCGGGCCATCAGCCAGACCAGGAACAGGCCGACGACCGCGGCCAGCAGGCCCAGCCCCAGTTCCATCAGGGTGCCGCTGCTGTTGCTGGCATCCAGCTCGCTCTTGAGGGTCTCGGCCGGGCCCACCAGGACCTTTTCCGGCACGTCCAGCAACACGCCCCACGGCTTGCCGCCAGGGATCGGGGTGAAGGGGGCCAGTACCTTGAGCTGCCGGTTGCTGTGCAGGCTATGGGTCTGCGAGCTGTTGGCCAGCTGGCGAATCAGCTCGGCGCCGTTGGTGCTGTCGACACTCTCCAGGCGCTGGCTGAGCTTGCTGGCGTCGGGGCTGTAGCCGGCCAGCAGGCCTTCGGGGCTGATGATGCTGACATTGGTCTGGCCAGCATAGAGCTTGCGGCTGGCGTTCTGGCTGACGGCCTGGAGGCTGTTGAGGTTGATGTCCACCGACAGCGAAGCGATGACCTTGCCGTCCACCTGCAGTGGGAAGACGATGCTGGTCATCAGCACCTTCTGCCCGGCGATGTCATAGAAGTAGGGCTCGATCACGCAGGGCTTGAGGGTGCTGCGCGGGCAGGTGAACCAGGCATTGGCCGGTTGCCCGCTGGGGCCGGTGCGGGTGTCGCTCATGTCGCTTTCCGGCAGCGGCATGGAGGTCAACTGGCCCGGGGTCGGTTGCGACCAGTACAGGGCGAAGCGGCCTTTCTCGTTGCTGCCCAGTTCACCCTGGCCAGTGAACAGGCTGTCCTTGCCATCCAGCGCGTTGGCTTCGAAGACCAGGGACAGGCCCAGCAGGTCGGGGTTGGCCTGCAGCGCCGACTTGACCTGGCGAGTCAGGTCCTCGCGCAGGTCGAAGGCATCGAGGAAGCGTTTTTCGGCCTGCTCGCGCAGGAACAGGACCTGGCGCGAGAAGCCATGGCCGTATTGATACGCATCCATGAACTGCTGGCGAATTCCCAGGGCCTGGACTTCGCCCTGGGCCTCGATCCTGGCCTGGGCGGCTTCGTTGAGCATCTCCATGCTTGAGGCCTTCACCAGCTCGGAGCTGTGCTCCATGCGGTACAGCGAAAGCCCCACCAGCAACGACACGATGCCCAACAGGCAGAGTCCGGCGAGCAAGGTGATCTTCCATTGGATGGAAAGTTGTCTGAGCGACATGGAGACGTCCTTTATTCGATAAATATCTGAGACTTTGCCCTGTAACGGCCGTTGGTCGGGTTTCTTTAAACGAGCGTTCGAAATCCATCCCCCCCCATCTGTGGCCGCTGCCGAGCCCGCGAGGCTGCGACAAGGTCCGCAGGACCTTCAGCGTTGTTGCGACCATTGCGACCCTGCGGGCCGTGCGCAGCCTGCGGCAGCGGCTGCACGAAGCCGGGCGCCGGTGGGCGCCGGGCGGCGGTTTTGACAAGCCGGGCCCACTGCTGCAAAGTGCGCGCCCTCTAACAACAACCTCTTTTCATCCCGATGTCGGCAGCGTGCTGTCTTCCAGTCGGACACAGGCTTTTGCGCGGTTTTTGCCCGCAGTAACGAGGTAACGATGATTAACGCAGTAATTGCCGCGGTAGGCGTGATGCTGGTGCTCAGCCTGTCCCGCGTGCATGTAGTGATCGCCCTGATCGTGGGGGCGCTGGTAGGCGGCCTCACCGGTGGCCTGGGGATCGAGGCCACGCTCAAGGCCTTCAACAGTGGCCTGGGCGGCGGCGCCACGGTGGCCCTGTCCTATGCCTTGCTCGGCGCCTTCGCCGTGGCCATCGCCAAGTCCGGCCTGGCCCATGCCCTGGCCGACAAGATCCTGCTGCTGGTGGACCGCCAGGATGCCCACGGCGGCGGCCAGGTCAAATGGCTGCTGATCGGCCTGCTGTGGGTGGTGGCTATCGCCTCGCAGAACATCCTGCCGATCCACATCGCGTTCATTCCGCTGCTGGTGCCGCCGCTGCTGTATGTGCTGACCAAGCTGCAGCTGGACCGGCGGCTGGTCGCCTGTGTCATCACCTTCGGCCTGATCACCCCCTACATGTTCCTGCCGGTGGGCTTCGGCAACATCTTCCTCAACGAGATCCTCCTGGCCAACGTGGCCCGCAGCGGTGTCGACATCAGCCAGGTCAATGTCACCCACGCCATGGGCATCCCGGCCCTGGGCATGGTCTGCGGCCTGGCGCTGGCGTTTTTCAGCTATCGCAAGAAGCGCGTCTACGACCTGGGACGGATAGAGAAGGTCGAGCAGGTGGAGGTGCAGTACAACCCGCGCACCCTGCTGGTGGCGGGCCTGGCGATCGTGGCGGCGTTCGTCGTCCAGTTGCTGCTGGACTCGATGATTATCGGTGCCTTGTGCGGTTTCCTGATCTTCTCGATGTCGGGCATCGTGCGCTGGCGCGAGACGGATGAGCTGTTCACCGAAGGCATGAAGATGATGGCCATGATCGGTTTCATCATGATCGCCGCCTCGGGTTTCGCCGAGGTAATGAAGGCCACCGGCGAGGTCAACAGCCTGGTGCAGACCTCGGCCAGCTGGATCGGCCACAGCAAGGGCGTGGGCGCGCTGCTGATGCTGCTGGTGGGCCTGCTGGTGACCATGGGCATCGGCTCGTCGTTCTCCACGGTGCCGATCCTGGCTGCGATCTTCGTGCCGCTGTGCGTGCAACTGGGCTTCAGCCCGCTGGCCATCGTCTGCATCGTCGGCACCGCCGGGGCCCTGGGCGACGCCGGTTCGCCGGCCTCGGACTCGACCCTGGGGCCGACCTCGGGCCTGAACATCGACGGCCAGCACCACCACATCTGGGACACCGTGGTCCCGACCTTCCTGCACTACAACCTGCCGCTGCTGGCCTTCGGCTGGGTGGCGGCGATGGTGCTCTGAGCACCACCTTGCGCCCGGGGAGCCGCGCCGGCTCCCCACCGTCGCCTAGGCTGCCAGCCGGCAGACCCTCACTTGAGCAATGGCTTGGCCGGCAGTGGCGAGCTGCACAGGCGCACCCCCATGGCCGCCAGGATCACTCCACCCCAGGCCAGCCAGGGCATCGGTTCGCCCAGTAGCAGCCAGGCCACCAGGGCCGCGCAGGGCGGCACCAGGAAAAACACCGCCGATACCCTGGCCGCCTCGTTGCGCCGTACCAGCAGCATCAGCAAGGCGATCGCCAGCAGCGAATTGAAGAACGACAGGTAGCCCAGGGACCCGATGAACGGCCAGGTCCACTGGATCGGTTGCGGGTCGAGGGTGAAGGCCAGGGGCGACACCAGCAGCATGCCCAGCAAGTACTGGCTGAACAGCGACAGGATGATGGGCTGCGGGGTCGAGGCCTTTTCCAGCAGCACGCTGGCACTCAGGCCTAGCAGCGACAACCAGGCCAGGCCCATGCCCAGCACGGTGAAGCGCTCCACCCCGGATTTGGCCAGGATCACCACCGCCGCTCCAAGGAACCCCAGCAGCAGGCCCAGCCACTGCTTGCCGGCCACCGGCGTGCGCAGCAGCAAGGGCGAGGCAACGCCGATCACTACCGGTTGCAGCGAGACGATCAGCGCCAGCAGGCCGGCGCTGATGCCGGCATCGATGGCCAGGTAGGTCCCGGCGAAGTACACGCATTGCATCAGCACGCCACTGCAGATCATCGCCAGCAAGGGGCGTCCCCGGGGCAGGGGCGGACGTTGCACCAGCACCACCGGGAGCAGCACCAGCACCACGATCACGTAGCGCAGCCACAGGAACATCATCGGGCTGCAGTACTGCAGCCCGACCTTGACGATGGCGAAGCCCGACGACCACAGCATGAGGAACAGGCCGGAGATCCACAGGTCCGGCCGCTTGTGCACGCTCATCAGCAGATTGTTCACCGGACTTCCTCGTCAGGCTCGCGCACGACCTGGCGGGCCTGGGCCAGCGCCGCGAACAGGCCGTCCAGCCCGCCGTGGTCCAGGACGATGTCGCAGGCCGGCAGCAGCGCCGGCTTGGCCCGGAAACCGACGAACAGCCCGGCTTGCCGAGCCATCTCCAGGTCATTGGCACCGTCACCGACGGCGATCACCTGGTGCGCTGCGATACCGTGGCGGGCACACAGGCGCTGGACGATGGCGGCCTTGCCCGGGGCGTCGATCACTTCGCCGAGCAGGGTGCCGTTGAGGCAGCCATCGATCACCTGCAGCTCATGGGCGAAGGCTTCATCCATGCCCAGTTGCTGCCTGATGCGCTGTGCCACCAGGTCGAAACCACCGCTGACGATGACCGTCCGCAGGCCGGCCCGGGCCGCCGTGTGCACCAGCTCGCGGGCGCCAGGGGAGAGCCGGGCCGTGCGTTCGATCACCCGGTGCAGGTCGTCCAGGGCCAGGCCGCGCAGCAGCCCGATGCGGTAGCGCATGCTGGTGGCGTAGTCGTCCCGGGTGTCGCTGATCGCGCGTTCGGTGAGGCGGCCGACTTCCTCGGCCGCGCCGACGAAGGCCGCGAGCTCGACGATCGTCTCGACCTCGATCAGGGTGGAGTCCATGTCGCAGGCCAGCAGCCGGAAGTCTTCCAGGGCCAGGCCCGGTGGCAGCACTGCAAAATCCGTGGCCAGCTTGCGCAGGCCGTTGAAGAGTTCCCCGCGCCGGGTTTCATGGTGCTGTTGCCAGCGGGTCATGAGGCCGCCGTGGCCGCACCGGGGAGCGTCGAAACCGAGGCGTTGCAGACCGCTGGCCAGGGTGGCCTGCCGTGCCGGGGTGAAGCCGAACAGAATGAGGTTCTTGGTCATAACCTTTCGCCAAGGTGGCGCCGCATGGGGCCGGCGCCACGTTCACGGGACGATCAGCTCCAGTAGGTCAGGGGCCGGTCGCTGCCGTAGCAGCCGATGAAGGCTGCCATACCGATACGATAGCTGTCTTCACTGGGAGTCACGGCATGCAGCATGCGCGAGCTGAAGATAATCAGGTCGCCGGCATCCGGATGCAGCACCAATGGCGGCTTCTCCACCTTCTCCGGCAGCAGCCCTTCCACGTCGCGGATCTGTATCAGCTCCTCGGGGTTCGGATCACGCAGCCACAGCTGCAGGTCACCGCCGTGCCGGGGCGTGCGCAGGTACATGTTGGCCACCAGTTGTTCCTCGATCCCCTCGAGCTCCGGTGCATCCGACTCCTCGATGATGGTGTCGTTGTGCGGGTAGAAACGCGAGGAAGACGGCTTGAACACGCGGATCGCACCAACGAAGCAGGTGTGTCCGTACAGGCGCTGGATGTGGGCGCCACCGGGCCAGTATTCCTGCAATTGCAGGCGGATCTTGTCGGCTGGGGTCAGGTGCGGTTCGAACAGGGAGCGCAGGTCCTGGATGTTCTCCACGGCCTCGGCGTGGTACTTGCGCCCGGCTTCCTGGTTCCATTCCGAATCGATGTGCGGCGTGCAGATCCGGCCCACGCTGCTGGTGTACTTCTTGTTGTAGTACCCCAGCTTGGGGTGCTCGATGGCTGCCTCGGCGGCCCGCTCGGCGATGTCCACGGGGTAGTAGCCCTTGACGTGGATCGCGCCGATCTCGCGGGCGGCCAGCGCCAGCAGCGACTCGGTGCTCAGTTCGGTGGCGACCACCGGTGGCGCGGTTTCTCTTCTTGCAGGTTTGACGAGCATGTTCATGCATGGATCCTCTTGGGAAGTGGCGTTGCGGGTCAGATGCGTTGCCGCGAAGGGCGGATGCGGATGTCGTCGATGTGGACGTGTTCGGGTTGTTCGAGCACGAAGCGGATGGCGCGGGCCACGTCCTCGGGGCTGAGGAACGGCCCCTGGTCGCGCTCCAGCGCGGCGAAGCCGTGCATGTCGTACCCCGCGGTCTCCTGGAAGCCGGTGCGCACGAACCCGGGCTCGATCAGGGTCACCCGGATCAGGCTGCTGGCCAGCTCCTGGCGCAGGGATTCGACCAGCGAGTGCAGGGCGAACTTGGTGGCGCCGTACACTGGGTTGCCTGCGGACAGGTTGCGCCCCACGGTGGAACCGATGACCACGATGTCCTGGACCCGCTCGCTGTCGCGCCGCTGTTCGAGGAAGGCCTTGGCGGCGGAGCGCAGCTGGTGCATGGCGCCCAGCACGTTGACCTCCACCAGTTCCTGCCATTGCTCGCTGTCGGAGCCCAGCAACGAGCCCGGCAGGCCGCGTCCGGCGCACAGCACGAAAGCGCTGGGGCGCTCGCCGAAGGCTTGTTCGCCGGCTCGCCACAGTTGCGATACATGGGCCGGGTCGCTGGCATCCATGGCGAGGCCGACGGCCCGCCTGGCGTTGTCGTTGGCTGCCGCGCAGACCTGCTCCAGGCGGGTTTGGTCGCGGCCGCTGATGGCCACGTTGGCCCCGGCCTGCAACAGGGATTCGGCGACGGCGCGGCCAATGCCCGAGGTGCCGCCCGATATCGCCACGGTCGAATGATTGTTCATTGCTTGCTCCTTCAATGGGGGGTGGTCGTGGTCACCCGTTGGTCCGGGCGTACCCGAACAATCCGAGATCCTTCAGTCGCCGCACGAACTTGAGTACCCAGTCCTGGGACAGCTGGGAGAACTCGACCCGGTGCTCCATGAGGCGCGACAGGGTCCTGGAGTGGTCGTAGGTCAGGTTGCGCGCCTCGCGCGAGGCCCAGAACAGGCCCAGCGCGACCTCGGCCTGGGTGGTCTTGCCGGAGTGCTCCAGGGCGTCCTTGAGGCTGCGTGCGCGGACCCGCTTGATCGGGATGCCCAGGTCCTGCAATGAATCCACGAACAGGCTCGAGGAGATCGAGTAGGGCGAATCCACGTGATAGGTGCCGCTTCGCAGGGACGGGTCCAGCGACAGGCTGACGATGCCCCGGGCGACGATGTCCACCGGGCTGAGCACCAGTGGTTCGTCGTACTGGGCTGGTGCATAGCCGGCATGGGCAATGGCATTGATGCACTGCACCCAGCGGTTGGCGTTGGCGTTGCGCTGGAACATCGCGGTCTGCGAATGGCCGGTGACATTGCCCGAGCGATAGATGAAGGCGCTGTGCCCGCGGTAGGCCAGTTCCCGGACAATGCCTTCGGCAAGGAACTTGCAACGCTCGTATTCGTTGAGGAAGTCCTGGCCCACGTCCAGTGCGTCTTCGTCGAACACCACCGGTTCGGCGCCCCGGTAGCAACCGCTGACGGCCAGGGTCGACATGAAGTGCAGGGCCTTGCTGCTCCCGCTCTCGACGAAGCGCACCAGTTCATGGGTGGGGAACACGATATTGCGCTGCATGTCGCTGCGGCTGCCCACCAGGCGGGTATCGGCGGCGAAGTGGTAGACCGCGTCGATACTGCTGGCCAGGCTGTCCCACTGGGCCTGGGACAGGCCGAAACCGGCCTGGCTCATGTCACCGACGCAGACCTGCACGCGTTCCGGTGGCAGCGCGCTGGCATCCGCGAAGAAGTGGCTCCAGGCGCTTGCCAGGCGTGCCCGAGCCGCTGCCGCAGATTCCGCCCGGACCAGGCAGTGAAGGGTGGCGTCACTCTGCTCCAGCAACTCGCGCAGGACATGGATGCCGATGAATCCCGTGGCGCCGGTCAGCAGGATGTTCTGCGCCGCCTTGCCTGGCAGCGCCACGGCACCGCTGCCGATTGCCGGCGCGGGGATGTTCCACAAGGCGCCGCTGGAGCTGCTGGTTGACAGGTACACGCCGCCTGCGGGAGCCGGGCTGTCGAGCAGGGCGCAGCGCAGGGCCTGGGCGAATTCGCCGATCAGCGCCGGGGCCGTGGCCTGGGCGTTGAAGTTCAAGTCCAGGATCAGTTGTTCGCCCGCCAGCCTGCCGGTGAGCTTGAACTGGTTTATTCGCGGGTTCTCGCGACCGCGCAGTCCGGCGTAGGTGACGGGCGCCGGGCTCAGTTTCCAGTCGTCGCGCAGACCCAGGCTGGCCTTGCCCAGGTAATTGAAGCAATGCCGGGTGGCGACCTGGGGCAGCCCGCTGCAGCCATGGGAGTGCCCCAGGTGCGGGACTGCGGCCAGCGCCTGGCGGACCGCGGCGACCGGTGTGCGGGCCAGGTCGGTGGATGCCAGGGCCAGGGGAAACGCGGCGGTGAACCAGCCGACGGTGCGCGAGACTTCGGTCTGGTCGTCGAGGCTCAGCCGGCCGTGGCTTTCGAAGGTCACATTGAGCACCGGCTCGGGCCAGTGGCGGTTGGCCTCGGCCAGGTACTGGCCCAGCAGGTACTGGTCGATGGACACGCCGCTGCGTGCGGCGGCAGCGAGGATGCGCGCCGTCTGCTCGCCGTCGAAGGTGATCCAGGCGGTCTGCGCGTCTTTCTCGGTGCCAGCGGCAAAGGGTTGCTGCGCCGGATTGCCGAGTCGTTGCTGCCAGTAGGCGGTATCCCGGGCCAGCAGGTCGCGGTGGGCCTGCAGGTGCCCGACCCAGTCGGCGTAGCTGGCGCAGCGCAAGGGGTTGGCCCGGTTGTCGCTGGTGTAGCGGATCATCAACTCGTCGAGGATCAGGCTCCAGGAAACCACGTCCACGGCCAGGTGATGGGCGACCAGCAGCAGGTACTGCTGGTCGTGATAGGTGATCAGCTCGATGAAGAACAACTGTCCGCTACTGATACTCAGGCGGCTTTCGAGGACGCCGTAGCGCCGGTTGACCCATGCCTCGAGGTTGTCTTCGGGGGGCTCGCCCTCCAGGTGGGAAAACACTTCGGGGTAAGCGGCGACAGCCTCGAACACCCAAGCCTGCTGTTCATCGTCGTAGGCGAAGCGCGAGCGCAGCATCTCATGGGCCTGCAGCACTTGCAGGCAGGCCTGGCCCAGGCGCTCGGGGTCCAGGCGCACTTCGGCCTGCACCAGCATGGACTGGGTCCAGCGATCGGGTTCTGCCATGTCCTGCTGCAGGAACCATTGCTGGGCCGGGCCGGCGATGCCCTGGCTGGCCGCGTCGCCACGGTCTTCGTTGACCTCGGTGGGCGTGCTGGCGTGTTGCAGTTGCGCCACCAGCCCTGCGAGGGTGGGGTTGCCCAGGAACGCCCGGGCGGTGACCTCGAAGCCCTCCAGTTGCAGCTCGGAAATCAGCCGCACGGCATCCAGGGAGTCGCCACCCAGGTCGAAGAAGTCGCTGTCGACTCCCGCGGTCGCCGCCCGGCAGTGGCGACGAAAGGCGCCCAGCAGCTTGCCGTAGGGGTCGTCTGCGGGGGCCGCTTCATCCAGGGTGCTGGCCATGGTTGCGGCAAAGCCTTCCTGCAACTGGCGTTCGACGGCCTGGCGATCGAGCTTGCCGTTGGCATTCATGGGCAGGCTCGCCAGGTTGTCGAAGCTGAATGGCAGCATGTAGCCGGGCACCTGTCGGGCGAGCCCGGCACGCAGCCAGCCACTGCTCTTGGGTGGCCCTTCGTAGGCGCACAGCAGGTAATCGCGTTCGGCGAAGCGGCGATGGACCACTACCGCCCGCTGCTCCAGAAGCCGTTGCAGCACGGCCTCGACATGCCCCAGCTCGACCCGGTAGCCATTGACCTTGACCTGGCGGTCGGCCCGGCCGGCGAAGTGCAGCCGACCCTGGTCGTCCAGCAGGACCCGGTCGCCGGAGCGATAGAGCCTGTGGCCCTGGTGTTCGACGAAGCGCCCGGCATCCAGGTCCGGCCGCCGCCAGTAGCCCAGGGCGACCTGCGGACCGCCGATGTACAGTTCGCCGATGGTCCCGGCGGGGCAGTCGCGGCCATTGGCGTCCAGCACCAGCAGGCGACTGTCTCCCAGCGCTCGGCCAATGGGTACGCTGGCCTCGCCCAGGGCCGCCAACTGGTCGGCTTGCACGGGCTGGACCGTGACCCCGACGGTGGTTTCCGTCGGGCCGTAATGGTTGAACAGCCGGGTCACCGTGCCACTGGCCAGGGTGCTGCGCGCCAGCTCCGGGGCCAGGGCTTCGCCGCCGAGTACCAGCCAGCCCAGGGTCGGGCCCGGGCCCTGGCCCGCTGTGGCCTGGTCAAGCAGGGTGCGCCAGTGGGTGGGGGTGATCTTGAGCACGTCGATCTGGCGCTCGGACAGCATCCGGTACAGGGCCCGTGGGTCCTTGCGTTCGTATTCGTCGGCGATGTACAGGCTGCCGCCGGTCCAGAGCGCGAGGAACAGTGTGGTGTTGCCCAGGTCGGCCGCCAGGGTGCTGACGTGGGCATAACGAAGGCCATGGGTAACCCCCAGCGCCCGGGCCACGCCCTGGCAATAGTGGGCAATGTTGCGCGGGGATACCGCGACGCCCTTGGGCGTGCCGGTGGAGCCCGAGGTATAGAGCACGTAGGCCGTCGAACCGCCCGTGTCGCCGGTTGGCAGCGGCGCCGGGGCGGGGGTCCCGGACGAACCGGTGAAGGCATAGGCCAGCGAACCGTGGCCCGGCATGGCGTAGCCGCCCACGGCGAGCACCAGGTCGGCACCGATCTGCTCCAGGCGCGTGCCGGCATCCTCGTCCAGGGCCGCCACCTCGACGATGGTGTAGGCCGCGCCGCTGAACATCACGGCCACCAGCCCGACCACGATGTCCAGGCACCGGGACCCGACGATTGCCACCAGTTGCCCGTCGCCGATACCCCGCGCAGAGATCTGCGCGGCCACGGCCCGGGCATCCTGTTCTAGCATTGAATAAGTCATGTGCCGGGAGGCATCGCTGAGGGCGACTTGTTCCGCTGACCGTGACATCCATCCGGTCAGCCGCTCTATCAGAAGTTCAGCCATTTCCATCTCCGTTATTAGAACTTTCCTGGTGGCCGAAGTTGTGGCCTGGAAAACATCAACAGATGAGTGAATTGGCTCGAAGGCTATGCAGCACGTGGCTTGGAGTCCAATATCGGCTGCGTATGCTTTTATATGGGCTATATATAAGTTGTCAGTCGTAGTCTTCGGCGTTGACAGTCGTGTGAAGCGCGATTTATAAAAATTAGTTCCTTGAGTTGAACTTTCATATTCAAGGTTTATTGCACTGTTTCTGATAAGGAAATCGATATGGCCGGTCTGGCATTGGTGACAGGAGGAGGTCGTGGAATCGGTGCGGCGGTGGCGCGCCAGCTTGGGCAACTGGGCTACAAGGTCTGCCTGACCTACGAGCGTGACGACGAAGCGGCCCGGCAGGTGGTCGAGTCGATCGTTGCGACGGGGGGCCGGGCCTGGTGCCGACAGCTGGATATCGCTTCGCCGGCGGCCATCGTGGCGTTGTTCGAAGCCCTGGACCAGCAGCCCGAACCCTTGTCGCTGCTGGTGAACAATGCCGGGGTCACGGAAGGTTTCAGCAAACTCGAGGCGTTGTCCTACGAGCGTCTGGAGCATGTCTTCCAGGTCAATGTGTTCGGTGCCTTCATGTGTGCCCGCGAAGCGGTGCGACGCATGGGGCGTTCCCATGGTGGAGAGGGCGGGGTGATCGTCAACCTGTCGTCCCGGGCCGCCGAACTGGGCGGTGGTGGGGAGTGGATCCACTACGCGGCGACGAAAGGGGCCATCGACAGTTTGACCCGCGGCCTGGCCAAGGAAGTCGCTGGCGAAGGCATCAGGGTCAATGCCGTGGCCCCAGGCTTGATCGAGACACAACTGCATGCCGCAGCCGGAAAACCCGAGCGGTTGGCTGAGATGTCCACGGGAGTGCCCGCAGGCAGGGCAGGATTGCCGGAGGAAGTGGCCGACTGCGTGTGCTGGTTGGCCTCAGCGGCGGCGAGCTATGTCACCGGGGCCATTATCCCGGTTGCCGGGGGCCGATAGAGCGTGGGGGTCTTCTTCCACCAGGCTGAGCAGGGGCAGGAAGTTGCGCAGCGCCACCGAGTTGGACCCCGGCAGCCAGGCGGCGCTAAGCGGCGAGTGCAGCGGGTTGCCACGGATAGGCAGGAACACGATGCCCTGGCGTTGTTCGGCACCGACACTGCGGGGCACGAAGGTCAGCCCCACGCCGGCCTTGGTCAGGCCCAGGGCGGCTTGCAGATTCTCGATCTGCTGCACGATGCGCACCTTGACCCCGAGCTGTTCGAGGCTGCCCAGGATCAGGTCGGTGAGGCTCGGCAGCGGGTAGCGGGGGTAGAGCACGGCTTTCTCGTTGTCCAGGTCCTTGACCTCCAGGCTCTTGCGCCCGGCCAGGCGATGGCGAGCCGGCAGTGCCACCACTAGCGGTTCCTTGAGCAGCAAGCGTTGCTCGATTGCCGGGTCGTCGTTGATCGGTGGCCGGGCGAAGCCCATGTCGATGTGATGCTCCAGCAGTGCCGGCGCGATATCCGCTGCCAGCAGTTCCTTGAACGCCAGCTCCACGCCCGGGTAGCACTGCTGGAACAGGCCCAGCACCTCCGGCAACCGGTTGTACATCACTGAACCGGCGAAGCCGATGGACAGGCGCCCGGTATGCCCTTCGGCGAGTCCGCGGATTTCCCGGACGCTGGATTGCACATCGTCGAGGATGGCCCGGACCTTGAGCAGGAATTGCCCGCCGGCCTCGGTCAGGCGCAGCGGGCGGCTCTGGCGCTCGAACAGCAAGGCGCCGAGATCCTCTTCCAGTTGCTTGATCTGTTGGCTCAACGGAGGTTGGGCCATGTGCAACTTTTCGGCTGCCCGGGTGAAACTCAGCTCTTCGGCCACGGCCTTGAAGTAGCGCAGATGACGGAGCTCCAGGCGATGCTCCATGGGTCTGGGAGAGAATTGGCTGGCGAGCCGATGCAGATTGGAGTCGGACATAATCAAGACATTCCTTTGTAATTATCGTTGTAATTCTGCGACTGCAGGAGCTGCTTTTTTCGCGAATGCGGTCTGCTTTCACGGTCGAAAAGTATAACGTCCCACGTATTCTCCCAGCCGCGCGGGCCGGGGCAGCCAGGCCTGGAGCGGAGCGGGTTGGCGGGCCGGTCCAGAGCGTTTTCAACGATTTTTCAACAGCGGTTGCAGACCCTTTCGGCCAGGGTTAGCAGGGTTTCGTGACGGGCCCTGGACGGGAGGGGAAGGAATGCGTGTGCCCGGCGCGATTTGCGCCGGGCGGTCGTCCAAGGTGGGGTAGGGGAAGGGCGGGTGGTGCGCTTCAGGCGCCGATATCGCGCATCAGCAGGCCGAAGCGCAGGTCAACCTGGTCTGGAATCGGCAAGTACACGGTGTGGCCGTCGCCGGGTGCAACTTCTATGGTCTGGCCCTGGGCGTTGTGCAGTTCATGCAGGTCGAAGTGGAAGTTGCCCTTGGGCGTCATCAGCTCCATGTGGTCGCCCAGGGCGAAGCGGTTCTTCACCTTGACCTCGGCCAGGCGGTCGCGGCGTTGTCCGGTGAGCTCGCCGACGAACTGCTGGCGCTCCGAGACCGAACTGCCGTTCTGGTAGTTCTGGTATTCGTCGTGCACGTGGCGACGCAGGAAACCTTCGGTGTAGCCGCGCTGGGCCAGGGACTCCAGGTCGTTCATCAGGCTGCGGTCGAACCCGCGTCCGGCGGCGGCGTCATCGATGGCCCGGCGATACACCTGGGTGGTGCGGGCGCAGTAGAAGTGGGACTTGGTCCGGCCCTCGATCTTCAGCGAATGCACGCCCATGCGGGTCAGGCGGTCCACGTGCTGCACCGCCCGCAGGTCCTTGGCGTTCATGATGTAGGTGCCGTGCTCGTCCTCGAACACTGGCATCTGCTCGTCCGGGCGGTTGGCTTCCTGGAGCAGGAAGACCTGGTCGGTGGGTGCACCCAGGCCCAGGGTCGGCTCGGGCTCGAAGGTCTGGACGATCTCCCCGAGATCGTTCTCGGTGGCTGGCTCGGCCTTGTATTTCCAGCGGCAGGCGTTGGTGCAGGTGCCCTGGTTGGCATCGCGCTTGTTCATGTAGCCCGAGAGCAGGCAGCGGCCGGAATAGGCCATGCACAGGGCGCCGTGGACGAAGATTTCCAGCTCCATGTCCGGAACCTGCTGGCGGATTTCCTCGATTTCTTCCAGCGACAGTTCCCGGGACAGGATGATCCGGGTCAGGCCCTGCTGCTGCCAGAACTCGACACTGGCCCAGTTCACCGTGTTGGCCTGCACCGAGAGGTGGATAGGCATGTGCGGGAAATGCCGGCGCACCAGCATGATCAGCCCCGGGTCGGACATGATCAGGGCGTCCGGGGCCATTTCGATCACGGGCGCCAGGTCCTTGAGGAAGGTCTTGAGCTTGGTGTTGTGCGGGGCGATGTTGACCACTACGTAGAAGCGCTTGCCCTGGGCCTGGGCTTCGCGGATGCCGAGGGCCAGGTTGGCGTGGTCGAATTCGTTGTTGCGCACCCGCAGGCTGTAGCGCGGTTGCCCGGCATACACGGCGTCGGCGCCATAGGCGAAGGCGTAGCGCATGTTCTTCAGGGTGCCGGCGGGGGCCAGGAGTTCGGGTTTGGCGAGGAGCGTCATGGGGCTGTCGGTCGCAAAAGGTCGCGAGGGTAAGCCAGTGTCCAGCGGCATTCATTGACCTGGATCTATGTCCGCTACAGAAATCACGGCACTTGGCGGCATGGCGGCGGACTAAGTTTCAGGACGCCAGTGGCGCGTCGATCGAACTGGACCGGACATGAATCAGAACAACCTGCAAAACAAGAGCCTGCTGCTGTTGCTGGCGATGGTGACGGTGGCCTTCATCTGGATCTTGCTGCCGTTCTACGGTGCGCTGTTCTGGGCGGTGATCCTCGGCATCATCTTCGCCCCCTTGCAGCGCCGCCTGCTCCTGCACCTGGGGGGCAAGCGCAACCTGTGTTCGCTGTGCACCCTGGGCATCTGCCTGGTGATCGCCATCCTGCCGGTGATCGTCACCAGCGTGCTGCTGGTCCAGGAGGGGGCCGAGCTGTACCGCAAGATCGAAAGCGGGCAACTGGATATCGCCGGCTACCTGGACCTGTTCAAGCATCGGTTGCCGCCGACCTTCCAGGCCTTGCTTGATCGCTTCGGCCTGGGCGAGCTCCAGGGCCTGCAGGAAAAGGTGGTCAAGGGCGCGATGCAGGGCAGCCATTACCTGGCGACGCAGGCCTTCAGCTTCGGCCAGGGCACCTTCGAGTTCCTGGTGGGCTTCTTCATCATGCTCTACCTGCTGTTCTTCTTTTTGCGCGACGGACCGGAGCTGGTGCGCAAGTTCCGCGCTGCCGTGCCGCTGGCCGAGTACCAGAAGCGGCGCCTGCAATTGAAGTTCACGCGGGTGGTGAGGGCCACGGTCAAGGGCAATGTGCTGGTGGCGGTGACCCAGGGCGCGCTGGGCGGCCTGATCTTCTGGTTCCTCGACATTCCCAGCGTGTTGTTGTGGGCGGTGCTGATGGCGTTCCTGTCATTGTTGCCAGCGGTGGGCGCGGGGCTGGTGTGGGGGCCGGTGGCGGTGTATTTCCTGCTCAGCGGGGCGATCTGGCAGGGGGTGGTGCTGAGTTTGTTCGGGGTGCTGGTGATCGGCCTGGTGGATAACCTGTTGCGACCGATCCTGGTGGGCAAGGACACCCGGATGCCTGACTACCTGATCCTGATCTCGACGCTGGGCGGGTTGGCGATTTTCGGCCTCAACGGTTTTGTCATCGGCCCCTTGATCGCCGCGTTGTTCCTGTCCAGCTGGGCGCTGTTCGTCGAAACCCGACCGCGGGTACGGTTGCCCTGAGGCGGTGTTCACCGGGGTATTGGCACAGGCAATCTAGGCGTGCAGCACCTGGCGTTCCAGTTGCCGGGACAGGGCCTGGGCGGCGGTCAGCGATGCCAGCGGGCCGCTGACGGTCTCGCCATCGCGGACCAGGTACCAGCAGGCGAGCAATCCCGAGGCTCGAAGCGGGGCGGGAACGGCACTGCCGACGACGGACATGATCTGGACCTTGGGCATGGCAACCTCCTTCAGGGGAGCGGTTACCTTACAAAGCGTGCAGTGCTACGAAAAATCACCCGGATCGATAGTGGACATCGATGGGTGGGCAGGATATTCACCCACGGCGCGCGCGGGATCAGTCCACGACCTGGTCGAGCATCTGCAACACCTCATGCTCGTTGAGCAGTCCCTTGCGCACCAGATTCTGGGTCAACAGCGAGAGGAACTTGGCATTGCGATGGCCTTCCAGGTGCTTGAGCTCGGTCAGGGCGTCGTACACCCGGCTGGAGGTGCAGCGGCCGGCAATGCGATGGGGGTTTTGCGTAGGCATGGGGAGCGTCCTTGTTGTTGTGGGCCTGTGGCGATCGGACTGGATCGATCTTGCAGCCCTTGAATGACACAAACATGACCGTTTCGTGTCGCCCGGGTCGCCCCCGGGATCACCACACTATTGCCGGATTTAAACGCAAGTACTGTTCCAGTCACGACATCCTGCAGAATTATTCAGACATCCGGGCGATGCCGGAATGCAACAGGCCCCGCTTCGGGGGCGGGGCCTGTGGTTGGGTGCTGCTGTCGATTACCAGCGGCCGGGGCCGTAGTAGTAATGCGGATGGCCGTAGTAGCCACGCGGTGGCCCGTAGTACACCGGCGCGGGGCGGTAGTAGATCGGCTGCTGCACATAGACGGGCGCCGGCTGGTAGTAGACCGGCGGGGGCGGCGCGGCGTACACGGGCGCCGGTTGCACGTAGACCGGTGCTTGCTGCACGTAGACCGGACGATCCTGGTTGGCGATCACCGAACCCACGACGGCAGCGCCGACGACCGCACCCAGCGCGGCCGGCCCGGCCCAGCCACCACCATGGGCGGATGCCTGGCCTGCGACAGCGAGTGCACCAATGAGCAAGGCTATCTTGGGGATTTTGGAGATCATGGTATTTCCTCGATTCAACCCCCGGGGTCTGTGGTCTGGATGACGCGGGGATACTTCTAAGACAGCGGAACCTGCAAAAACTGCACGGCCCCAGGGTAAATGTTGTGTAAGGTCTGTACCGGTCTCGTTACCGTCATCCCTGGGCGGTGCGGGACCTTGGAACACGCGCCGACAGGATCGGGCACAAGCGCGGCATTTGGCTAATCCCGTCTATCCGAAAGTGCCGAACGAGGAGATGAAAATGCAGATGAACCCCAACAAGGACACTCAATTGTGCATGTCGCTGTCCGGGCGTCCGGGGAATTTCGGCTTGCGCTTCCACAACCACCTGTATGAACAGTTGGGGCTGAATTTCTACTACAAGGCCTTCGGCAGCCAGGACCTGCCGGGTGCGGTCCGCGGGATCCGCGCCCTGGGAATTCGTGGCTGCGGGGTGTCCATGCCGTTCAAGGAAGACTGCATTGCCCTGGTGGACGAACTGGACCCATCGGCCCGGGCCATTGCTTCGATCAACACCATCGTCAACACCAATGGCCACTTGAAGGCCTACAACACCGACTACATCGCCGTGGCGCAGTTGCTGGCGGCCCACGCCGTCCCCAGGGAATCCACGTTTGCCTTGCGTGGCAGCGGCGGGATGGCCAAGGCGGTGGCCAGTGCCTTGCGTGATGGCGGTTATGCCAACGGCGTGATCGTCGCCCGCAATGAGGTGGCCGGGCGTGCCCTGGCCAGTGCCCTGGGCTACCAGTGGCAAGCGGAGCTCGGCGAGTTGCGGCCGCAGTTGCTGGTCAATGTCACGCCGATCGGCATGAGCGGCGGCCTTGAAGCGCAGCAACTGGCCTTCGACGCCCAAGCCATAGCGGCGGCGCAGACGGTGTTCGACGTGGTGGCGGTGCCATCGCAGACGCCGTTGATCCTGCGGGCTCGGGCCGAGGGCAAGCAGGTCATCACCGGGCTTGAGGTGATTGCCATCCAGGCGTTGGAGCAGTTCGTGCTGTATACCGGCGTGCGCCCGAGCGAGGAGCAGTTCCAGAAGGCGGTGGCCTTCGCCCGGGCCTGAGGTCGGAGCGGGAGGTCAGCCTTCCAGGCGGGCCAGGCGTTCTTCCAGCGCGGCGATCCGCGCTTCCAGTTCTTCGATGCGCTCCAGGGAAACACTGCTGCCCGTGCTGCGTTCCACCGGGTTGCCACGGGCGGCCAGGATCGCCTCGATATCCGCTGGATCACCCAGGGCATGGGTGTAGCGGTCTTCGCGCTGGCCGGCCTGGCGCGGCAGGTGCAGGGCCAGGCCACGAGCCACCAGGCGCTCGAGCTGATGCTGGACCTGCTCGCTGTCCTCGAAATCGTGCATGCGACCGCTGCGGGTCAGCAGCTCGTTCACGGTCTGCGGACCGCGCAGGAACATCAGGCCACAGAGGATCAATTGCGCCGGCACCAGTTCCAGGGCCTTGTCCAGGCGCTGCTCCCAGCGATCGGCGCGGCTGCCCATCTGCAGGCGGGTGAAGCCTTGGGCTTCCAGGGTCCGAAGGCTCTGCCCGACCTGGCCCGGCGTCAGGTTCATCACGGGTTCGCGGCTAGTCTTCTGGTTGCAGGCGATGACCAGGGCGTTGAGGGTCAGGGGGTAGGTTTCCGGATTGGCAGCCTGTTTTTCGATCAATGAACCCAGGATACGGATCTCCGTGCTGCCAAGACGCAGGGGGTCGCTGGAGGTTTCGTGTTCGCTGCTCATGGGTGCTGCTCCCTTGGTGGCTGATGGAAAGACGCAGGGAAAACCGGCGGGAGATGCCCGATGGGCGCGCGGGTCTTCCGGCATGGCCATGGCGGCCGCTTTCGAGGGGCTCTGTTTTACCTGCAGAACCCGTTCCTGGCCATCAGAACTTGGTAACAGGCACCTGGCGACAACACCGGCCATGGGGCTTGTCGCAGCAGGCACGGTCGTTGCGGATCAGCCGGGCTGGGCCTGAGTGGCGGGTTTGATCGCCGCTGGCTGGGGGCTGGTCGGTAGCGGCGGGGCCAGGCGCTGGCGGGCGAAGCGAGCGAGGGTACGCAGGGCATTCCTGGCGGAGCGCAGGTAGAAGGCCTGTAGCTGGAAGACGTGCCAGCGATCCTGGTGGACTTCCAGCTGGCAGGCGACTCCGCAGGCTCGGGCATGCTCGGCCAGGCGGCAGGAGTCGGACAGCAGCGTTTCCTGGTCGCCCACCTGTATCAGCATGGGTGGCAGGCCGCCCAGATCGACATCCAGGGGCCGGTGCAACGGTGATTGGCTGGGCGCCGCATAGGCTTGCAGCGCCTGCTCCAGCCAGTCGCGGCGAATCATTGGATCACTGGCCTGGCAGCTCTGCAGGCTGGCACCGCCCAGCCCGGGGTCGGTGACCGGCGACAGCAGCATCAGCCCGGCGGCGATGCCGCTTGCACGTTCCTTCAAGGCGAGGGCCAGCGCCAGGGCCAGCGCGCCACCGGCAGAGTCGCCGGCAATCAGCAGTTGTTCCGGCGGGCAGCCCTGGGCGCGGATCGCGTCGTAGCAGGCCAGGCAGTCGTCCAGTGCCGCCGGGTAGGGGTGCTCCGGTGCCAGTCGGTAGTCCGGAGCCCAGACGGCACAACCGCTGTCCCTGGCCAGGCGGCTGGTGACGCTGTAGTGGGTGTCCGGGCTGCCAAGGCAGAACGCACCTCCGTGCAAGTAGAGGATCACGCCCTTGGCGGCCCGGGCCTTGGGTTCGATGATCTGCAGGGGCAGTGCGCCCAGGTGCGTGCGCCGGCGTTTCACCCCCAGGGCCGGGGGCATCAACCAGGACAGGCCGGCGACGATCTTGCGCTGGCTGGCCAGGGCGCGTGGCGGCCCGATCAGGGCCTTGAAGCTCAGGCGCAGGAACAGCCGCAGGAACGCGGCGTTGGCCCGTTCCAGCCAGTCCCCGGGGGCCGCCACGCGCTGGCCGGCGCTGAGGGGTGAGGCCTGGTCCAGGGGGCTGGACAGGTGGTAGGCCGCGAGCCCGGCATGACGGGTCAGCCAGCGGTAGGACCAGGTGAAGCCGGGCCAGTTGGTGCTGTTGTGGCCCCGTTCATCCACGTACCAGCTCCTGCAGCCGCTCCATACCGAGGTGGCCAGGCGTCGCTGGATCCGTTGCTGGAAGCGGCGGTGGGGTTGTTCATCCACCTCCACGGTCTGGGCGGCACTGGCCAGCAAGGCTCGGCGGGCATTCATCACATGGGATATCTGGCTTTCCAGCATGTGGATGATGGAGTTGTGGCCCAGGTTGGTGTTGGGGCCGTAGAGCATGAAGAAATTGGGGAAGCCGGGCACGCTCAGCCCCAGGTAGGCGGCCGCGCCCTGTTGCCACGCCTGGTTCAGGTCGAGTCCGTTGCGACCAGTGATGCGCATCGGCGAAAGGAACTCGGTGGCGGCGAAACCGGTGCCATAGATGATGGTATCGACCTCGTGCTGCTCGCCGTCCAGGGTCTGGATACCCTGTTCGGTAATGCGCTCGATGCCTTGGGTCAGCAGTTGCACGTGGGGTTGGTCGAAGGTGGCCAGGTAGTCGTTGGACAGCAGGATGCGCTTGCAGCCGATGGGGTAGTCCGGGGTCATCTGGCGGCGCAGTTCGGGGTTGGACACCGAGGCGTCCAGCAATTGGTGAAAGGGCCGTCCCACGACCCAGCGGGTCAGGCCCTGCAAGCGGGTGAAGCCCAGCGCCCGGGACTCGAAATGCAGGTAGTGAGCGGCGCGAACCAGCTTCATCCAGAGCGGATGCCTCTCGAAATGCTGTTGCTCCCGGGCACTGTAGGGGCGATCGGCCTTGGGCATGATGTAGGCCGGCGAGCGCTGGAAAACCTTGAGTGCTGCCACCTGGGAGGCAATCTGCGGCACGAACTGGATGGCCGAGGCGCCGGAGCCGATGACCGCCACCCGCTTGCCGGCCAGGGAGTGGTCATGATCCCAGTTGGCGGAATGGAAGACATGGCCGCCGAAGCTTTCCATGCCGGTCAGTTTCGGCAGCGCCGGCCGGCTCAACTGGCCAGTGGCGCTGATCAGCAAGCGGGTGAGGAGCTCCTGGCCGTCGTTGCAGGTGACGCGCCAGCAGCCTCGGGTTTCGTCGAGCCGCGCCTGGTCGACCTCGGCGCCGAAGCGGATATGCGGTGCCATGCCATGACGTTCGGCGCAGTGCTGCAAATAGGTGTGGATCTCCGCCTGGGGGGCGAACGTCCGGGACCAGCGGGGATTGGGCTCGAAGGAAAACGAGTACAGATGTGACGGCACGTCGCAGGCAGCACCGGGGTAGACATTGTCGCGCCAGACCCCGCCGACGTCCTGGCCCTTCTCCAGGATGACGAAGCGACTGACCCCGGCTTTGCGCAGGGCAATGCCCATGCCCAGGCCGCCGAACCCGGCGCCGATGATGATCGCTTCAAGGGGCAGGTCGAGTTCGGGGTTCGAAGCAGTGGTGGATGCGGGCATGAGGACCTCATTGTTATTGTCGTGGGGCAACGGGGCCACGTTCCTGTGCGGTTGCTGCGGCCCTGGTCAGTGAAGCATGCGGGCAATCGGCCAGCGACCCCATGCTGCAAGAGGACAAGTGCTTTAGTATTTGGGCCAAATCATGACGCGATGAGCCGGCCCATGAGTATTCAGTCATTCACCCGCGGACCCTCCAGCGCGCTGCTGCTGGTGAACTTCGGCCTTGAGAAGGGGCTGGCGCTGGCGCGCTTGCTGGCCGGCACGGGCCTGTCCATGGAGCAACTGCAGGACCCCAACAGCCTGCTGTCGGCGGCCCAGGAGCTCTGTGTGGTGGGCAACCTGCTGGCCTTGCTGGGGCACCCCCCGGGGCTGGGGCATGAGGTGGGCCTGCGTTATCACTTCTCTACCTATGGCCTGTTCGGTTATGGCCTGATCAGCAGCGCGACCCCGGCCGATGCCTTGCGCCTGGCCTTGCGCTTCCTGCCCCTGACCTATGCCTTCAGCCATATCGGTTATCACCAGGAGCCCGGGGTGGGGGTGCTGACCTTTGGTGAACCTGCATTGAGCGATATCGGCGTGCGCGCCTTTCTGCTGGAGCGGGACATGGCCGCGGCAGCGGTGCTGATGAAGGAAATCGTCGGCCAGGATTTTCGCCTGTTGCGACTGACCCGCCGCGGGGCGCCTCCTGTCCACGGCAATGGGGGGGCGGTGCAGGGAATCTTTGGCCTGGTCCCCGAGTTCCGGGCCGCTTGCCACAGCCTGGTGTTCGACCGGCGTTTCCTGCAGCGCCCGTTGCTCCAGGCCAACCCGGTCACGGTGTCGATGTGCGAGCAGATGTGCTCCCAGTTGCTGGAGCGCCGCCAGGCTCCCCGGGGCAGCGCGGCGCAGGTCCGCCAGCAGTTGGGGGCTCTAGCGGCCGGCAGCCTGCCGGACCTGCCGGGCATGGCCCGGTTGAATCACACCAGCGTGCGCACGCTCAAGCGACGCTTGCAGGAGGAGGGCACCAGCTACCGCCAGTTGCTGGCCGAGCAGCGCAGCGCCCGGGCCCTGGAGCTATTGGCCAACCCTGGGTTGAGCCTGAGCCAGATCGCCGAGCGCCTGGGTTTCAGTGATCTCTCGAGTTTTTCCCAGAGCTTCAAGCGCTGGTTCGCAGTGGCGCCCAGTGTCTATCGCCAGGGCCCACCCGAGTAACCCGTTGCCCCCCTGGCTGCGGCTATAATGCTCGGTCGCTGTATTCCCGCCACCCCTGATCGAGACTGTCATGACCATTTCCCTGTACGCCGCTTCCGTTCCCGTTTTCAAGCAGATGCTCAAGGCCCTGAGCGATGTGCTGCACAAGGCCGAAGCCCATGCCCTGGCCAAGAACATCGAGCCCAATGCCTTGCTCCAGGCCCGGTTGTATCCGGACATGTTCCCACTGGTGCGCCAGGTCCAGATCGCCGTCGACTTCGCCAAGGGGGTTTCTTCGCGCCTGGCCGAGATCGAGCTGTCCAAATACGACGATAACGAAGCCACTTTCGCCGACTTGCAGGCGCTGCTGGCCAAGGTGCTGGCCTTCCTCGACGGTATCCAGCCAGCCCAGGTCGACGGCAAGGAAGGTATCGAGATCGTCACCCGTCCAGGCACTCCGAAAGAGAAGCGCTTCAGCGGCCAGTCCTACCTGCTGACCTACGGGTTGCCGCAGTTCTTCTTCCACGTCACCACCGCCTACGCGATCCTGCGTCATAACGGTGTGGAGGTGGGCAAGCGCGATTACATGGGCGCCTTCTGAGGTTTCGCCAGGTCGTTGTCCAAGGCATGAAAAAGCCCGGCCAGGGTCAACCTGGCCGGGCTTTTTCATGGGGGCAGAATCAGGCCGACGCCTGGCCCTTGTCTTCCTGGGCCAGGCAGGCGGCCGCGGTGAAGAGTACGTCGGTGGAGGAGTTCAACGCTGTTTCCGCCGAGTCCTGCAGGACGCCGATGATGAAGCCCACGGCGACCACTTGCATGGCGATTTCGCTGGGAATGCCGAACAGGCTGCAGGCCAGGGGGATCAGCAGCAGCGAACCGCCGGCGACACCGGACGCGCCACAGGCACAGATGGCCGCGACCACGCTCAGGAGCACGGCGGTAGGCAGGTCGACGGCGATGCCCAGGGTATGCACGGCGGCCAGGGTCAGCACGGTGATGGTGATTGCCGCGCCGGCCATGTTGATGGTGGCTCCCAGGGGGATGGAGACCGAGTAGGTATCTTCATGCAGGCCCAGGCGCTTGCTCAGCTCCAGGTTGACCGGGATGTTGGCCGCCGAGCTGCGGGTGAAGAACGCGGTGATGCCGCTCTCGCGCAGGCAGGTGAGCACCAGCGGGAAGGGGTTGCGGCGGATCTTCCAGTAGACGATCAGCGGGTTCATCACCAGGGCGACGAACAGCATGCTGCCGATCAGCACGGCCAGCAGGTGCAGGTAACCGAGCAGGGCACTGAAGCCGGAAGTGGCCAGGGTCGAGGCCACCAGGCCGAAGATCCCCAGGGGAGCGAAGCGGATCACCACCCGTACGATCAGGGTCACGCCGTTGGACAGGTCGTCGAGCACGTTGCGAGTGGCTTCGCCTGCATGGCGGATGGCCACGCCCATGCCGATGGCCCAAGCCAGGATGCCGATGAAGTTGGCGTTCATCAGGGCGCTGACCGGGTTGTCCACCACGCTCAGCAGCAGGCTCTGCAGCACTTCGCTGATGCCGCCGGGTGCGCTGATGGCCACGTCATGGGTGGACAGGACCAGCGCGGAAGGGAACAGGCTGCTGGCGATCACCGCGACCACTGCGGCGGCGAAGGTGCCCAGCAGGTAGAGCACCAGGATCGGCCGGATGTGGGTCTCCTGGCCGTGCTTGTGGTTGGCGATCGACGCCATCACCAGCACGAACACCAGGATCGGGGCCACGGCCTTGAGCGCCGAGACGAACACCTTGCCGATGAACGCGGTGGACTTGGCCACCTCGGGTGCCAGCAGTGCCAGGATGATGCCGGCAATCAGGCCGATGACGATCTGGGTCACCAGGCTCAGGCGTTTGAGGGAGTGCAGGAAGGAAGGGGGCGAAGCGCTCATGAGGGTATCTCTATTTTTTTAATGTGCAGTGCATATCGGGCTCCCGGGGCCGCGCGACCTGCGGGACTGAACCGCGACACCAGGCTGCGGTCGGAAAGCAACCGACTATCGGACGACTTGCGTGGCAGACGCGTACCCGATGTCCGTTTGGGGCAGGGGCGGACTTTATCACAGCAGGCCCGGATTCCCGTGTCGATGTGACGATCTGCCACTTGTCGGCACTTGCGATGGCGGCATGAGGCTTGCCTTGACCTGCATCGGGTCTGTTACTATTCGCCATCCCCTTTTTGCCTTTCTGCTCAGCGCGCCCCTCGGGTCGTCGCTGTCATCGGTCGTTGCTGGAGTTTTTCATGTTGTTTCCCATCCTGCTGTTATCGGCTGCGGGCTTCACCATCCTGACCACCGAGTTCGTGATCGTCGGCCTGTTGCCGGCGATCGCCCGCGACTTGCAGGTCAGCGTGTCCCAGGCGGGTTTGCTGGTGACTCTGTTCGCCTTCACCGTCGCGGCCTTCGGGCCTTTTCTGACGGCCTACTTCGCGCGTTTTCCGCGCAAGCAGCTATTTATCATCGTGTTGGTGCTGTTCGGCTTGTCCAATGCCGTGGCGGCCCTGGCGCCGAACATCTGGGTGATGGCCATCGCGCGGCTGGTGCCGGCCTTGGGGCTGCCGGTGTTCTGGGCCCTGGCCAGTGAAACCGCGGTGGACATCGTGGGGCCGGACGATGCCGGGCGTGCCATTTCCAAGATTGGCTTCGGCATTGTCTGCGCCACGGTATTCGGGATTCCGGTGGGCACCCTGATTGCCGACGTCTTCGGCTGGCGCAGTGCGTTCGCCATCCTGGCGCTGGTGGCCTTTGCCAAGGCGCTGCTGCTGTACTTCTACCTGCCCAAGACTGCGGTACACGATGAGCAGGCCAGCTTGGGCTCGCAGTTTCGTATCCTGCGCAATCCGCTGATGCAGGGGCATGTGCTGCTGTCGATTCTGGTCTTCAGCGGCATGTTCACCGCCTACACCTACCTGGCGGACATCCTGGAGCGTCTGGCCGGTTTCAACGGCACGCTGGTGGGCTGGTGCCTGATGGGGTTTGGTGCAGTGGGGCTGATCGGCAACTCCCTGGGCGGCCGGGTGGTGGACCGCCATCCACTGATCGCCTCGATGGTGTTCTGTGCCCTGATGATGGGCGGCATGGTGGCCCTGGTACCGAGTATTCACTCGACCCTGGGGCTGGCAGCGGCCATGGGGATCTGGGGCATGACCCAGGCGGCGATGTTCCTGGTCAGCCACGTGCGAATGATGAAGGCCGCTCCGCAGGCGCCGGCATTTGCAGCCTCGCTGAACATTGCCGGGGCCAACGTCGGTGTGGGCCTGGGCGCGATGGTCGGTGGCCGAGTGATCGATACCTTCGGCCTGGGCCATCTGGGATTCACGGCCGCCGGCTTCATCCTGCTGTCCATCGTCCTGGCGCTGCTGTTGATGAAGGTGGAGGCACCCCGGGCCTGCGCTTCCTGAGTCAGTGGTTCAGGGGCGTGAACAGTTCCCGCCGCGCCCCTTCGGTAATGGCCACGATGCCGGGGTGCTTGACCTTGCGCTCCACGGAAATGGCATAGAACGACTCGGCCACGGCGTCGGTCTGGCCAATCAGTTGCACCCCATACTGTTGCCGGATTTCATCGGCGATCACGCTGGGGGCAATGAAGATGCCGCTGCCGGACTGGCCGAAAGCCTGCATCAGCGCGCTGTCATCGAACTCACCGATGATTCGCGGTTGCAGTTGCTGCTCGGCGAACCAGCGCAGCAAGCGGCTGCGGACGACGGTTTCCTGTCCGGGGATCAGCAGCGGCGCCCCGTGCAAGCCACGGGGAAAGTCGCTGCCATGCAGGCGGGCCAATCGCTCGGTAGCGAAGAAGCTGATGCCGCATTCACCCAGTTTCTGACTGTAGCCCTTGATGTCCAGGTGGGTCGGCATGGGGCTGTCGGAAATCACCAGGTCCAGGCGCTGGATGGCCAGGTCGGCCAGCAGGCGCTCCAGCTTGTCTTCACGGCACGTAAGGCGGATCGGCTCGCTGAGTTCCATGGTTGGGGCAATCAGCCGGTAGACGATGGACTTGGGCACCACGTCCGCCACCCCTACGCGAAACTGGATCTGTTGCTCGTCGGGGCGAGCACGAAGCATGGCCTCCAGTTCGCCGCCCAGCTGGAACATCTGTTCGGCGTAGGGCAGGGTCTGGCGCCCGGCCTCGGTCAGTTCGAGCTGGCGTCCGACCCGGCGAAACAATTCCACGCCATGGGTTTGTTCCAGCAGCGTGATCTGCCCGCTGATGGTCTGGGGTGTCAGGTTGAGCTGCTCGCAGGCGCGCACGATGCTGCCGGTCTTGGCCACGACCCAGAAGTAATGCAATTGGCGATAGTTGAGCATGGCGACCTTAAGTTCGTAAAAACCGAAGTATAGCTGCTGAAAATACGAATTTTCCTGAAGTATTGCGCTCCTTAGAATTCCTCGCCATCGACGGGCCAGCCTTTGGCCCTGTCCGTACTCTCGAGGAAAGAGCATGTCATTGAAAACCCTGGGCACGGTCTCGGTGCTAACCCTGTCTATGCTTGCCCTGGCTGGCTGTGAGCAAGCGGAAAAAAGTGCCCAGCAGGTGCTGGACAAGACGGCGCAGGCAGCCAAGCAGGCCATCGACGACACTCACAAGGCCGCAGAGCAAGCCCTGAGTGATGCCACTGGCGGCGCGATTGGCAAGGAAAAGAACCAGGACGACGATGCCAAGCAGGCCGAGTCGTCCCAGGAAATCTGATTTTTCATTCACCCGAGTCAGGATTGACCCATGGATTACCTTTTACAGCTCGCTGCCAGTCCCACCGCCTGGGTCGCCCTGGCCACCCTGGTGGTGATGGAGATCGTGCTTGGCATCGACAACTTGATCTTCATTTCCATCCTCACCAACAAACTGCCGGAAAAGCACCGGGCCAAGGCGCGGCGCCTGGGTATCGGCATGGCGCTGTTCCTGCGCCTGGCGCTGCTCAGTACCGTGGCGTTCATTGTCCAGCTCACTGAGCCGGTGATCGATGTCATGGGGCAGAGCTTCTCCTGGAAGGACATGATCCTGATCGCCGGTGGCCTGTTCCTGGTGTGGAAAGCCACCACGGAAATCCACCACAGCATGGATGCCAAGCCTGAAGAAGGCAAAACCGAGGCGCCCGGCGTTGCCATCGGTTTTGCTGCGGCGATCGGCCAGATCCTGTTGCTGGACATGGTGTTCTCCATCGACAGCATCATTACCGCCGTGGGCATGACCGAGCACCTGCCGATCATGATCATCGCGGTGGTGGCCTCGGTACTGGTAATGCTGCTGGCGGCCGAACCGCTGGCCAAGTTCATCAATGACAACCCGACCGTGGTGATGCTGGCCCTGGGCTTCTTGATCATGATCGGCATGACCCTGATTGCCGAAGGTTTTGGCGCTCACGTGCCCAAAGGGTATGTGTATGCGGCGATGGCGTTTTCGGCGGCTATCGAGTGCTTGAACATGCTGGCTCGCCGCGCCCGGCAGAAGCGCCAGGAAGACCAGCCCCAGGCCTGACCTGAGTTGGAGGCACGACCTGCGGCCGCCTGTGCTCCCTGGAGCCAGGCGGCCGCTTTGTTGATGGAGGCTGTCAGTGGGCGGAAGCGGGACGCCGGCCGGTTTTTTCCGCAGCGATTACGGTTGCGGCAGGCTGCCGGGGTTGGTGGTGGCGGCGGGTGATGCGCAGAACGCCCCAGAGCATGGCTCCGGCTACCGCCAGCCAGCCCAGGATCAGCATCAGGATTGTCGTTGTCAGGCTCATAAGTGCCTCCTTCCATGCCCGTTGGGGCACACACTCTTACTAACCGACAGTCTAGTAGCCCATGTGTTTCAAGCAATTGACCAATAGTCGAGAGTCTTCGAACACTTCGCTCTATGGTTTTCAATTAACTGCAGGATGGCGCTATACCCTCGCTCGCAAGCGCCCTATGATCAGGGCCCCAGCCGGGAGCAGGATGCCCGGCGTCAGATATAGAGAGCGATGATGGTGCGGGTATTTCCTCGATTGCGAGCGGCGCTGGTGGTCAGTGCCTGTGTCCTGGGCCTGGCGGGCTGTGCCGGTAGCGCTCAGCCGCAGATCCAGCGCCTGCCGGAGCGGGTGGAGCTCAACAGCGTGCCGTTCTTTCGTGGCGAGATGTACCAGAGCGGGCCTGGGGCCCTGGCCAGCATGCTGTCGCAACAGGGCATCGCGATCACCCCGGGGTTGTTGGACAAGCCCTTGCACCTGCCGGGAGCCGAGGCTCAGTTGCAGCAGAACATGCAGAACCTGGCTCGTGAGTACGGCATGGTGGTTTATCCCCTGGACGCCAACCTGGCGGCCTTGCTGGCCCAGGTCGCTGCGGGTTATCCGGTGCTGGTGCGCTTCACCGAAGGTTCGGCCTTCTGGACCGAGCCGCGTTACGCCGTGCTGGCAGGTTACAACCGCGACAAGCAGACGGTCCTGCTGCGAGGAGCCAAGCTGCGTCGGCAGTTGATGGAGTTCGATGCGTTCGAGTCTGCCTGGAAGGATGCCGGCAGCTTTGCGGTGTTGATCCAGGCGCCGAACCAGCTACCGGCCGGAGTCGATCGCCAGCGTTGGCTCAAAGCTGTCAATGAACTGGCCCAGGCGGGACAGGAGCAGGCGGCGGCCCGGGCGAGCAGGGCGCTCGAGAATCATTGATCCTGTACACACGACAACGGCGCCCGAGGGCGCCGTTGTTGCAAGGGCGGCTGCGGTCGATCAGTGGGAGGCCTGGGTCACGCCGGTCTGGCGGCTCTTGAGGTTCTTCTCCGCCTTGTAGCGCAGGGCTACGTCCGGTACCGAACCGCTCTTGCCGGTTTCCATCCAGTTGCGGATTCGACTGGCATCGGCGAAATGGGTGTATTTGCCGAAGGCATCAAGGATGACCAGGGCCACCGGTCGGTTGCCCATGCTGGTGACCAATACCAGGCAGTGGCCAGCCTGGTTGGTAAAGCCGGTCTTGGTGATCTTGATGTCCCACTTGTCCTTGTTGACCAGGTGGTCGGTATTACGAAAGCCCAAGGTGTAGTTGGGTTTGCGGAACGCCACGGTCTTTTCCTTGGTGGTGCTCAGTTCGCTCAGCATGGGGTATTTGCGGGCGGCCAGGAGCAGCTTGCTCAGGTCGCGGGCAGTGGACACGTTATGGATCGACAGGCCAGTAGGTTCCACATAGCGGGTGTGGATCATGCCCAGGGACTTGGCCTTGGCGTTCATCGCGGCGATGAAGGCGGCATAGCCGCCCGGGTAATGGTGGGCCAGGCTGGCGGCGGCGCGGTTTTCCGAGGACATCAGGGTGATCAGCAGCATTTCCTGGCGGCTCAGCTCGCTGTTGAGCTTGACCCGGGAAAACACGCCTTTCATTTCCGGGGTGTCGCTGATGTTCACGGAAATGTATTCGTTCATGGGCAGCTTGGCGTCCAGGACCACCATGGCCGTCATGAGCTTGGTCACCGAGGCAATGGGGACCACGACGTCCGGGTTGCTTGAATAGATGACTTTATTGGTCTGCAGATCCAGCAGTAGCGCGCTGCCGGAGGCGATGTGCAGTTGTGAAGTGTCTCTGGGCGCTGCGGTGGTTTCGGCGGCGCTGGCGCTATGTGCGATCAGGGTGCCGGACACAGCGAACAACAAGCTGAGGATGGAGAGACGAATTTTCACGCTGGTGGACTCGATAGGATGGATATGCCGTGTCGCCACGGGCTTTTTCGGAAAAACGTTACATTTTATGAGTATGGCGGAAGAACTGTCGATTGCTCTTCAGCAGTCAGGTGAAAGCCTTTCAAAACCAAGAAAAAGCCCGGTTTTTTCCTGAACGGTCGTGACGTGTCGGTTCGAGGGGCGGTGAAAGCATGGGCTCGAGAACCGCTGGCGATATTCGAGGCTGGCCATTGCAGGTTCGAGGAATAAAAAAAGCCCGCCAGTGGCGGGCTTCTACTCGTGCTGGGCAACTCAGCTATGCAGCGACTCGGCGGCGTACAGAGTGTTTTCCAGCAGGCAGGCGCGGGTCATGGGGCCTACGCCGCCCGGCACCGGGGTAATCCAGCCGGCTCGGGGCAGGGCGGTTTCATAAACCACATCGCCCACCAGCTTGCCGTCTTCCTGGCGGTTGATTCCGACATCGATGACGATGGCGCCTTCCTTGATCCACTCGCCCTTGACCAGGCCCGGCTTGCCGGCGGCCACGACCACCAGGTCGGCCCGGCCGACATGGCCCGCCAGGTCCTTGGTGAAACGATGGGTCACAGTCACGGTACAACCGGCCAGCAGCAACTCCATGGCCATGGGACGCCCGACGATGTTGGATGCGCCGACCACGACTGCATCCATGCCGTACAGATCTGCGCCGGTGCTTTCCAGTAGGGTCATGATGCCCTTGGGGGTGCAGGGGCGCAGCAGGGGAATGCGCTGGGCCAGGCGGCCGACGTTATAAGGATGGAAACCATCCACGTCTTTGTCCGGGCGGATGCGCTCCAGTAATAGAGAAGCATCCAGATGCTCGGGCAGGGGCAGTTGCAGCAGGATGCCATCGATGTTCGGGTCATCGTTGAGGCGATCAATGAGATCTGCCAGGGCTTGCTGGGTGGTATCAGCCGGCAAGTCATAGGCTTGTGAAAGGAAGCCAACCTCTTCGCAGTCTTTACGCTTGTGCGAGACATAGACCTGGGAGGCTGGGTCGCTGCCGACCAGAATCACCGCGAGGCCCGGAGTACGCAGGCCTTGCTGGCGACGCTCGGCGACACGCTTGGCGATCTGCTGGCGCAGGCTAGCGGCGATCGCTTTGCCGTCGATTAGTTGTGCAGTCATGACGCGTGATTAACCATCGAGAGGGAGAGAAAAAGAGAACGCATTCTCGCATGTCGGAACGAGAGGGCAAAGGCGCTTGATCTGCAAATTGCCCTAACCCCTTTAATTAAATGAATTTTTTTCAAAAAAGAGTTGACGACCTAACGGCTCGTCTATAACATTCGTCGCACTTGTCGGGCACAGCCTAGCACTGGTTAAGAAGGTCGGGCAGAGTTGAAGTTTAGCTCGCAACGACTGAAGCAATTAGTTTGTAGTCATTTAAAGAGTACAGATTAATAAGGCGCCCGTAGCTCAGCTGGATAGAGCATCCGCCTTCTAAGCGGATGGTCGCAGGTTCGAGTCCTGCCGGGTGCGCCATTAGGCAGCTTTGGCACAAGTAACGCAATATGGTGGGCGTAGCTCAGTTGGTAGAGCACAGGATTGTGACTCCTGTTGTCGTGGGTTCGATCCCCATCGTCCACCCCATATTCGAAAGAAGGCGCCAGATTAACAGTCTGGCGCCTTTGCTTTAAAAGAAAGCTTGTTCGCGGACGTGGTGGAATTGGTAGACACACTGGATTTAGGTTCCAGCGCCGCAAGGTGTAAGAGTTCGAGTCTCTTCGTCCGCACCAATAAAGTAGCTAGTTAATAGCAGATGACGGCGCAGTACCTGAAAGGGGCTGCGCCGTTTTCGTTTTCGCGTTTGTTGCGGTCAGGTTTGCGGTACGGGCCAGTGGCGAAGTGAATCCCTGTGTGTTCGTCGAGTATCCGGGCGAGCATGCTGTTGGCTGGTGTGTTCGAGGGCTCGGGCCGGCTCCTTCTATATATAGAAGGGTTGGTGTGGAGGCCCTGGTTTGATTCGTAGTATTTGCTCTCATGACGGGGCTGGAACCTTTGTCCCTGTCTTCACATGGCCGGCCGCTTTTTACCCGTTTTCGGTAGGGTGACTTCTTGGGTTTGACCCACTAGAATGCATGCCCTTGATTCTGGGGTCGGAAAACGGCCGGCTAATCGTCTGTGCAACGAGGAATATCCATGCAAGTTTCTGTTGAAAATACTTCTGCTCTTGAGCGCCGCATGAGCATCACCGTGCCGGCTGAGCGCATCGAGAGCCAGGTCAACAAGCGTCTGCAGCAGACTGCCCAAAAGGCCAAAATTCCGGGCTTTCGTCCTGGCAAGGTTCCAATGAGCGTGATCCGTCAGCGTTATGAGGCTGATGCGCGTCAAGAAGCAGTGGGTGATGTGATCCAGGCTTCCTTCTACGAAGCTGTTGTTGAGCAGAAGCTGAATCCGGCTGGCGCTCCTTCGGTTGAGCCTAAAGTGCTGGAGAAGGGCAAGGATCTGGAATACGTCGCTACTTTCGAAGTGTTCCCTGAGTTCACCGTAGCCGGTTTCGAAGGCATTGCCGTTGAGCGCCTGAGTGCCGACGTTGCTGACGCTGATCTGGACAACATGCTGGAAATCCTGCGCAAGCAGAATGTTCGTTTCGAAGCGACTGATCGTGCCGCCCAGAATGACGATCAGTTGAACATCGATTTTGTTGGCAAAGTCGACGGCGAAGTCTTCGCTGGCGGTTCAGCCCAGGGCACTCAGCTGGTGCTGGGTTCCGGTCGAATGATTCCTGGTTTCGAAGATGGCCTGGTTGGCGCCAAAGCCGGTGAAGAACGCGTTCTGAACCTGACCTTCCCAGAGAACTATCAGAACCTGGACCTGGCCAACAAGGCTGCCGAGTTCACTGTTACCGTCAACGGCGTTTCCGAGCCCAAGCTGCCTGAGCTCACCGAAGAGTTCTTTGCTCAGTTCGGCATCAAGGAATCTGGTCTGGATGGTTTCCGTGCCGAAGTTCGCAAGAACATGGAGCGCGAGCTGCGTCAGGCCATCAAGTCGAAGGTGAAGAATCAGGTTATGGATGGTCTGCTGGCCGCCAACCCGATCGAAGTACCAAAGGCGCTGCTGGACAACGAAGTTAACCGTCTGCGCGTTCAGGCTGTTCAGCAGTTCGGTGGCAATATCAAGCCGGATCAACTGCCTGCCGAGCTGTTCGAAGAGCAAGCCAAGCGTCGCGTAGTCCTGGGTCTGATCGTTGCTGAGGTTGTTAAGCAATTCGATCTGAAGCCTGATGAAGACCGCGTTCGCGAGCTGATCCAGGAAATGGCTTCGGCTTACCAGGAGCCTGAGCAAGTCGTGTCCTGGTACTACAAGAACGAGCAGCAATTGAACGAAGTTCGTTCGGTTGTGCTGGAAGAACAAGTTGTGGATACTGTTCTGCAGAAAGCTAGCGTGACCGACAAATCGGTCTCCTACGAAGAAGCGGTCAAGCCGGTAGAAGCACCTCAAGCCGACTGATTTTCTTCTCGTTCGAAGCACACACCATAAGCCAGCCTTCGTGCTGGCTTATGCGTATTCAAGACGTGACTATTTGGGAGTGACTGCAGAGCATGTTCCGTAATTCTTATATTCAGCAGAACTCTGATATCCAGGCCGCAGGCGGCCTGGTCCCGATGGTTGTCGAGCAGTCTGCTCGTGGCGAGCGCGCCTACGACATCTACTCGCGCCTCCTCAAGGAGCGAGTGATCTTTCTGGTGGGTCCGGTAGAGGACTACATGGCCAACCTGATTTGTGCGCAACTGCTATTCCTTGAAGCGGAAAACCCGGACAAGGACATCCATCTCTATATCAACTCCCCGGGCGGCTCGGTGACGGCTGGCATGTCGATCTACGACACTATGCAGTTCATCAAGCCCAATGTTTCAACTACCTGTATTGGTCAGGCATGCAGCATGGGCGCGTTCTTGCTGACAGCCGGTGCCGCTGGCAAGCGTTTCTGCCTGCCGAACTCCCGAGTGATGATTCACCAGCCACTGGGCGGTTTCCAGGGTCAAGCGTCGGATATCGAAATCCATGCCAAGGAAATCCTCTTCATCCGTGAGCGTCTCAACTCGCTGATGGCCAAGCACAGCGGGCGCACTCTGGAAGAAATCGAGCGTGATACCAACCGCGATAATTTCATGAGCGCCGAAGCTGCGCGCGAGTACGGGTTGATCGATGAAGTCATCAACCAGCGCCCCGCCTAAAATAAGCAGCTCAAAATAGGCTTGGTCGGTTGTTCCGATCAGTGGCGGGCTTGAAAAAGCCCGCAATAGCCTTCATCTTGTGTTGCAAGCCTATCGGATTTGGATCGAACGAATGACTGACACCCGCAACGGCGAGGACAACGGCAAACTGCTTTATTGCTCCTTCTGTGGCAAAAGCCAGCATGAAGTACGCAAATTGATTGCCGGCCCCTCGGTCTTTATCTGCGACGAGTGCGTCGACCTGTGCAATGACATCATCCGTGAGGAGGTGCAGGAAGCACAGGCCGAGAGCAGCGCGCATAAATTGCCTTCGCCTAAAGAAATCAGCGGCATCCTTGATCAGTACGTGATTGGTCAGGAGCGTGCAAAAAAGGTTCTGGCAGTAGCGGTGTACAACCACTACAAGCGCCTGAACCAACGTGACAAGAAGAGTGACGACGTCGAGCTTGGCAAGAGCAACATCTTGCTGATCGGTCCTACAGGTTCGGGTAAGACGCTGTTGGCGGAAACCCTGGCGCGCCTGTTGAACGTGCCCTTTACCATTGCCGATGCCACCACCCTGACCGAAGCCGGTTATGTGGGTGAGGACGTCGAGAACATCATTCAAAAGCTGCTGCAGAAGTGCGACTACGATGTGGAGAAGGCCCAGATGGGTATCGTCTACATCGACGAAATCGACAAGATTTCCCGCAAGTCCGACAACCCTTCCATTACCCGGGATGTTTCCGGCGAAGGTGTACAGCAGGCACTGTTGAAGCTGATCGAAGGCACTGTTGCTTCTGTTCCGCCCCAGGGCGGCCGCAAGCATCCACAGCAGGAATTCCTGCAGGTCGACACCCGGAACATCCTGTTTATTTGTGGTGGTGCCTTCTCCGGCCTGGAAAAGGTTATCCAGAATCGCTCCACTCGCGGTGGCATCGGTTTTAATGCCGAAGTACGCAGCAAGGAGGAGGGCAAGAAGGTTGGCGAGTCCCTGCGTGAAGTCGAGCCTGATGATCTGGTCAAGTTCGGCCTGATTCCAGAGTTCGTAGGTCGTCTCCCTGTCCTGGCAACCCTGGACGAGTTGGACGAGGCTGCGCTGATCCAGATTCTTACCGAACCGAAGAACGCCTTGACCAAGCAATACGGCAAGCTGTTCGAGATGGAGGGTGTCGATCTGGAGTTCCGCAGTGACGCGTTGAAAGCGGTGGCCAAGCGGGCTCTTGAACGCAAGACCGGTGCTCGTGGTCTGCGCTCGATTCTCGAAGGTGTCCTGCTCGATACCATGTACGAGATCCCCTCGCAGTCCGAGGTGAGTAAAGTAGTGATCGACGAAAGCGTCATTGAAGGCAAGTCCCAGCCGCTGTACATCTATGAGAACAGTGAGCCGACGGCCAAGGCAGCACCTGACGCCTAAGTGTCGGGCTGTCTGTTTGAAAGAAGGGGCCTTCGGGCCCCTTTGTTTTTAGCGTCTTTAAAGTGCTGTCTTTGAGCTTGTTTTTTTTTAAGGCAGCCCCCATCTTGGTTTCAAGCTTACTTCCATCTGTTTACGGCCGTACGGCCGCCGTAGAGGCGAAATCATGAAGACAACCATCGAATTGCCTCTCCTGCCATTGCGTGATGTCGTGGTTTATCCGCACATGGTTATCCCGCTGTTCGTGGGGCGCGAGAAGTCGATCGAAGCCCTCGAGGCAGCGATGACGGGCGACAAGCAGATTCTCCTGCTGGCTCAGAGAAACCCTGCTGATGACGATCCCGGTGAAGATGCACTCTACCGTGTAGGAACCATTGCAACCGTGCTGCAGTTGCTCAAGCTGCCCGATGGCACCGTCAAGGTGCTGGTCGAAGGCGAGCAACGTGGCGCAGTCGAGCGCTTTAGCGAAGTGGACGGCCATTGCCGTGCCGAAGTCGCGCTGATCGATGAAGTGGATGCTCCCGACCGTGAGTCGGAAGTGTTCGTGCGCAGCCTGCTGTCCCAATTCGAGCAGTATGTGCAGTTGGGCAAGAAGGTGCCTGCCGAGGTTCTTTCCTCCCTCAATAGCATTGATGAGCCGAGTCGCCTGGTGGATACCATGGCGGCGCACATGGCGTTGAAGATCGAGCAGAAGCAGGAAATCCTCGAGATCATCGACCTGTCCGCACGGGTCGAGCATGTCCTGGCCTTGCTGGATGCCGAGATCGACCTGCTGCAAGTGGAAAAGCGCATTCGTGGCCGCGTCAAGAAGCAAATGGAGCGCAGCCAGCGTGAGTACTATCTGAATGAGCAGATGAAAGCCATTCAGAAGGAGCTGGGTGACGGTGACGAAGGTCACAACGAAATTGAAGAGCTGAAGAAACGCATCGAGGCCGCCGGTCTGCCGAAGGATGCGATGGCCAAGGCCCAGGCCGAGCTGAACAAGCTCAAGCAGATGTCGCCGATGTCCGCCGAGGCCACCGTGGTCCGTTCCTACATCGACTGGCTGGTGCAGGTGCCGTGGAAGGCACAGAGCAAGGTGCGCCTGGACCTGGCTCGCGCCGAGGACATCCTTGATGCCGACCACTATGGCCTGGAAGAGGTCAAGGAGCGGATCCTTGAGTACCTCGCCGTCCAGAAGCGTGTGAAGAAGATTCGTGGCCCAGTGTTGTGCCTGGTCGGTCCTCCTGGGGTCGGCAAGACCTCCCTGGCCGAGTCCATCGCCAATGCCACCAACCGCAAGTTCGTGCGCATGGCCTTGGGCGGCGTACGTGACGAGGCGGAAATTCGCGGTCACCGCCGGACTTACATCGGTTCGATGCCCGGAAGATTGATTCAAAAGATGACCAAGGTTGGCGTGCGCAACCCGTTGTTCCTGCTTGACGAAATCGACAAGATGGGCAGCGACATGCGCGGCGATCCTGCCTCGGCTCTGCTCGAGGTGCTTGATCCCGAACAGAACCACAACTTCAACGATCACTATCTGGAAGTCGACTACGACCTGTCCGATGTGATGTTCCTCTGCACCTCGAACTCGATGAACATTCCACCGGCCTTGCTGGATCGGATGGAAGTGATCCGGCTGCCGGGCTACACCGAGGACGAGAAGATCAACATCGCGGTCAAGTACCTGTCGCCCAAGCAGATCCAGGCCAACGGCCTGAAGAAGGGCGAGCTGGAGTTCGATCCGACAGCGATCCGCGACATCATCCGTTACTACACTCGCGAGGCCGGTGTGCGGGGCCTGGAGCGCCAGATTGCCAAGGTCTGCCGCAAGGCGGTGAAAGAGCATGCGATGGAAAAACGCTTCTCGGTGAAGGTCACCTCCGACCTGCTGGAGCATTTCCTGGGCGTGCGCAAGTTCCGCTACGGCTTGGCCGAGCAACAGGATCAGATCGGTCAGGTGACCGGCCTGGCATGGACCCAGGTGGGTGGTGAGCTGTTGACCATCGAAGCGGCCGTGGTTCCCGGCAAGGGCCAGTTGATCAAGACCGGTTCCCTGGGCGACGTCATGGTCGAGTCGATTACTGCGGCCTTGACCGTGGTGCGCAGCCGGGCCAAGAGCCTGGGCATTCCCCTGGACTTTCACGAGAAGCGCGATACCCATATCCACATGCCTGAAGGGGCGACCCCGAAAGACGGCCCGAGTGCCGGCGTAGGCATGTGCACGGCTCTGGTTTCGGCCCTGACCAGCATCCCGGTACGAGCTGATGTGGCGATGACCGGCGAAATCACGCTGCGCGGCCAGGTACTGGCCATCGGTGGTTTGAAAGAGAAACTACTCGCCGCCCACCGTGGTGGAATCAAGACGGTGATCATTCCGGAAGAGAATGTTCGCGATTTGAAAGAAATTCCTGACAATATCAAGCAGGATCTGCAGATCAAACCCGTTAAATGGATTGACGAAGTCCTGCAAATTGCGCTGCAATACGCGCCGGAGCCCTTGCCGGATGTGGCTCCCGAGATAGTTGCAAAGGATGAAAAACGCGAGTCTGACTCTAAGGAAAGAATTAGCACGCATTAGTACGCATTAGCCTGGGGGGCTTCCTTGACAGCTTTTTAGAGCCCTTGTTATAAAGCGGCTCTTAAGTGCCTGTAGGCCATTCAGCACTCGTTTTTGCTTTCACCAAAAAACTTAGAATCATACTCATAGATATAAAGGGGACTTAGAGTGAACAAGTCGGAACTGATTGATGCTATCGCTGCATCTGCTGATCTCCCGAAAGCTGCTGCTGGCCGTGCGCTGGATGCAGTAATCGAATCCGTTACTGGCGCTCTGAAAGCCGGTGACTCTGTTGTGCTGGTTGGTTTCGGTACTTTCTCGGTAACTGATCGTCCAGCTCGCGTTGGTCGTAACCCTCAGACCGGTAAGACTCTGGAAATCGCCGCTGCTAAAAAGCCAGGTTTCAAAGCCGGTAAAGCACTGAAAGAAGCTGTCAACTAAGTTTCTTCAAGGTCTTTGCCCATCCGGATTGGGGTCATGCCTGATCCGGCAGCGGGGCGCCAGTTGACCGGTATATGCCCGGTTCACGTCGAGGGTCGCAGGTTCAACTCTTGTCCGCTCCGCCAGTTACGAGAAGGCGCATCCTCGGATGCGCCTTTCTTCTATCCGGACTCTACCCACGCTCCACGGTTGCTTGAAACAGAAGTACAGCCGTTTCTGGGGGACGCATGCTGCAGAATATCAGGGACAATTCACAAGGCTGGATTGCCAAAACCATCATCGGGGTTATCGTCGCTTTGATGGCGCTGACCGGTTTCGATGCCATTTTCAACGCCACTAGCCATAGCCAGGATGCGGCCAAGGTCAATGGCGAGGAGATCACTCAGAACGAGTTGAGCCAGGCCGTCGACATGCAACGTCGTCAGCTGATGCAGCAGTTGGGCAAGGACTTCGATGCCTCCCTGCTCGACGAAAAAATGCTGCGCGAGGCGGCTCTGAAGGGGCTGATCGACCGCAAGTTGCTGCTGCAAGGGGCCCACGATTCCAAGTTTTCCTTCTCCGAGGGAGCATTGGATCAGGTCATCCTGCAGACGCCGGAATTCCAGGTCGAAGGCAAGTTCAGCTCGGAACGTTTCGACCAGGTCATCCGCCAGCTGGGTTACAGCCGTATGCAGTTCCGGCAGATGCTGAGTCAGGAAATGCTGATCGGTCAGGTCCGTGCGGGTCTGGCAGGCAGTGGTTTCGTCACTGATGCCCAGGTGCTGGCATTCGCCCGCTTGGAAAAACAGACTCGGGACTTCGCCTCCCTGACCATCAAGGCCGATCCGGCAGCTGCCAAGCTGACTGACGAAGAGGTCAAGGCCTACTACGACCAGCACGCCAAGGAGTTCATGACGCCGGACCAGGTGGTGATCGATTACATCGAGCTGAAGAAGGCTTCGTTCTTCGATCAGGTCAGCGTCAAGGACGAAGACCTGCAGACCCTGTATCAGAAAGAAATCGCCAACCTGTCCGAGCAGCGTCGTGCCGCGCACATCCTGATCGAAGTCAATGCCAAGGTGAACGAGGCCCAGGCCAAGGCCAAGATCGAGGAGGTCCAGGCTCGCCTGGCCAAGGGCGAGAGCTTCGAGGCGCTGGCCAAGGAGTTTTCCCAGGATCCGGGTTCGGCCAACAATGGCGGCGACCTGGGCTACGCCGGTCCCGGTGTCTACGATCCAGCCTTCGAAAAAGCGCTGTACGCTCTGAGCAAGGACCAGGTCTCGGCTCCGGTACGCACTGACTTCGGTTTCCACCTGATCAAGCTGCTGGGTGTCGAAGCGCCAGAAGTTCCGAGTTTCGCCAGCCTCAAGGACAAGCTGACTCGCGAGCTCAAGACCCAGCAGGTCGAGCAGCGTTTCGTCGAGGCTACCAAGCAACTGGAAGACTCTGCGTTCGAAGCCTCCGACCTTGCCCAGCCAGCCCAGGACCTGAAACTCACTGTCCATACTTCCGCGCCGTTCGGCCGTGAAGGCGGTGACGGTATCGCGGCCAACCGGGCAGTGGTGCAAGCGGCGTTCAGCACCGAAGTCCTCGACGAGGGTGCCAACAGCAGCGCCATCGAGCTGGATCCGGAAACCGTTCTCGTGCTGCGTGCCAAGGAGCACCGCAAGCCCGAGCAACTGCCGCTGGAAAGCGTAGCCAGTGCCATTCGTACGCAATTGGCCAAGGAGCACGCCAGTGCTGCCGCCAAGACCAAGGCCGAGGCGCTGATTGCCAGCCTGCGTGACGGCAAGACTGCGTTGAACAAGCCGGTGGATGGCCAGGACTGGAAAGTGGCGAAAGCCGTTACCCGTGGCCAGGACGGTATCGATCCTACCGTGCTGCAGGCGCTGTTCCGCATGAGCAAGCCTGAGTCCAAGGACAAGCCGGCGTTCACTAGCGTGACCCTGCCCAACGGCAACCTGCTGGTCCTGCAACTGAATGGCGTCAATGAAGCTGCGGCGCCGACCGAGGAAGAGAAAGCCCAGTACCGTCGCTTCCTGGCCTCGCGTGTAGGGCAACAAGACTTCGCTGCCTACCGCAAGCAGCTGGAAAACCAGGCGGATATCAAGCGTTACTGATGCCTGTTCCGCAGTGGTGAAAAAGACCCCGTCCGCAAGGCCGGGGTCTTTTTTTGCCGCCAGGAAAGCCCAGGCCAGGGCTTACACCTGGCGGTCGGAAACGAAACCGTTGCCCCGGGCGCTGCTTGCCACCAGCAAGGCTGCCAGCAACAAGGCGCCAATCACCCAGGGGAAAGTCTGCACACCCGGGCCCTGCAACAGCAGGGCACCGCCCACGCCTCCACCGGCGATGGCCAGGTTCCACAGGGTCACCAGCATCGATTGCGCAGCGTCCGCCTGTGCTCCCGCGGATTTGGCCAGCGCGGTTTGCAGCAAGGTGGCCAGGCCTCCGAACGCCAAGCCCCAGATCGAGATGGCCCCATAAACGGTCATGGGTCCTCGGTCGAACAAGCCGAGCAGCAGGATCGAGGCGATGAACAGCAAGCAACTGGCCAATACCAGTTCACGTAGCCAGCGATCGATCAGCAAGCCGACTACCCAGATACTCAACAGTGCAGCCAGGCCGAATACCAGCAGCACGCCCTCGATCTGCCCGCCAAGGCCTGTCGACTCCAGAAACGGTGCGATGTAGGTGTAAAGAATGTTGTGGCCCAGCACATAGGCGAAGGTCACGAACAGCACCGGGCCTACACCCGGCAAGGCCAGCACGCGGCGCAAGGGCAGGCGTTTCTGGCCACGCAGACCGGGAAAGTCCGGCACCTGCCGGAGTACCCAGACAATCAGCACCAGGGTCAGCAGGGTCATGAGGGCGAAGCTCATGCGCCAGCCCACCAGGTTGCCCAGCCACGTGCCGGCGGGAACCCCGATTGATAGCGCCAGGGGCGCGCCGAGCATGGCCACGGCGATTGCCCGTCCTTGCTGGTGCGGGGGCGCCATGCGGCTGGCATAACCGGCCAGCAGGGCCCAGAGCAGGCCGGCGAACACCCCGGCAAAGAAGCGGGCGACCAGGGTCAGGCTGTAGTCGTTCGACAGGGCCGTGACACTGTTGACGATGGCGAAGCCGGCAATGGCGATCAGCAGCAACGGGCGTCGTCGCCAGCTCTGCGTCAGGCTCACCAGGGGGATCGCGGCCAGGAGCGAGCCGAGGGCGTAGATCGTGACCAGTTGGCCGACCAGTGCGGGCGAAATCTCCAGGCCGCGGCTCATCTGCGGCAGCAATCCGGCCGGCATGGCTTCGGTCAGCAGGGTGATGAAGCCTGCGCAGGCCAGGGCCAGCAAGCCGCTGATGGGCAATCTTTCACGGGTGTCGCTGGACGTTTGCAGTGATTCACAGGCATCGACGGTAGGGTTCATGGTGGGCTCAGCTGTGCAATAGGGAAGGCACAGGTTAGGGCGCTGCGCATGGCGGAAAAATAGGCTAATGTTCCGAACTTATCGGACTCTCAAGTCCTTAATGCTGGAGTGTTCAATGGACTGGCTTGGCAGTATCCCGGTGTTCATGCAGGTGGCGGAGACCCGCAGCTTTACCGAGGCGGGGCGCCTGCTGGGGGTCTCGTCCTCGGCGGTGGGCAAGAGTATTGCCCGCCTCGAGGAACGCCTGGAAACCCGCCTGTTTCACCGCACCACACGCAGTATCAGCCTGACGGCAGAGGGCATTGGGCTGCTCGAGCGTTGTCGCAGGATCGCCGCCGAGGCCGAGTCGGCGGAGTTCCAGTTGTGCGATTCGGCCAGTGCACCGGTGGGCAAGCTGCGGATCAGTGCGCCCCAGGTCCACGGTCTGGTGATGCCGGTGCTGGCGGAATTCATGCAGCGCTACCCGCAGATCGAACTGGATGTCGATCTGTCCGACCGGATGGTGGATGTGGTGGAGGAGGGTTTCGACCTGGTCATACGCACCGGTAACCCCAAGGATTCGCGCTTGCTGGCCCGACAAGTGGGATCCTTTCGCATGGTGCTGGTGGGCAGTCCCGGATATTTTCGTGAGCATGGGCTGCCGCAATCGCCCCAGGAGCTCCATGAGCATGCCTGCCTGCGGCATACCTTCCACCACACTGGCAAGCTCGAGCCCTGGCCCTTCAAGCCGCAGCTCCATCAGCCCGAGCCGCTGCTGCCGACCCGCCTGACCAGCAGTTCCACCGAGGCGCTGGAGCACGCGGCACGCAGTGGCCTGGGTATTGCCTGCCTGCCGGACTTCATGGTGCAAGCCTCGCTACGGTGCGGAGCGTTGCAGGCCGTACTCGATGAGTACTTGCAATTCAACGGCACGTTCTGGGTGCTGTGGCCCTCGAGCCGTCATGCGGCAGCCAAGCTGCGAGTGCTGATCGAACACCTGAGCGAACGACTTTTTCCTACCTCGTGCGGTCAGTAGTCTTGAGTGAAATTTAAGACATCAATTAGCCGCGCTGTAGGACGTTGTTCTGTTGCACAATACGCCCCAGAGCGTTTTCCTCAGGATTTTCGATGTTTAGATCATTTCATCTGCGTGCTGCGGCCGGAGTGTTGCTGCTGTCTGCGGTCGCCGGTTGCTCTTCGAACAAGACTGCCATCTACGAGCATGAAAGCTTCGACGATTCCGGCACCTTCTCGCGCAATTACCCGGTCAGTGATGCAGCGTCCTGTGAAGCCGCGCGACGGGCCCTGCTCAGCCAGGGTTACATCATCACCAGCAACGACCCAAGGCTGGTCAGTGGCCACAAGAGCTTCCAGCAGACCGGCGAGACTCACTTGGAGATCAGCTTCAACGTCGTCTGCGCCAAGGACGGTACCGGCGGACATCGTTCGACGGTATTCGCCAACGCCCTGCAGGACCGCTACGCCCTGAAAAAACTGAACAATTCGGCCAGCCTCGGGGTAGGGGTACTGGGCTCGGTGTCGATGCCTATTGGTTCCACCGACGACTCGATGGTCAAGGTGGCGAGCGAGACGGTGTCGTCCGCCAAGTTCTATGAGCGTTACTTCGCCCTGCTGGAGCTGTTTCTGCCCCAGGATGTCAAGGCTGCGGCCCACATCGAAGAAAAACCCAAGGCTGACCTGGGCGTCCCGGAGAGCAAGCCGGAAAACCAGCCCCAGCCCAAGCCTGAGCCACACCCGGAGCCGGCTGCTGCAGCCCCGGCACTGGTGCCACCGGTCGCGCCAATTGTCGAACCGGCCGCTTCCCAGCCAGTGGCGCCCCCCGCTGAAGTGGCGCCCATCGTAACGGCGCCGGCCAGCGAGCCGGCTCCTGTGGGCGAAACCATCAGCCCGCCGCCAGCCAGTACCTTGCCGCCTCCGAACGAGCCGATCCAGGCACTGCCCGGCAACGGTCGCTGAAACGCCCCCGCGCAAAGGCGCTGCCCGCTTCCGCCTGGGTGGCCCCTGCGCAGCCTTCCTGCATTCGTTGCCTTCCAATCGCCCCCTGGCCTTGTGCAACCCGTAAATTTCTTACGCGCCGTTACGTTTCAATGACAGGAAAGTTGACCGAAGGGGTAGTATTTTTCCTGTCATAACGGCACCTTATGCTGGTCCCGACGGTCATCCAGGGCATTCAATCAACGAGCAAAGGAGTCCGTATGGACGAGTACCAAGAAGAACTGCTGGAGTACCAGGCTTTCGAGCTTGACCCTCTGGAACCCGCAGAAGACGCCACCGAGCTGTAACGCCGGTGGCTTTTTTTTAGCCGAACTGGCGATGGCTGCGGCGAAACTCCCCGGGAGTCTGGCCGTTCCAACGCTTGAAGGCTCGCTGAAACGCCTCGGCCGAGGCGAAGCCCAGCAGATAGGCAATCTCGCCGAACGCCAGTTCGGTATCGCGGATATAGGTCATGGCCAAGTCGCGACGGGTGTCATTGAGAATCGCCCGGAATTGCGTTCCCTCTTCCGCCAGCTTGCGGCGCAAGGTCCAGGTCGGCAGCTTCAAGCGTGCGGCCACTTCCTCCAGGTCCGGTTCCCGGCCGCCATTGAGCAAAGGTCCCAGCAACTGAATGATGCGCTCGCGCAGGCTACGGGTGCGGGTCAGCTGTTCCAGTTCCCTTTCGCATAACAGCAGCAGGTGGCGCCAGGTACTTGGGCAATGCTCGGGGTTGCGCAAGGCCAGGCTGGCCTGATCCAGGCGCAACTGGTTGCGCTCGGCGCCAAAATGGATCGGCGCGGGGCCGAGCACGGCATAGGCCTCGTGGTAGTCGGGCTGTTCGAATTCGATGTCGATCCGTTGCGCATGCACCGTTTGTCCAGCCAGGTTGGACAGCTGCTGCAACCAGCCGGACATGATCGAATCCACCACGAAACGGTTATAGGCGTTGTACGGGCTGATGGAGTAGAAGCGTAGCCAGGCGCCGTCGGCATCCTCGCAGAAGCTCGACTGGCCGCGATAGTTGGAGCCGTACAGGGCCTCGAAACGGGTCAGGCAGCGTGCCGCCTCGCGCACGGTGGGTGCCTGGGCGGCAGTGACCCCGGCCAGGCCGGCCTGGCTGAGGCGACTGAGCCGGCCCATGCGCAGGCCCAGTGCCGGGTCGCCGGTGAGCTGGATCGCCCCGTGGCCCAGGCGCATGTAGCGAGGGATCGACAGCCGCGCCCCTGCCTCGGCCAACCGGGCAGAGTCCAGCCCATACTGTTCCAGCAAGGGCAACGGGTCCTGGCCATGGCTGCGAATCGCATCGGCCAGGCTATGGACGATTCCCACCGACAGGTCGCCCAGGCGCATCGGTGCGGTTTTCATCGGCCTACAACCACAAGTTCAGCAGGCGAGCACCACGACTGCCATCGTCGGCGAAGGTCTGGCCTGCGCTGCTCACGAAGCTCTGGCCACTGGTGCCCAGGTTCCAGAACTGGCCACGCAGGAACACGCTGGCACCGCCCCTGGCCTGGCTGAGCGCGGGCCTGCTGGTGAGTGTCAAGCGGTGCCAGGCCTCGCCTTCGCTGGTCGCTCCCGGTTTGGACGCGGCGGCACCCAAGGCGGCGCCGTTGTCGCTGGGCCAAGGCTGTTCCCAGCGGCCCTTGCCCATGATGAAGGCTGGCACCGCCACCAGCTGTGCCTGTTGTTCATCGAGCTTGCGGTAGTTGTCCGGGTACCAGCTGTCGCTGCCGATCAGCACCCCGAGGCGCCCGGCCGGGGTATCGAAGACCTGCACCGCCTCGCGGGCATCACCGTGGATGTAGCCGCTTTCGGAGGCCCTAGGGTAGATCTGCAGCTGTGGCTGGCCAATGGGCTGGCCATCGCTGCCAAACACCACGGCGCTGTTGTACAGCGCGCCGCGTCCCACCTGCAGGTTGCCCTGGCTGACGCTGGGCTCGGGCAGGATGATCGAGCCGGCCACCAGCGTCACCTGGAATTCCTTGGCCAGGCCTCCGAACAGCGTCTGGTAGTCCTTGGCCATCTCCTTGGCCTTCATGCGCAGGTAGGCATCGTCTACCCGACTGTCGCCCTTGGCGCCCGCCAGCGCCTTGAAGAAGGGCAGCGGGTTGCTCACCGCCAGCCAGTTCATCGCTTCCTTGAGAGTGGTGGCCTGGTACAGCTCGTTCTTCTCGCCACTGACCATCAGCCAGGTGCCGATGTGTTCCGGCAGCACGACGATGGTCTTGGCGCTGACCAGGCCGCGGTCGCGAGCCTCTTGCAGGTAGGCCGCGAGCTTGCGGTGCAGGCGCTTGCTGCTCTGGTAGTCGGTGGGAAACAGCTCCGGCTGGATCGCCAGCAGGTTGCCGTGGCCTGCGGGCACGCCCTGGTCCACGGCCAGTTCGATGCGCAAGTCCGACAGGTAATGTGCCTCCGGGCGGTCTTGGGTCCAGGCGCCATAGCGGGTGATGGCAGCGATCAGGACCAGGGCGAGGGTGATGTACAGAAGTTTGCGCATGGGAAAACAGTCGGCAGCCGTGTGCAGGATTCGGCGACTAGGGTAGGACGGCAGCCCATGCTTGCCAAGGGGCGCTGTGCGTTTGGATCAATAACTTGTCAGTTACGGTCATTGAGCCTACAGCTGGTGTGCTTTTAGTCTGTGCCGCACTACCGACGGAAGCCGCAGAGCTTCCGCACCTACCGTGATAGCCCGATCTGGAGTGACGCCATGGCTGCTGCCCCGTACCCGCATTTGCTGGCCCCCCTCGACCTGGGGTTCACCACCTTGCGCAATCGCACCCTGATGGGCTCGATGCACACCGGCCTGGAAGAGAAGCCCGGCGGTTTCGAGCGCATGGCGGCTTATTTTGCCGAGCGCGCCCGTGGCGGCGTGGGCCTGATGGTCACCGGTGGCATTGGTCCCAACGATGAAGGTGGGGTGTATTCCGGGGCCGCCAAGCTGACCACCGAGGAAGAGGCGCAGAAGCACCTGATCGTCACCCGGGCGGTGCACGAGGCCGGCGGCAAGATCTGCATGCAGATCCTCCATGCCGGGCGCTATGCCTACAGCCCCAAGCAGGTCGCGCCCAGCGCCATCCAGGCGCCGATCAACCCGTTCAAGCCCAAGGAGCTGGACGAGGAAGGCATCGAGAAGCAGATCCGTGACTTCGTGACCTGTTCGGTCCTGGCCCAGAAGGCCGAGTACGACGGTGTCGAGATCATGGGATCGGAAGGTTATTTCATCAACCAGTTCCTTGCCGCCCATACCAACCACCGTACTGACCGCTGGGGCGGCAGCTACGAGAACCGCATGCGCCTGCCGGTGGAGATCGTGCGTCGGGTGCGTGAGGCCGTGGGGCCGAACTTCATCATCATTTTCCGCCTGTCGATGCTCGACCTGGTGGAAGGCGGCAGCACCTGGGAAGAAATCGTGCAACTGGCCAAGGCCATCGAACAGGCCGGTGCCACCATTATCAACACGGGTATTGGCTGGCACGAAGCGCGGATCCCGACCATCGCCACCAAGGTGCCACGGGCTGCGTTCAGCAAGGTCACGGCCAAGCTGCGTGGCTCGGTGAGCATCCCGCTGATCACCACCAACCGCATCAACACCCCGGAAGTGGCCGAGCAGATCCTGGCCGAGGGCGATGCCGACATGGTGTCCATGGCCCGGCCGTTCCTGGCCGACCCGGACTTCGTCAACAAGGCTGCCGCAGGCCGTGCCGATGAGATCAACACTTGCATCGGCTGCAACCAGGCCTGCCTGGACCACACCTTTGGCGGCAAGCTGACCAGTTGCCTGGTCAACCCGCGCGCCTGCTATGAGACCGAGCTGAACTACCTGCCGGTCCAGGAGCTCAAGAAGATCGCCGTGGTCGGTGCCGGCCCGGCCGGCTTGTCCGCCGCCACCGTGGCCGCCGAGCGTGGGCACCAGGTGACCCTGTTCGATTCGGCCAGTGAAATCGGCGGCCAGTTCAACGTCGCCAAGCGTGTGCCGGGCAAGGAAGAGTTCTACGAGACCCTGCGCTACTTCAAGCGCAAGTTGCAGACCAGCCACGTCGAGGTGTGCCTGGGGACCCGGGTGGATGTCGAGCAACTGGTGGCCGGTGGTTTCGACGAAATCATCCTGGCCACCGGCATTGCCCCGCGGGTACCGGCCATCCCGGGCGTGGAGCACGCCAAGGTCCTGAGTTACCTGGACGTACTGCTCGAGCGCAAGCCAGTGGGGCAGAAGGTGGCAGTGATCGGCGCGGGTGGCATCGGTTTCGACGTCTCCGAATTCCTTGTGCACCAGGGCGTCGCCACCAGCCAGGACCGTGAGGCGTTCTGGAAGGAGTGGGGCATCGATACCCGGCTCGAGGCCCGTGGAGGGGTATCGGGGATCAAGGCCGAGCCCCATGCTCCGGCGCGTCAGGTATTCCTGCTGCAGCGCAAGAAGAGCAAGGTCGGCGACGGCCTGGGCAAGACCACCGGCTGGATTCATCGCACCGGCTTGAAGAACAAGCAGGTGCAGATGCTCAACAGCGTTGAATACCTGAAGATCGACGACGCTGGCCTGCACATCCGCATTGGCGAGGCAGGCGAGCCCCAGGTACTGCCGGTGGACAACGTGGTCATCTGTGCTGGCCAGGACCCGCTGCGCGAGCTGCACGATGGCCTGGTGGCCGCCGGACAGAACGTGCACCTGATCGGCGGCGCCGATGTGGCCGCCGAACTGGATGCCAAGCGCGCCATCAACCAGGGTTCGCGCCTGGCGGCCGAACTCTAGGCCCTCCCACCCCGGCAGCGGCCCCTGTCGCCGCTGCCGCAGGCTGCGCATGCCCCGCAGGGGCACGGGATCTTCCGGCCCACACCCACCTGTCGGCCCTGAAGGTCCTTCGGCCCTTTACGCAGCCTGCGCAGCGGCTACACGAAGCGTGTCCTGCAGGGCCCGGCGATCTGCCCCGGGATTGCTAGAATGCGCCTCCCTGTTCGCCGAGCCTGCCAACGATGTCCTTTGCCGAGTCCTTCGACCACTTGCCCCAAGCCCCCCTGCAACGGCTGGACCTGGACTGGTTGCATCAGGCTGGGGTCGAGGTGGCGGTGCTGCGCCTGGACTTGATCGATCCGCTGATCAGCGGCAACAAATGGTTCAAGCTCAGCCACCATCTGGCGGCAGCGCATCGCCAGGGCGCCCAGGGCATCATCAGCCTCGGCGGGGCCCACTCCAATCACCTGCATGCCCTGGCCGCCGCCGGCCAGCGTTTCGCCTTCGCCACGGTCGGCCTGCTGCGCGGCGAACGCCAGGACACCCCGACCGTCCTCGACCTGGAGCGCTTCGGCATGCAGTTGCACTGGCTTGGCTACGGCGGCTACCGGGCACGCCACCAGCCCGGTTTCTGGACGCCTTGGCAGGCACGATACCCGGACCTGTACCCGGTGCCCGAGGGCGGTGGCGGCCTGGCTGGGGCGCTGGGTTGCGGGCCATTGCTGGAGCAGGTACGGCAGCAGTTGCCAGCCCTGGGCTGGGCCGACCATGACGGTTGGTGGCTGGCTGCCGGCACCGGCACCACCCTGGCCGGGTTGGTGCTGGCCGAAGCCGGAGCGCACCCGGTGCATGGCGCCCTGGCGGTGCCGATGGACCACGGAGTGCCACGGCAAGTCGCACAGATCCTGCAGGAGGCGGGAGGAGAGATCGGTGGCTATGAACTGCTGGACGCTAGCCGTGGCGGTTTCGCCAAGGTGGATGGGGTGCTGGAAGCGTTCATCGACCAGACCGAGCGCGATTGTGGCCTGCCGCTGGAGCCGCTGTACACCGGCAAGGCGCTGCTGGCCCTGCACGAGCAGGTCCTGGGCGGACGGTTCGCCCCCGGTTGCCGGCTGATCTTCGTCCACACCGGCGGCTTGCAGGGCCGTCGCGGGTTCGCCCCTCAGGCCTGACCGCGCTGGCGCCACATCCGTTGCAGGGTGTTGTCGTGCATGACGTAGTGGTGATAGAGCCCTGCCAGGGCGTGCAGGCCAATAAGCCAGTACCCCAGGCTGCCCAGCAGCTCGTGCCAGTTCTGGAGCTGCTTGGCCAGCGCCTTGTCTTCGCCCACCAGCAGCGGCAGGTCCAGGCCATAGAACATCACCTGGTGCCCCTTGGCACTGGTGGTGAGCCAGCCCAGCAGCGGCATGGCGATCATGAACAGGTACAGCGCCCAGTGCATCAGCGTCGCCAGCAGCCTTTGCCACTGCGGCGGCGCGGGCTCGATCCTGGGCGCCACCCCCTGCGCCCGGGCGAACAGGCGCAGCCAGACCAGCACGAAGACCGTCAGGCCGAGCATGAAATGGGCTTCGGTGATGAGGGTCCGGCCGCCGCTGCCCTTGGGGAAGATTCCGCGAAATTCGATACAGGCATAAACCACCACCAGCAGCACCAGCGTCAGCCAGTGCAGGACGATCGTCAGGGTGCTGTAGCGCGCCTCGGTGTTTTTCCACGGCATACCGGTGTCCTCGGTCATCAGGGTTCAAGCCTCCGTTCTTGAGCGACGGAGTGCTTTAACTGTAAGCCGCTTTCTACCGGTTTGCCTGGCGCTCCGGGGGCTTTCGTCGCCTGGATCAGGGCGCCGATTCGGGGACCCATGAAAAAACGGCGACTTGTCAAAGTCGCCGTTGCGTCATGTTCACGAATGGGATCACTGGCCCTGGGGTGTTTCACCCCGTGCCAGGCGCTGGTTGATGTCGGCGATCACCTGGGGCAGGTCGGCGATGGTGTCGATCATGTAGTGCGGGCGCGATGGCTCGAACAGGGTGTGGATGCGCTGGCGCTCCTCGGCCAGGGTATCGCTGGCCAGGGCCCGATAGTCTTCGTAGTTCAGGCCCAGGGCGTTGCCCGAGCAGGTCAGGGCGACGGTCCACATGCCGGCGCGGCGGCCTTCGAGAATCCCCGGCACGGTGTCGTCGATCTTCACGCAGGCAGCGACATCATCGATCCCCAGGGCGATCACGTTCGCCAGGGCCTGGGCTGGCCAGGGGCGACCGTTGGGCACTTCGTCGGTGGCCACCACATGGTCGGCGACATAGCCGTTGGTGGCGGCCAGGGCCACCACCCGGTCCATCACCAGCTTGGGGTAACCGGAGCAGGAGCCGATCTTGATGCCTTGCTCACGCAGCTTGGCAATCACCTCCAGGGCTCCGGGAATCAAGGCCGAGTGCTCGGCGATCTTCTCGATCTGCAGGGGCATGAAACGTTCGTAGATGGCGGTGACGTCGGCATCCGTTGGCGTGCGGCCGAACACCTTGCGATAACGCTCGGCCACCTCGGGCAGGTCGCACAGGGTGCGGATGTGGTCCCATTTGCCCATGCCCATAGGGCCTCGGGCTTCCTCGATGGAAACCTGGACATCGAACTCGGCGAAGGCCTCGACAAAGATCTGGGTCGGGGCGAAGGAGCCGAAGTCGACCACGGTGCCGGCCCAGTCGAGAATGGCCGCTTGCAGGTGGGAGGGGGTGCTGTAGTTCATGGTTTCGATGCCTGTGTAGGAGCGAGCTTGCTCGTGAAAATGGATTCTGGGATCGCGTTGTCTGTATCGCGAGCAAGCTCGCTCCTACAGGACACGGGAATGCGTCAGATGTCGAGGACTTCCATTTCCCGCAGCACTTGGGCCACCGCCGAGACCGCGGCCTGCATGCCGCTGCGATCGACATGGCCGATGCAGCCAACCCGAAAGGTCTCGACCTGGGTCAGCTTGCCCGGGTAGAGGATGAAACCCTTGGCCTTGACCCGCTCGTAGAAGTCCTTGAACTGGTAACGCGGGTCCTTGGGGGCATGGAAGGTCACGATGATCGGTGCCTGGATCGATGCCGGCAGGAAGCTGTGCAGGCCCAGTTCACCCATGCCCTGCAGCAGTGTTTGGCAATTGTCGCTATAGCGTGCCAGGCGTGCCGGCAGACCGCCTTCCTCGTGGTACTGCAGCAGGGCTTCATGCAGGGCGGCCGCCACGTGGGTCGGCGGGGTGAAGCGCCACTGGCCAGTCTTGGCCATGTAGGCATGCTGGTCGTGCAGGTCCATGGCCAGCGAGTGGGCGTTGCCCGCCGCCTGGGCCAGGGACTCCTTGCGAGCGAAGACAAATCCCATGCCGGGCACGCCTTCCAGGCATTTGCCGGAGGCAGCGATCAGGGCGTCGAAGGGAATTTCCCGAGCGTCGATGGGCAGTGCGCCGAAGGAGCTCATGGCGTCGATGATCAGGCGCTTGCCATGATCGGCAACGACCTGGGCGATCTGCGCCAGTGGATTGAGAATCCCGGTGCTGGTCTCGCAGTGGATCAGCGCCACATGGCTGATGGCGGGGTCGGCCTGGAGCAGGCGCTCGACATCGGCAGCGGTGGTGGGCTCGTCCTCGGCGGTTTCGAAGGTGCTGAAGTCGCGGCCGAGCACTTCGCAGATCTTCGCCAGGCGCTTGCCATAGGCGCCGTTGATCAGCACCAGGACCTTGCCATCGCGGGGCACCAGGGTGCCGATGGCCGCTTCCACGGCAAAGGTGCCGCTGCCTTGCAGAGGCACGCAGTGGTGGCTGTCGCTGCCGTTGACGATGGCCAGCAACTGCCGGCAGAGGCTGGCGGTCAGCTGGTTGAAGCGGTCATCCCAGGATCCCCAGTCCACCAGCATCGCCTGACGAGTGCGGGCAGACGTGGTCAGGGGGCCGGGAGTAAGCAGGATTGGCTCGGCGATGCTCATGCTGTGTCCTCGAAATTGATGGGCTCAAGCTACGGGGACTAAATTGCAATTTGCCTTGTCATCAATCAAATTGTTTGTTGTTATGCCTGCCATAAGTGAGGCCGATAGATATGAACCTGTTCCAACTCCGTGCGTTCGATGCCGTGGCCCGTGAAGGCAGTTTCACCCGGGCCGCCGGGCGCCTGTTCATCAGCCAGCCGGCGGTCACAGGGCATATCAAGGCGCTGGAGGAGCACTACCAGATCACCCTTTTGCGGCGTACCGCCCGGCGTGTGGAACTGACCGAGGAGGGCACCAAGCTGGCGGCCATCACCCGGGCGATGTTCGGCCTGGCCGAGGAGGCCCAGGCCATGCTCGAGGCCAACCGCCAGTTGCTGACCGGGCGCCTGGAGGTCGCGGCGGACGGCCCGCACCTGGTCATGCCGATGCTCGCCAGCCTGCGGGAACGTTACCCGGGGGTGACCGTCAACCTGCGCCTGGGCAATGCCCAGGAAACCCTGGCGGCGCTGTTGTCCGAACATGCCGACGTGGCAGTGCTGACCGAGGTCGAGGCGCGCAAGGGCCTGCACCTGCAGAGCCTCGGACAATCACGGATGTGTGCCCTGGTGCCCCTCGGGCATGAGTGGCTGGCACAGGCCGAAGGCATCGCCATCGAGCAGCTGGACCAGGTGATCATGGTGCTGCGCGAGCCCAGCTCCATCACCCGGCGTACGTTCGACGAGGCATGTGCGCTGTCCAAGGTCCAGCCTCGGGTCCTGCTGGAGCTCGATAGCCGCGAAGCGGTGACCGAGGCGGTGGCGGCGCACCTGGGAGTAGGGGTCGTCAGCTCGCTGGAGGTGGGCCACGACCCGCGGGTGCAGGTGGTGCCGATTCGCGGGGCGGGCCTGGTCAACCAGCACATGATCGGTTGCCTGGAGCGCCGCCGGGAGCTGCGGCTGATCCAGGCCTTTCTCGGCCTGGCCCCAGCACCGGTATAGCCGCTGCCGCAGGCTGCGTACGGCTGCGCAGCGGGCGCAACTCTTGCGAATTCCACCCTGAAGGCCCTGCGGGCCTTGTCGCAGCCTCGCCGTGGCTCGACAGCGGCTACAGGTGTTCAGGTTCGAGGGAGGCGTGCACCAGTTCGAGGAAGGTCGCGACGATCCGCCGCGAACGCTGCTCGCGCAGGCACACCAGGGTTTCGGTCATGCGCCGCTGGCAGTCGACGATGGGCAGCGCGCAGACCCGGGAGTCGGCGCCGAATTCGGCCGCCGACACTACCCCCACGCCGATGCCCACCACCACCGCCTCACGCGCGGCTTCCCGGCCTTCGACCTGGATGGCCGGACGGATTCGCAGGCCGGCGCGGTGCATTTCCTCTTCCAGGGTCTGGCGGGTCACCGAGCCGGTTTCGCGCAGCACCATCGGGGTGTCGTCCAGGTCGGCCAGGCAGATGGATTGCCGCTCGGCCCAGGGGTGATGGCGCGACACGAAGGCCACCATCGGATCGTTGCGCAGGGTCACGGACCACAGGCGCTCGTCGTCCACTTCCCGGCCCAGCAGGGCCAGGTCGGCCTGGTAGTTGAACAGGCGCAACAGGGACTCGTCGGTGTTGCCGGTCTCGATACGCACGTTGATCCCCGGGTACAACTCGCAGAAGCGGGCGATCTGCGGCAGCACGTGCACCGGCGCGTCCACCGCCAGCACCAGGCTGCCTGTCTGCAGCGCCTGGGAATCCTGCAACAGCTCCTTGGCCTCGGCCTGGGCCACGAACAGGCGCTGGGTGATGGCCAGCAATCGTTCCCCCAGGTCGGTGAGGCGTACCGAGCGCTTGTTGCGCTGGAACAGGAGAACGCCAAAACGTTCCTCCAGCTTGCGCACCTGGTCGGAGATCGCCGGTTGGGTCAGGTACAGGTGTTCGGCGGCTCGGGTGAAACTGCCGTGCACGGCCACGGCATGGAAGGCTTTCAACTGGGCGTGGGAAACCGACATCGAATACCTCTTACAAGCTGGACTTATATTTGAAATACGATAAATCGATTTCATTTATCAGTGGGTAATTGTTTCCATCTTTCAAGGCCTGGTGAGCGGTCGCTCGAACGCCACCCGGCCCTGATGCCTGTGCGTGCATTCGCAATCTCCCGTTCGGGAGCGCAACAGGCCTCATCTGACCGGCAGCGCCCGCCGCAAGGGTCCTGCCGCCGTGCTCAAGAATAAAAACACACAGGCGTTTGCTCAGCATCCTGCCGGCACACTCACCCCGAGGTCAGACTCACCATGAACAAGCAGATCGGCACCATCAAACGTTGGCGCGTGCAGATTTTCGCCATCACCTGGATCGCCTACGCGGCCTTCTACTTCACCCGCAAAGCCTTTTCCGTCGCCAAGCTGGGCATCGCCGACGATCCCGACTTCACCCTCGACAAGATGGCCATGGCCAATCTCGATGCCATTTACCTGGCCGCCTATGCCGTGGGGCAGTTCGTCTGGGGGATGTTCGCCGACCGCTTCGGGCCCCGGGTGGTGGTGCTGGGCGGCCTGCTGATTTCCGCCGTCGCGGCGCTGGTGATGGGCAGCTTCGCCACCTTGCCGGTGTTCGCCACGTGCATGCTGGTCCAGGGGCTGGCGCAATCGACCGGCTGGTCCGGGCTGTGCAAGAACATCGGCAGCTTCTTTCCCGCCCAGCAGCGCGGTCGAGTGCTGGGACTGTGGAGTTCCTGCTACGCCTTTGGCGGCCTGGTGGCCTCGCCCTTTGCCGGCTGGTGGGCCTATACCCTGATGGGCACCTGGCATGCGGCGTTCATCTCCAGCGCCGTGGTGGTCGGCCTGACCGCCGTGCTGTTCTTTGTCTTCCAGCGCAATACCCCGCAGGACGTGGGCCTGCCGGCGGTGGAGGAACCACCGATGGGCGAAGAGCGTGCCCAGGGCGGCCATCCAGTGGGTGTCTGGGCGCCGCTGCGGGCCATCCTGCGCAATCGCACGGTGCTGGTCCTGGGGCTGGCCTACTTCCTGCTCAAGCCGGCGCGCTACGCGATCCTGCTGTGGGGCCCGGTGATCGTCTACGAGCAGATGCCGTCGCTGGGCAAGGTTGGTGCGGCGATCGTGCCCACGGCCTTCGAGCTGGCGGGGCTGCTGGGGCCGATCATGATCGGCCTGGCGTCGGACAAGCTGTTCGGCGCCAGGCGGATGCCGGCCTGTGTCCTCAGCCTGCTGGCGTTGACCCTGTCCCTGGGGCTGTTCATGGGGGCCTTGCACAGCGGCAGCGTGGTGACCGTGGTGGCGCTGCTGTTTTTCATGGGCCTGACCCTGTACGGGCCGGATTCGATGATCAGCGGCGCGGCAGCCATCGACTTCGGTTCGGCTCGGGCCGGCGCCACGGCGGCGGGGTTCGTCAACGGATGCGGCTCGGTGGGCGCGGTGCTCGGCGGCCTGTTGCCGGGTTACTTCGACACGGTGACGGTGTTCATCCTGTTCGCCGGCTGTGCCCTGGCCGCGGCGCTATTGCTGCTGCCCTTCTGGAACAGCCGGCCCAATGGGGTCGAGCCTCCCGCGGTGGTGCCCAACGGGCCGCTGCTGATCAAGCCCTTGCGTTCCTGACGCGTTTTCACGGAGAACCGACCATGCGACCTTTCTGGCTGGAACAGGCCCTGCAACAGCAACCCTCGCAGGCGTGTCCGCCGCTGCAGGGCGACACCACTTGCCAGGTGGCGATCGTCGGCGGTGGTTATACCGGGCTGTGGACGGCCATCCTGCTCAAGGAGCAGGACCCCGGGCTGGACGTCCTGCTGATCGAGGCGGATATCTGCGGCGCTGGCGCCAGCGGGCGCAACGGTGGCTGCGCGCTGTCCTGGTCGGCCAAGTACCTCACCCTGGAGCGGTTGTTCGGTGTCGAGGAGGCCGTGCGCCTGGTCAAGGAATCCGAGCAGAGCATCTATGCCATAGGTGCCTTCTGCGAACGTTATGGGGTGGATGCCCACTATCGCCTCGACGGCACCTTGTACACCGCCACCAACCAGGCCCAGGTCGGTTCCACCGATGGCGTGATCGCTGCACTGGAGCGCCGAGGCATCAACTCCTTCGACAAGCGACCCCTGGCCGAGGTGCAGCGCATGGCGGGTTCCAGGCAGCACCTGGAAGGCTGGTTTTCCCCGGCAGCGGCCAGCGTGCAGCCGGGCTTGCTGGTGCGTGGGTTGCGGCGGGTGGCCTTGCAACTGGGGGTCAGGATCCATGAGCACACCGCCATGACCGGGCTGGAGGAGGGGCGTCCGGCACTGTTGCGCACGCCCCAGGGGCAGATTCGCGCCGAGCGCGTGGTGCTGGCGATGAATGCCTGGATGGCCCGGGCCTTCGCGCAGTTCGAGCGCAGCGTGGCGATCGTTTCCAGCGACATGCTGATCACCGAGCCGCGTCCCCAGCTGCTACAGCAGATCGGCCTGACCAGCGGGGTGACGGTGCTGGATTCGCGGATCTTCGTGCACTACTACCACAACACCCCGGACGGTCGGATCATGCTCGGCAAGGGGGGCAACACCTTCGCCTACGGCGGGCGGATGCTGCCGGTGTTCGACCAGCCGTCGCCCTGCGCCGCTCTGCTCGAGCACAGCCTGGGACAGTTCTTCCCGGACTTCGCCCAGGTGCCGATAGCGGCCACCTGGAATGGCCCGTCGGATCGTTCGGTGACCGGCTTGCCGTTCTTCGGCCAGATGAGCCGCGCGGGCAACGTGTTCTACGGTTTCGGTTATTCCGGCAGTGGCGTCGGCCCTTGCCACATGGGCGGGCAGATCCTCGCCTCCCTGGTGCAGGGGCTGGACAACCCCTGGACCCGCTCGCCGCTGGTCAATGGCCCCCTGGGCTACTTCCCGCCAGAACCGATCCGCTACCTCGGGTCGCTGCTGGTGCGTAACGCCATCCGCCGCAAGGAGCGGGCCGAGGACCATGGGCATCGGCCGCGGCACCTGGATGTGCGCCTGGCACGTTTCGCCGCGGCGGCAGGCAAGGCCGACAAGGGCTGAAGGCTGGCAAACCACTGACTTTTTGGTCGATCAGGGCCCTGAGGACGTATAAACTTGCCCCTCGCGTCGGCCACATCCAACTCGACGCCACAGATCAAGAGAGTGAGTAATGGGCGCACAGTGGAAGGTTAAACACAAAGAAGCGGCAGCCAATGCCAAGGGCAAGATCTTCGGCAAGCTGGTGAAAGAGATCACTATCGCCGCACGCAACGGCGCCGACACCGCCACCAACGCCCACCTGCGGCTGGTGGTGGAGCAGGCGAAAAAGGCTTCGATGCCGCGTGAAACCCTTGAGCGCGCCATCAAGAAAGGCTCGGGTCAGCTGGGCGAGACCGTGCAGTACCACCGCGTGACCTACGAAGGTTTTGCCCCGCACCAGGTGCCGCTGATCGTTGAATGCGTGACCGACAACATCAACCGCACCGTGGCGGAAATCCGCGTGGCGTTCCGCAAGGGCCAGCTGGGCGCTTCGGGTTCGGTGTCGTGGGACTTCAACCATGTGGGCATGATCGAAGCCTCGCCGGACACTCCCGACGCCGATCCGGAGCTGGCGGCCATCGAGGCCGGCGCCCAGGATTTCGAGCCGGGTGACGAGGGCGCGACCCTGTTCCTGACCGAACCTGCGGACCTGGACGCGGTCCAGAAGGCCCTGCCGGAGCAAGGCTTCACCGTGCTGTCGGCCAAGCTGGGTTATCAGCCGAAGAACCCGGTCAGCGGCCTGAGCGATGAGCAGATGGCTGAAGTCGAGGCGTTCCTCGAAGGCCTGGACAACCATGACGACGTGCAGGACATGTTCGTCGGCCTGGCGGGCTGATACCGCGACTCGCCGGCCGGTCGCTCCCGCATTCCCCTGCAGGAGCCGGCCGGCCCTCGAGGCTTGTCAAAGCCCCGCCAATTCCTCGCAGACTTGAGCAAAACCCGGTCGCGCCAGCACCTCGGGCTGACAGCAGCGCTGCACCAGCGCCGCCAGTTTCTGCCGCTGCTCCTGGCTCAGCGAGCCATCCCCGCGCTCCAGCAATTCTTCCAGCAAGATACCGAAGGCTCGCACTTCCAGGCGTTGCAGCGCGCGGCTCTGCACGGTGTCGTCCTGGGCATGGAAGGAAGCCGCGCCAAAATCCCCCAGCAGGCAGTCGCCCTGGGCATTCCACAAGGTGTTGTGGCCGTAGAGGTCGCCATGGGTAATGCCCTGTGCGTGCAGGTGGGCGCCCACTGACGCGATGCCGCGGGCGATGCCCAGGGTGGCGCCCGCGTTGAAGCTGGCCGGGTCCGGGTAGACGTCCCGGGAACAGGAGTCCAGGCTCGGCAGCGCCGCCAGGTTGGCAAAACTGGGGTCGATCAACTCCATCACCAGGCCGTTCTGCCCCTGGGGGTGGTCGAGGATCCGGCCTTCGACACGGATCAGGTTCGGGTGCAGCCCGGCGCTGATGCAGGCGTTCATTTCATGCAGCGGCGAGCCGTCGCTGGTCATCTCGCCCTTGTACAGCTTGACCGCCACCGCTCGTGCCGGTTGCCCGGCGGGCTGCCATGTTGCCCGGTGGATCACCCCGGACGCGCCTTCCCCCAGGCGCTGCTCCAGGGCCAGCTCGGTCCAGGGGATGTTCGGCGTGGATTCCAGGGCCGTGGCGTCGGCTTCCGACTCCAGCGGATTGCCCGCGTAGGCCAGCCAGGTCAGGCGTGGCAGGTTCAGCAGGAACGCCGGCAGTTCGGTCAGGCGGTTGGCGGCGATCCGCAGCAGTTCCAGGCGCTGGCATTGGCCCAGGCTTGGCGGCAGGTGGGTCAGGCGGTTGCCGGCGAGCATGAGTTTTTGCAGCAGTGGACGCTCGCCCAGTGCTTGCGGCAATTCAGTGATGCAGTTGTCGGTCAGGATCAGCCAGCGCAACTGCGGTGGCAGCGCGGCGGCCGGGACTCGTTCGATGCGGTTGGCCTTGAAGCCGATCATGCTCAGGCGTGCACAGCTGCCCAGGCACTCGGGCAGTTCGCTGAACAGGTTGTCCGAGCAGAACAGGATGCGCAGGTGGCTAAGGCGGTGCAGGTCCTCGGGCAGGCTGCTCAGGGCGTTGCCACTGAGGTTGAGGATTTCCAGGGAGTCGGCCAGGTCGAAGATTTCCCGGGGGAACTCGCTCAGCCCACAGGACAGGTCCAGGCGCTTGATCCCGGTCAGTTGGCCAGCTCGCAGTTGGGCAAGGGTATCCATGAACAGCGTCGACACTCGAAAGCAGGAGAAGGGCGGGCAGGATAAAGGAGATCGGCGGTTTTTGCTGCCTGAGCGGTTGTTGGTCGACGGGGCCAGGATCACTGGGTTTCCAGGAGCCTGAAGGTCAGAGCGGCTCGTCCCTGTTGCCTGGTGCAGTCGGCCGTCAGGGTGAGGTCGGTCTTGCGGCCCTGGGACCATAGCTGGCAGGCCACTCTCGTGGTGTGTGGCTCGCTCTCCAGCGGGTAAAGGTCCAGGGCCACCCGGCCGCTGCGGTCGGGCTGGAATGCCTTGTCATAGGGCGCAAGGGTCAGGTCCGCGGCCTGTTCTCCCGCGCTGTCCAGTTCTTCGAGAATTTCCGCATGAATGGCCGGGCTCACACCAAACTCCGACAGCCCCTGCGGCTGGCCCGCTTGAATGGCGCGCAACAGCGCTTCTGCCAGTGGGTAGATCTGTTCCCGGTCAAATGCTTGCATCGTGCAGTGCTCCAGCCAGCCGGCGAAATGCCGTGGGGTGCCTGGGATTCCTGGTTTCACCCAGCATCGATTCCAGGCGGTGATGTTCAAGGGTCATTTTAACCGCCTCGGTGGCGGCTCTGCCCAGCGGGTTGCTCGGGTCGAAGTCGCTCTCAAGGGTTGTCATCAGGTAAGCGGCCTGGGGGCTCCACTGGTTGAAACGCATCACGTGCCGGTCATCGAGGATCACGGCGCCGTCCTTCTTGTCGTCCGAAAAATAAAAGGCCAGTTGCGAAGGGGGAGTGTTTTCCCGTGCTGCAAGGCGTTTCCTGTACTTGAGCATGGTCGTCAGGCGGGCTCCGGGGGCCAGGCGTAGGCCAGTGCCGACAAGCTGGCAGTCAAGGAAATAGCACTTGAACAGTACGTCCAGCGTTCGCTGGTGATGGCGTGGCGCGCAGTTTTTTTCATACAGGTGAAAGCCCTGGGGCTCACCCACCCGTTCATAGCCATTTGCCGCAAGTTCGGCGGCAGAGAAACGCTCGAGGCCGAACAGCGATGGATGCTTGAGCGTTGAATCCTGCAGGTGCAGGCACACCAGTTGGGCAACGGTGATGGACCTCATGGGGATACTCGGTGAAGTGGATGTTCGGGACCGATTTCCTGCAACTGGCCAGCGCTCGGGGTGTAGCCCACGTCCTGGATCTTGTGAAAGTGATCCTGGATCAACCCGGCGTGCGCTGCCGTTTGCCGGTCGGGCCTGGCAAACCGGTGATGCCAGCGCGATGGGAGCGATGCAGGTGTGGGTGCTAGAGCGGCCAAGGATGATTGCCCGGGTGGTTCCTGGGCGCACACCTTAAAAGCCCAGAAGCCAATTGGCCAATGGAAAACCAGTCATCCAGCGATCTCGAAAAGGCCTGGCTGCGGCTGCCGAGCCCTCTGGGACAAGCGTGCGGCAAATTAATACGCTAACTGGCGGTTTCTCCCCGGGTTGCTAACCTCATGTCTGCAAATGCTCCTCATCAGGAATTGAGGCCTTGAATGGATGTAAGGGTTTGGCAGTCATGAGTGCATTGCTCGGCGCTACGGCAGGGGCCGCAGACTTGCAAGTGCAGGTTCGGGTCGACGTGGCCCGTGGCTGCCAGTTGGTGGGGCAGCAGCGCGAGGCCGGGGTCGAGCAGCTTGGCACCCTGGATTTCGGCACCACCGCACGCCTGGACGAACCGGCCGGCCCCCTGGGCGCGGCATTGGGGAGCAGCCGCCAGCCGCGCCTGGAGTGCAATCCCGATACCCCCTATCAGATGCGTATCGACGGCGGCCTGCACGGCGGTGTCGGCGAAGTACGTTACCTGGCCAGCCGTGGCCCTGCGGGCAAGCCCATTCCCTATCGCCTCTACCAGGACCCGGCGCGGCGCATCCCGCTGCCGGTCGATGTCCCGGTCAGTGGCCGGGTGCCGGATTCCGGCACCGTGGACCTGCCCTTGTACGGGCGTATCGAGCCCCTGGCCGAGATTCCCCGGGCCGGGGGTTATTCCGATGTATTGAAGGTGACCCTGACCTGGTAGCCAGGGTCGTTGATGCTGTCGCGGGGGAACCGCGCAGAACAGGGAAAGCCGTTGCAGGTGCACGGCTCAGGCAGGAGTCCTGATGGAACCGGGAAGGGTGCAATGAAGCGCAAGACCTGGACAATCGTCGCCCTGGGCTCGCTGTGCCTGGTGGTCGACGATGCACAGGCGGCGATCAGCGGGCAGATCCAGGCGCGCCTGGTGATCAGCGCCAGTTGCCAGGTCAGCAGCAGCGGCGCGGCCAGTCCGCTCAGCGACCCGGGTGTGCTGGATTTCGGTCAACAGGGACCTACCTGGGTCAACCCCATCAAGGCCAGCCTCGACAACAGTGGCGAGGGCCAGTTGCAGGTGGCCTGCAATCCCTCGGTCACCGGTTTCACGGTGAGCATCAATGGCGGCCTCAACGGCGACGGCACGACCCGGCGCCTGAGTAACGGCCGCCAGACCCTCCCTTATCGATTGTTCGTCGATGCCTCGGGTAGCGATAGCTACAGCATCGGCCAGCAGCGCAATTTCGCAGTGAGCAGTGGCAGCCGGATCCCCATTCCGGTGTTCGGCTCGGTGGTCGCGAATACCCGCGCGGTTCCGGCAGGGGTCTACACCGACACCCTGACCATCACGCTGGATTGGTAAACCACGAGAGGACGTACACCATGCACGCGCTTGTATCCAGAATCGGCTGGCCATTGCTGGGCCTGGCCATGGCCTCCACGGCCAATGCGGCGACCACGGTCACCGGGCAGATCAGCTCGACCCTGATCCTCACCAGCAGCTGCCAGGTCAACGGAGTGGGCGGCACTACAGGCTTGAATTTCGGCGCCCTGAACTTCGGCACCACCGACAGCCTGTTCACCACCGCCAGCGGCCAGGTATTGGGGGGTGGAGGCGGGGCCCTGTCGATCCTTTGCTCCAGCGGTACCACTCCCAGCCTGACGATCCAGGGCGGTAGCAACGACGGCAAGTCCACCGGCGGCACCCGGGCCCTGTATGACGGGGTCGCCAACTACGTGCCTTATGACCTGTACACCGACGCCGGGCATTCGCAGGTCCTGGCGATCAACGGGGTGATCAACCTGGCGCCGAGCACCGGGGTGGCCCAGACCGTGAACATCTATGGCCAGGCGGTGGGCAAGGCGGGGCTGCCGGCGGGCACCTACACCGACACGGTGTCCGTGCAGCTGACCTTCTGATGCCATGGCCCGCCATGGTCATGCGCTGCTGGCGCTGATCTGTGCCGTTGCCTGGCCGGGGTGGATCGCCGCGGCCACCAGCCAGAGCTTCCAGGTCAGCGCCACCATTACCGCCGGGTGCCTGGTGGTCGGGGGTGTCAGCAACTACGGCAGCCTGGCGTTCGGCAGCCAGTCGGCTCTGTCCACCAGTACCGTGAAGGTGGCGCTGGCCGGTGGCGTGCGGCTGCAGTGCACCCCCGGGGTGAACCTCAACATGACGGTGGACGGCGGCCAGTACAACAACGGCGGGCGCAACATGCAGCTCAACAGCGGCAGCGCCCGGGTGGCCTACCAGTTGTTTCGCGATGCGGCCTACAGCCAGAGCCTGGGCATCGGCCAGAGCGTGGCGGTGGCCTACAGCGATGCCAATAACATCAGCCTGCCGATCTACGGACAGGTGCAGTTGCCGGGCAACCAGCCTGGGGGGACATACAGCGACGTGCTGCAGGTGCAGCTGTCGTGGTGATGGGGCGATTCAACGACCGGCCGGCAGGCGGACAAGGAGTGGCAGGATGCGTTTATCTGTAGGGGGCCTGCGGGTCTGGATTTACCTGATGATGGCGGGGGTGTGCAGCAGCGTGCCCGGGGCCTGGGCCGCCAGTTCGGTGCTGATCTGGCCCATCGATCCGGTGCTGGAGGCCGACCAGCAAGCCAGCGCGCTGTGGCTGGAAAACCGCGGCAGCGAGACGGCCAACCTGCAGATCCGGGTATTTGCCTGGAGCCAGAGCGGTTATGTCGACCAGTACCAGAATCAGCGTGATGTGATCGGCAGTCCGCCGGTGGCGAAGATCGAACCCGGGCAAAAGCAGCTGGTACGCCTGACCCGCACCCGGGAGATTCCGCCGGGGCAGGAGTTGGCGTACCGCATCATCATCGACGAGATTCCTTCCGCCACCCCTGCGACCTCCGGCGGGGAGGACAAGAGCGTGGCCGCCATCCGCTTCCAGATGCGTTATTCGGTGCCGCTGTTCGCCTATGGCGCAGGGTTGTGGAGCAAGGAGGACACCACACGCCCCCGCGACCCCAAGAGTATCGGCGTGCCGGACCTGAGCTGGCGCAAGGTGGCGGCGGACGGCAAGACCTTCGTCGAGTTGCGCAACCAGGGGGCCGTGCATGCCCGGCTCACCGATGTCGCGTTCAAGCAGGGCGGACAGACCCGGCCACTGGCGCCGGGCCTGCTGGGTTATGTACTGCCCGGGGCCGTGATGCGCTGGCCGGTGGCCGAGTCGCTGGCGGCCGAGTCGAGCCTGCTGTTGCGGGTCAATGGGGCGCCGCAGGTCCAGGACCTGGCGCCTTCGCGCTGAGCCACATTCGGATCAGCACCGCCTGAAGGAGGGCGGTGGGGGGAAGTACGGGCGGACGAGGGCGAAGGAGTGTCCGTCCAGGGATGGAGATGTCCATAGATGGACTTGAACCCGCCATGAGCCAGGAACCGGCTCGTCGTTCCCGGCGCTTGCAAGGCGCGCTGGTCGGCCTGTGGGGCTTGCTGCTCGGCGCCGGCCTGCAGGCCGGCGAGCTGCCACCGCCGCCCAGCAGCCTGGAGGCGGTGGCTGACGCCCAGCTGTACCTGGAATTGGTGATCAACCAGATGAACACCGGCAAGGTGGTGGCGGTGCAGCAGCGTGCGGGACGCTTGGCCGTGGCCGCCCAGGCCCTTGAGGAAAATGGTATCAAGTTGCCGACCGGGCAGGCCGGCGAGGTGGACCTGGACGGCGTCCCGGGCTTGCACAGCCAGTACGACAGCCAGGGCCAGCGGCTGCTGCTGGAAGTCCCGTCGGACTGGCTGCCGGAGCAGTTCATCGGCAGCCGCCAGGCCTATCCACGCACTCCCGCCCTGAGCAGCTTCGGTGCGCTGCTCAACTATGACCTGTACCTCAACGACACCGATGACGGGGGCACCTACCTGGCGGCGGGGAACGAGCTGCGGCTGTTCGACACCTGGGGCACGCTGTCCAGCAGCGGGCAATACCGGCGGACAATTTCCGGCAGCCAGGGCGCCTCCCTGAACAATGGCTACCGGCGCTACGACACCACCTGGCGTTTCTCGGACGACGAGCGCCTGCTGACCTACGAAGCCGGCGACCTGGTCAGTGGCGCCTTGCCCTGGAGCAGCTCGGTGCGCCTGGGCGGGGTCCAGCTGTCCCGGGACTTCGCCGTGCGCCCGGACCTGGTGACCTATCCCTTGCCCCAGTTCGCCGGGCAAGCCGCGGTGCCCAGCTCGGTGGACTTGTTCATCAACGGCTACAAATCCAGCAGCGCCGAGCTGCAGCCCGGCCCCTACACCCTGACCAACATCCCCTTCATCAACGGCGCCGGCGAAGCGGTGGTGGTCACCACCGACGCCCTGGGGCGGCAGGTCTCCACCACGGTGCCGTTCTATGTCACCAGCAGCCTGTTGCAACAGGGCCTGACGGACTTCTCGGTGGCCGCTGGCACCTTGCGCCGCGACTACACGCTGCGCGACTTCGGCTACGGTCCCGGCGTGACTTCCGCCAGCTTGCGCCATGGCCTCAATGACAGCCTGACCCTGGAAAGCCATGCCGAGGCCTCGCAGTCCCTGGCCCTGGGCGGGCTTGGTGGCAACCTGCGGCTGGGGCAGTTCGGCGTGCTCAATACCGCGTTCAGCCAGAGCCGCTTCGATGGCAATGGCGGCCAGCAATTGAGCGTCGGCTACCAGTACAGTAGCCAGCGCTACAGCTTGTCCTACCAGCGTGTGCAGCGTCGCGACCAATATGCCGACCTGACCGTGGTGGACAGCCCCTACACCAGCCTCAGCCGGCGCAGCGAACAGCTGACCCTGAGCCTCAACCTGGAGCGCTTCGGCAGCCTGGGGGCCGGCTACTTCGACGTGCGCGCCGCGGATTCGACTCGCACCCGGCTGTTGAACCTGACCTGGAGCAAGCCGCTGTGGCGCAGCAGCAGCTTCTACCTCTCGGCCAACCGGGAGATCGGCGACAGCCAGTGGGCGATGCAGGCGCAGCTGGTGGTGCCCTTCGATCTGCATGGCAGCCTGAGCCTGAGCAACGAGCGCAGCAAGGCCGGGGAAAATCGCCAGCGGGTCAATTTCAGCCGGTCGGTGCCGCTGGAGGGCGGGCTGGGCTACAACCTGGGTTACGCCACCGGTGATGGCCCGGATTACCGCCAGGCCGATGTCACCTGGCGCCTGCAGTCGGTGCGCCTGCAAGCCGGGGTCTACGGCACGAGCGAGGCCGAGACGCGCTGGGCCGACGCCAGTGGTTCACTGGTGTGGATGGACCACCAGGTGTTCGCTGCCAACCGGATCGACGACGCCTTCGTGGTGGTCAGCACCGCAGGCTACAAGGACATTCCGGTGCGCTATGAAAACCAGCTGGTGGGCCAGACCGACAAGAACGGCCATCTGCTGGTGCCCTGGAGCAGCGCCTACTACCGCGGCAAGTACGAGATCGATCCGCTGAACCTGCCGGCCAACGTGCAGAGCCCGAATGTGGAGCAGCGGGTGGCGGTGCGTCGTGGCAGCGGTTACCTGCTGGAGTTCCCGCTGACCCGGGTGATTGCCGCGAGCATTGTCCTGGTGGACGCCCAGCAGCGCGAACTGCCCCTGGGCAGCACCGTCACCCACCAACAGAGTGGGGCGCGGGCAGTGGTGGGCTGGGACGGGCTGGTGTACCTGGAGAACCTCTCGGCCCACAACAGCCTGGCGGTGAGCCTGGCCGATGGCAGCCGTTGCCAGGCGCAATTCGATATCGACCTGCAACAACAGCAGATACCGCTGGTGGGCCCGCTGGTGTGTCAGTAGCCGAGTGAGCGGTAGCTAAAGGAGAGCGACGCATGAATGGACTCAAGGCCCGCCGGGGCATGACATGGGGGCAGCGACTGCTGGGGCTGCTGGCGTGCCTGCTGGCCTCGTCGGCCCAGGCCCTGTGCTCGACCGTCAGCACCACGCCAGCGGGGTTCGGCACGGTCAGCTCGATCCTGGTGCGCACTACGTCGCAGCCGGCGTCCACCACCAATGCCGGGCTCAGGTGCACCGGTTCGCTGTTGTCGCTGCTGGCCACCAACGACCATTTCTACGCCACCATCACCTCCTCGACCAGCGGCCTGGTCGGGCCTACCGGCGACATCATCAACTACACCCTGTATGCCAACAACAGCACCAGCTACCCCATTGCCCGGGGCGTCGCCTTCGATTTCGCGCGCAACTCGATCATCGACCTGCTGGGGTTGCTGGGCAGCCCCACGGTGGCCAAGACGGTGCCCATCTACCTGGGGACGCTCACCGGCAGCAACGTCGCGGCCGGGGTCTACACCGAGAACCTGAGCATCCTCTGGAGCTGGAACTATTGCTCCGGGATCGCTGCCTTGGGTATCTGCCTGGGCCGGGATATCGGCAGCGGCACCCAGAGCCTCACCGTGACCCTGACGGTCGCCAACGATTGCGTGATCACCGCGCCGAACATCAGCTTCGGCAGTGCGCCGGTGATCAGCGCCTTTGCCACGGTCAGCGGGCAGACCATCAACCTGGCCTGCACCAAGGGCAGTGCCTACACCGTGGGCCTGAACGATGGCCAGAATCCGCTGGGCGTGAGTGGTCGGCGGCGCATGGTGTCTGGTGGCAACTACCTGGCCTACGACATCTTCAAGAGTGCCGGGACCACCCGCTGGGGCAGCGTCGGCAGTGACCGACGCTCCAGCACCGATGCCGAGGTCAACCCCGGCAACGGCCTGGGCACCGGTAGCCAGGTCTTCAATTACAACGCCAGGATCTACACCGACCAGGCCACGCCGCCGGCCGGGACCTACCTGGACAACGTGGTGCTGGATGTGGGGTTCTGAACATCAGGCGCTTTCCAGCGGGCAGGGATTGCTGGCGCGTGGACGCTCCGGGATCAGGCTCCACCACCAGTAGCCCAGCGCCACGGCGTTGATGCTCGCGCCCAGCAGGCAGACACCGGTCCAGCCGGCCCAGGCATAGAGGCTGGTGGCGGCGATGGAACCTGCAGCGCTGCCGATGGAGTAGAACAGCATGTAGCCGGCGGCCAGGCGGCTCTGGGCTTCGGGGCGCACGCTGTAGATCAGGCTCTGGCTGGTGACGTGCACGGCCTGCAGGCCAAGGTCCAGGCCGATCACGCCGAGCAGCAGGGCCCAGAGTGACCACTGGGTGAAGGCGATGGGCAACCAGCACAACAGCATCAGGCCCAAGGCCAGGCCGCTGGTCCACTGGCCCAGGCCGCGATCGGCCAGGTAGCCGGCGCGCGCCGCGCCCAGGGCACCGGCAGCCCCGGCCAGGCCGAACAGGCCGATCTCGGTGTGGCTGAGCGACAGGGGTGGGGCACTCAGGGGGAGCACCAGCGGGGTCCAGAGGGTGGTGGCAGCTGCAAAGATCAACATAGCCAGGACGGCCCGGTCGCGCAGGATCTTCTCTTCCTTGAACAATTGCAGCAATGAGCCCAACAGCTTCACGTAGCCCTGGGTAGCCGGTGGTTGCTCGGCGTTCGGCAACACGCGCCACAGCGCCAGGGCCACCAGCAGGGTCAATCCGGCAGACAGCAGGTACACCGAGCGCCAGCCCGCGAGGTCGGCCATGGTCCCGGCGACAGTGCGTGCCAGGAGGATGCCCAGGACCACGCCGCTGGTGACCACGCCCACCACGCGGCCACGTTGTTCCGGCTGTGCCAGGTTGGCGGCATAGGCCACCAGTACCTGGGTGACGACTGCCAGCAAGCCGATGCACGCCATGCCCAGCAACAGCCAAGTGCCGTTCGGGGCCAAGGCCACGACCAGCAGGGCCAGCACCGACAGCAGCGTCTGGGTGACGATCAGTCGGCGGCGGTTGAGCAGGTCCCCCAGGGGCACCAGCAACAGCAGGCCCAGGCCATAACCCACCTGGGTCAGGGTGATCACGATGCCCACCGTGGCCGCAGGCAAGTCGAAGGTCCGGGCCATGGCATCCAGCAAGGGTTGGGCATAGTAGACGTTGCCCACTGCCAGGCCGCAGGCCATGGCGAACAGCAGCACGACCTTGGTCGAGAGAATCAAGGGGATGGCGTGGTCGGGATCGCGGGACATGACGGGCTCCGTAAGTGGTTTCTTTATAAAACCAGTTGTACGGTAGTGAGCATGGTTTTATATTGCAACTACTTTCACACGGTCGATCGGAGCCTTCCTGCCATGGTCAAACGAACCCGCCTGCAAGACGCCGAATGTCCGGTCGCGCGTTCACTCGATGCGATTGGCGACTGGTGGTCGTTGCTGATCGTGCGTGATGCCTTCGATGGCATCCGCCGCTTTGGCGAATTCCAGCGCAATCTGGGGATGGCCAAGAACATGCTGGCCGCGCGTCTGAAGACCCTGGTGGAGCACGGGGTGCTGGAGGTGGTGCCGGCTTCCGATGGCAGCGCCTACCAGGAGTACGTGCTGACGGACAAGGGCAAGGGCCTGTTCCCGCTGATCATCGGCTTGCGCCAGTGGGGCGAGGCATTTTTCTACGAAGAAGGGGAGGCGCATTCGCGCCTGGTGGACCGCCAGACCCGGCAACCGTTGCAGGCGCTGGAACTGCGTTCCGCCGATGGCCGCCTGCTGGGGCCGGACGATTGCCTGCGGATACCGGTGGCGTGAGGCACAGACGACTGCGCGAAGGGTTCGCGCAGTCGCCGCCAGGGCTCAGCGCAGGCTGTCCGCCAGGTGGGCCACGGTGCTCAGGACATCCTTGCCCAGCTGCATGGAGCGCTTGCCGGACCAGCCGGTGAGCGGGTTGGGCGCGTCATCATGGTCCTTGAACGGCATTTCCAGGGTCAGCGCCAGGCAGTCGTACTTTTCCCCGACGGCATTGCAGGCCAGGGCCATGTTGGCCTGGCCGGGATTATCGCGGGCGTAGCCGTGGGTGGTCTGGAAGTCCCGGGTCTTGTGCTTCAGGTGGCTGCGGAACGCTTCCTCGAGGTCGGCCAGGCGTGGGCTGTAACCCGGGTTGCCCTCGCAGCCGGCGGTGAACACATGGGGGATTTCCTCGTCGCCATGGACATCGAGGAACAGGTCGACCCCGTACTGCTCCATCTGTTGCTGGACGAACAGCACTTCCGGGCTGAGTTCCTGGCTGGCGTTCTGCCAAGCGCGGTTGAGGTCCTGGCCCCTGGCGTTGGTACGCAGGTGGCCATGGAGTGCGCCGTCCGGGTTCATGTTCGGCACCAGGTACAGGTCGGCCTTGGCCAGCAGGGCGTTGAGCTCGGCGTCGTCATGGCGTTGCAGACGCTCGATCACTCCTTCCATGAACCACTCGGCCATGTGTTCGCCAGGGTGCTGCTGGGCGATGATCCAGACCTTGCGCTGGCCGGGTGCGCCGCTGCCCTTGCGCAGCAGTTGGATGTCGCGGCCTTCGACGCTCTTGCCCACGGCCAGCAGGTCAGTCCCAGCCTTGTTCATGGCCTGTTCGATCAGCCAGTCATGGCGGCCGCGGCTGTAGGGCTCGAAGTAGGCGAACCAGGCGTGGGTCTGGGTGGCTTCGAGATTGAAGCGCAGGGCATCGCCTTCGAAAATCGTTGGTATGCGAAACCAGTTCACATGATCGTAGGACGCAACGGCCTGGTAACCGGTCCAGGCCTTGTTGTAGGAGGACTGGCTGGCGTTGGTCAGGCGGAACCAGTGTTCCTGGCCGACATGCAGGCCGCTGGCCTTGAAGTGAAACCACTGGAAGTGCGCACTCTGGGTGTCCGGGCGGATGGCCAGTTGCACTTGCAACGGATTGCTGATGTCCAGTACGTCGATGTTGCCGCTGTCGAAGTCGGCGCTGATTTGAAAAGAAGAGTGATTGCCCACGGTCATGGTCGGTTCCCGAACAGGATTGTTGTGACCGTTACTCTACACATCGGAGGGGGTAAAAGAAGGGGGGCGTCGTCCTTGACGCTGAGGAAGCTTAGTGTGTATGCGATTGATTCTCAAGCGCTACTTTTGAATTTCGACACGTGTGCGATTGGCAGCAACTTGCAAAAGGGCATTGTTTTGCTATCATCGCCGCCATTATTTTTGCGTCACCCACGTCTTCATTAGCCTGAAGCCAAGCCAGCATGACTGGCAAAAAAAAGACCCGGCGAAAAAGCCGGGTCAAAAACCGTGATTAGCCTGATGAGGAGATAATCCAAAGGTCCGACCTAAGGTCCTTTGGGTCATCGACTGATCTCGCGATCAGTTGCCTGCAATAATAATCATTATCATTTGCAAGTCAAACGTTTTTCCCTGCCTGCTCGAATTTTTTTCATTCACCATTTCCCTGCCCCCGTCCGGGACCGCAGGGCGTCTGCATGTCATGCGGATTCATGTCGCTGGCCTTCCAGGGACTTGTCCACCAGGGCCTTGGCTAGATCGATCATGTGCACCACCGAGAACGCCAGGTCCCGATTGGGCCCGTGCAGGTTGTCGGCTGCATCGTAGGCAGTGGCTGCGGCGCAGCGCAGCAGATCGGAGGCGTGGATCATCGCTTCCTCGCTGCTCAGGCTGCTTCTTATCTCGAAGAATTTCTCCTCCTTGCCGATATCGCCGTGGGGCGGTTTCAGGTAATAGTCCATTGCTCGTCGCGCTGCGTGGCTGCCCTTGAGTGAGCTCAATGTGGCCTCTGTATCGAGTTCCGGCACGTCCTTGCTGCTTGTGTTCATGGGTTCTGCCTTGTCTTGAGAAAAGGAAAAGAGGGGGCAGGTACAGGTTAATACGTATTGTAATTGTGACGCCATTTCAAATACTACAACTTGTGTGTTGAGGCGGAAAGTACACAACGTATTGTTCCGCCCATGGATAAATGGATCGAGTTGGTCAAGGCCAACATGAAAGGCCGCAAGGTCACGCAGGAAAAGCTCGCCGAGCGCCTGGGCATGTCCCAAGGCGGCATCGGTCATTGGCTGAGCAAGCGGCGCCAGCCCAAGATCGAAGACATGAACCGGGTGCTGGAAGAGATCGGCATGGGTTTTCTCGAAGTGGTGCTGGTGGTCCGCGAGAAACCGCAGCTCGGCGATGATGGCGAACCGCTGGAGCAGGAACCTTCGCTGGTGGATCGCTACAATCCGTACTTCCGTTATCCGGTCAGCGACTGGCGCACTGCCGGTGAGCTTCGTGAAGACGGAATGCCGGGCTATGTGCCGGAGCGCTACGAACTGTCCGATTACCAGGCTCAGGGCCCGGCGTTCTGGTTGAGGGTGGTGGGGGATGCGATGATCGCGCCCAGTGGCATGAGCATCAGCCAGGGGATGTTGATCCTGGTAGACCCGGCCATTGCGGTCGAGCCCGGTAAACTGGTGGTCGTGCAGTGTCCCGGCAGCAGCGAGGCGATCTTTCGCAAGTTGGTGCAGGAGGGCGGCCAGCGTTACCTCGTGCCTTTGAATCCCACTTATCCGAAGATGCTCTATGTCGACGATTGCCGGGTCATTGGCGTCGTCGTGCAAGCGACCGCGAAGTTCTGAGATCCCAATAATCTGAAAAGCCCCTTCCTGCCAGCAGGAAGGGGCTTTTTCATGTCGGTATTACTCCAGCTCCACCAGCGCGCTGCCTTCGCTGACCATCTCGCCTTCCTGGCAATACAGCGCCTTGACGACCCCGGCCTGGGGTGCACGGATACTGTGTTCCATCTTCATGGCTTCGAGCACCACCAGTTGCGCACCGGCTTCGACACTCTGGCCGACGTCCACCATAACCCTGACGATGCTGCCGTTCATGGGGGCGCTAAGGCCACCGTGCTGGCTGTGGCTGGCATCGACTGCAGCAATCGGGTCGTAGGCGGTGACGCTGTGCATCTCGCCCTGCCAGTGCAGGTACAGGGTTTCGCCACGGCGGATGGCCCGGTGCTGGCGGTGCACGCCTTGGCGCTCCACCAGCAGGTTTTCATCCTGCAACCGGTAGTCGGCACCAGGGGCGCCCAGGCTGATGGCTCGCTCCTGGCCGTCGACGCTCAGGTGCAGGGCGATCTGCGCTGGCAAGCCGCTGCGCCAGCCATCGACCGCCGCCCAGGGCGAATACGGATCGTCCTGGCGCTCGCGCCGTGCCTGGCTTTGGCTGTAGGCCTGGGCCGCCGCCTGCCAGAAGTCCTCGTCCAGTTCGCGGGCTGCCGGCAGTAGTTGTTCCTGGTAGCGCGGAATGAAGCCGGTATCCAGTTGTGCATCGGCGAAGGCCGGATGGGCGATGATGCGCCGCAGGAAGGCCAGGTTGGTCTTCAGGCCGCCGATGGCGAACTCGTCGAGCATGCTCAGCAGGCGCAGGCGGGCCTGTTCGCGGTCCTCGCCCCAGGCGATCAGCTTGCCCAGCATCGGGTCGTAGAACGGCGACACGCTGTCGCCTTCCTCGACGCCGCTGTCCACTCGCCGGCCAGGGCCGCTGGCCGATTCGCGGTACAGCTCCAGGCGGCCGGTGGCCGGCAGGAAGTCGTTGCCCGGGTCTTCGGCGTACAGGCGCACTTCGATGGCATGTCCCAGCAGCGGCACCTGATCCTGAGTCATGGGCAGGGTTTCGCCGCGGGCCACGCGGATCTGCCAGGCCACCAGGTCCAGGCCAGTGATGGCCTCGGTGACCGGGTGTTCCACTTGCAGGCGGGTGTTCATTTCCATGAAGAAGAACTCGCCGCGGGCGTCGAGCAGGAACTCCACGGTACCGGCGCCGACATAGCCGATGGCCTGGGCGGCGCGCACGGCGGCCTCGCCCATGGCCTTGCGCAATTCGGCGCTCAGGCCTGGGGCCGGGGCTTCTTCCACCACTTTCTGGTGGCGACGCTGGATCGAGCAGTCACGCTCGTTGAGGTACAGGCAGTTGCCGTGCTGGTCGGCAAAGACCTGGATCTCCACGTGCCGTGGCTTGAGCAGGTATTTTTCCACCAGCATCCGCGAATCGCCGAACGACGACTGTGCTTCACGCTGGGCCGAGGCCAGGGCTTCGGCCAGCTGGCTGACGTCCTCCACCACCTTCATGCCCTTGCCGCCGCCACCGGCAGTGGCCTTGAGCAGCACCGGGTAGCCGATGCGCTCGGCGGCGCTGCGGAAGGTCTCCAGGTCCTGGGCTTCGCCGTGGTAACCCGGCACCAGCGGCACGCCGGCGGTCTCCATCAGGGCCTTGGCCGCCGACTTGCTGCCCATGGCATCGATGGCCGAGGCGGGGGGGCCAAGGAAGATCAGCCCGGCGGCTTCGATCGCGCGGGCAAACCCGGCATTCTCGGAAAGAAATCCATAACCGGGGTGGATGGCCTGGGCGCCGCTGGCCTTGGCGGCGGCGATCAGTTTATCGATCTGCAGGTAGCTTTCGCTGGCCTTGCTGCCGCCCAGGTCAACCCGGATATCCGCCTCGCGGCTGTGCCGGGCATCGCGGTCGGTGGCACTGTGCACGGCGACGGTGGTCAGGCCCAGGGCCTTGGCGGTGCGCATCACGCGGCAGGCGATCTCGCCGCGGTTGGCCACCAGCAGGGTATCTAGAACAGGGGCGTTCATCAGCGGGACTCCTTGGTCGAGGTCTCGGTCTGCCAGCTGGGTGGGCGTTTCTCCAGGAACGCCCGCAGACCTTCCTGGCCTTCGGGGCTGACCCGGATCCGTGCAATTGCGTTTTCGCAGTAGCGACGCAGGGCCGTGGTCAGGGCGCCGTTGCCCACTTCACGCAGCAGCTCCTTGCTGGCGCGCATGGCCTGGGGGCTGTTGAGCAGCAGGTTGTCGATCCAGCGCGAGACCTGTTGCTCCAGTTCCGCTGCGGGATAACTCTCGGCCAGCAGGCCGATGTCCCGCGCACGCGGGCCATCGAAGCGCTCGGCGGTGAGGGCGTAGCGCCGGGCCGCACGTTCGCCGATGGCCTGGACCACGAACGGGCTGATCACGGCCGGCGCCAGGCCGATGCGCACTTCCGACAAACAGAATTGTGCGTCGTCGCTGGCGATGGCCATGTCACAGCAGCCGATCAGGCCCAGGGCGCCGCCAAAGGCTGCGCCTTGCACCACGGCCAGGGTCGGGATCTTCAGCTTGGCCAGGTTGTACATCAGCTCCGCCAGTTCCCGGGCGTCGTCGAGGTTGGTGTTGTAGTCCAGTTCAGCCGATTGCTGCATCCAGGCCAGGTCGGCACCGGCGCTGAAATGCCGGCCACGACCGCGCAGCAACAGAAAGCGCAGGCCAGGGTCGCCTTGTACCTGATCCAGGGCCAGGATCAGTTCACGGATCATCTCGGCGTTGAAGGCGTTGTTCTTTTCTTCACGGCTGAGCCACAAGGTGGCGAAGCCACGAGGATCGCGCAGCAGTTCCAGGGTATTGAAGTCGTTCATGATCTTCTCGCGCAGGATTACATGCGGAACACGCCGAAACGGCTCTGTTCGATAGGGGCGTTGAGGGACACGGACAACGCCAGGGCCAGCACTTCGCGGGTTTGCGCCGGGTCGATGACGCCGTCGTCCCACAGCCGTGCGCTGGAGTAGTAGGGGTGCCCCTGGTGCTCGTACTGATCGAGGATCGGTTGCTTGATCTGTGCTTCCTGGGCGGCGTCGAAGCCTTGCCCACTGCGCTCGGCCTGCTCGCGCTTGACCTGTACCAGCACGCCGGCAGCCTGCTCGGCGCCCATCACGCCGATCCGCGCATTGGGCCACATCCACAGGAAGCGTGGGTCGTAGGCGCGTCCGCACATGCCGTAGTTCCCGGCCCCGAAGCTGCCACCGATGATCACGGTGAATTTCGGCACCTGGGCGCAGGCCACTGCGGTCACCAGCTTGGCGCCGTGCTTGGCGATGCCGCCGGCCTCGTACTTCTGGCCGACCATGAACCCCGTGATGTTCTGCAGGAACAACAGCGGGATGCCACGTTGGCAGGCCAGCTCGATGAAGTGCGCGCCTTTTTGCGCCGCTTCGGCGAAGAGGATGCCGTTGTTGGCCAGGATCGCCACCGGGTAGCCATGCAGGTGGGCAAAACCGCACACCAGCGTGGTGCCGAACAGCGCCTTGAATTCATCGAACAGCGAACCGTCCACCAGGCGGGCGATGACTTCGCGTACATCGAACGGCTGCTTGGGGTCGGCCGGTACCACACCGTAGAGTTCGTCGCGGGCATACAGCGGGGCGATCGGCGTGCGTTGCTGCAACTGGCCCTGCTTGTGCCAGTTGAGGTTGGCCACGCTGCGTCGAGCCAGGGCCAGGGCATGCTCGTCGCTTTCGGCGTAGTGGTCGGCGACCCCGGAGACCTTGCAGTGCACGTCGGCGCCGCCCAGGTCCTCGGCGCTCACCACCTCACCGGTAGCGGCTTTCACCAGGGGAGGGCCGGCGAGGAAGATGGTGGCTTGTTCGCGGACCATGATCGCTTCGTCGGCCATGGCGGGCACATAGGCACCACCGGCCGTGCAGGAGCCCATCACCACGGCGATCTGCGGGATGCCCTGGGCGCTCATGTTGGCCTGGTTGAAGAAGATCCGTCCGAAGTGCTCGCGATCCGGGAACACCTCGTCCTGGCGCGGCAGGTTGGCGCCGCCGGAATCCACCAGGTAGATGCAGGGCAGGCGGTTCTGCAGGGCGATGGTCTGTGCCCGCAGGTGCTTTTTCACGGTCAGTGGATAGTAGGAGCCGCCTTTGACCGTGGCATCGTTGGCCACGATCATGCATTCCACGCCTTCCACCCGGCCGATACCGGCGATCACCCCGGCGGCGGGCACGTCTTCGCCATAGACCTCATGGGCTGCCAGGGCGCTGATCTCGAGGAAGGGCGAGCCGACATCGAGCAGGCGGTTGATCCGCTCGCGAGGCAGCAGCTTGCCCCGTGAGGTGTGGCGTTCCTGGGCCTTGGCGCCGCCGCCTTGCTGGACCTGGGCCAGCAGGGTATGCAGGGCGTCGACCTGGGCCGCCATGGCGGCCGTGTTCTCCACGAACTCGGGCGATCTTGGATTGAGTTGGGACTTCAGAATCATGGGAGGGCCTTCGGCAGCTTCAAGCGACAAGCTTCAAGCTGCAAGAATGGATCGGATGCCAGCCGCGTGTCCTTGCGGCTGGCAGCTTGCAACTGGCGGCTGTTCTTACTTGGTCTCGTTGAACAGCTCACGGCCGATCAGCATGCGACGGATTTCGCTGGTGCCGGCACCGATCTCGTAGAGCTTGGCGTCACGCAACAGGCGACCTGCGGGGAACTCATTGATGTAGCCGTTGCCGCCCAGGATCTGGATTGCATCCAGGGCCATCTGGGTCGCGCGCTCGGCGCTGTAGAGGATCACCCCGGCGGCGTCCTTGCGGGTGGTCTCGCCACGTTCGCAGGCCTGGGCCACGGCGTACAGGTAGGCGCGACTCGCATTGAGCTGGGTGTACATGTCGGCGATCTTGCCCTGGATCAGCTGGAACTCGCCGATGCTCTGGCCGAACTGCTTGCGGTCGTGGATGTAGGGCACCACCAGGTCCATGCAGGCCTGCATGATCCCGGTCGGACCACCGGAGAGCACCACGCGCTCGTAGTCCAGGCCGCTCATCAGGACTCGGACCCCGCCGTTGAGCACGCCGAGGATATTTTCTTCCGGTACTTCGACGTCATCGAAGAACAGCTCGCACGTATTGGAGCCGCGCATGCCCAGCTTGTCGAACTTGTTGCTGCGGCTGAAGCCCTTCCAGTCGCGCTCGACGATGAACGCGGTGATGCCATGAGCACCCTTTTCCAGGTCGGTCTTGGCGTAGATCACGTAGGTGTTGGCATCCGGGCCGTTGGTGATCCAGGTCTTGCTGCCGTTGAGCACGAAGCGGTCGCCGCGCTTGTCGGCGCGCAACTTCATCGACACCACGTCGGAGCCCGCGTTGGGTTCGCTCATGGCCAGGGCACCGATGTGTTCGCCGCTGATCAGCTTGGGCAGGTACTTGTTCTTCTGCTCATGGCTGCCGTTACGGTTGATCTGGTTCACGCAGAGATTGGAGTGGGCGCCGTAGGACAGGGCCACCGAGGCCGAGGCGCGGCTGATTTCTTCCATGGCCACCACGTGAGCCAGGTAACCCAGGCCGGCACCGCCGTATTCTTCCGGGACGGTGATACCCAGCAGGCCCATGTCACCGAACTTGCGCCACATGTCGGCGGGGAACAGGTTGTCGGCGTCGATCTGCGCCGCCCGGGGCGCCAGCTCCGCCTTGACGAAGGCCTGGACTTGCTGGCGCAGCATGTCGATGGTTTCACCGAGGGCGAAGTTCAGGGTCGGGTAACTCATGGCGGGGCACCTTCAGAATTTGTTTTTATCGAGGGGTCGGGCGTGGAGAGCGGCGCTGCCAGGCTCTCACCTTTACGTTAACGTAAACCTGCGCCAGAGGACTGTCAATCGCCCTTTACGTAAACGTCAACTTGAGCGAATCTGTAGGCGCCGAGCTTGCTGGCGATGAAGGATCACGCGGTCGCATAGCGGCGCCGCGGCGCTCCAATCGCGGGCAAGCCTCGCTCCTACAATAAAGACAATAGGGGTCGTCATGGAACACTCGGGCTCCCAGCCGGATCGTAGCTATACCCGTGGTACGCAAGACCGTGCCTTGCTGGCGCTGACCATTGGCCAGGCCTTCGACAGCACCGTTGCGGCCCATCCCCAGGGCGAGGCCCTGGTGGTTCGTCATCAGCAACTGCGCTACACCTGGCGGCAACTGCGCGAGGCGGTGGACCTGCATGCCAGGGCCATGCTGGCCCTGGGGCTCAAGACCGGCGATCGCCTGGGTATCTGGGCCCCAATTGCGCCCAGTGGTGCATCGCCCAGTTCGCCAGTGCCAAGATCGGCGTGATCCTGGTGAACATCAACCCGGCCTATCGCGCCTCCGAACTGGAGTACGTGCTCAAGCAGTCCGGCTGCCAATGGCTGATCTGTGCCGGGGCCTTCAAGACCTCCGATTACCACGTCATGCTCCAGGGGCTGCTGCCGGAACTGGCCGAGCAGTCCATCGGCCAGTTGCACAGCCAGCTGTTGCCAGAGTTGCGTGGAGTGATCAGCCTGGACGCCCGGCCACCGTCGGGTTTCCTGCCCTGGTCGCAGCTTGGCGACCTGGCCGCCGGCACCAGCGCCGAGCAATTGCAGGCCCGCCAGGACAGCCTGGATTTCGACCAGCCGGTGAATATCCAGTACACCTCTGGCACCACCGGCTTCCCCAAGGGCGCGACCCTGAGCCACTACAACATCCTCAACAACGGCTACATGGTTGGCCAGAGCCTGGGCCTCACGGCCAATGACCGGCTGGTGATCCCGGTGCCGCTGTACCACTGTTTCGGCATGGTCATGGGCAACCTGGGCTGTATCACCCATGGCACCACCATGATCTACCCCAGCGATGCCTTCGATCCGCTGCTGACCCTGAGCGCCGTGGCCGAAGAACGGGCCACCGGCCTGTACGGGGTACCGACCATGTTCATCGCCATGCTCGATCAGCCTCGGCGCAGCGAGTTCGATCTGTCGAGCCTGCGCACCGGGATCATGGCTGGGGCGACTTGCCCGATCGAAGTGATGCGCCGGGTGATCAGCGAGATGCACATGAACGAGGTGCAGATCGCCTATGGCATGACCGAGACCAGCCCGGTATCGCTGCAGACCGGCCCGGCCGATGACCTGGAGTTGCGGGTGACCACCGTGGGCCGGACCCAGCCGCACCTGGAAAGCAAGATCATCGACGAGGCCGGCAGTGTGGTGCCGCGTGGCACCATCGGTGAACTCTGTACCCGGGGCTACAGCGTCATGCTTGGCTACTGGAACAACCCGCAGGGCACCCGGGAGTCCATCGACCAGGCCGGCTGGATGCATACCGGCGACCTGGCCACCATGAACGATCAGGGGTACGTGTGCATCGCCGGGCGCAACAAGGACATGATCATCCGGGGTGGCGAGAACATCTATCCGCGGGAGCTGGAAGAGTTTTTCTTCACGCACCCGGCGGTGGCCGATGTGCAGGTGGTGGGCATCCCCTGTGCCCGTTATGGCGAGGAAATCGTGGCCTGGATCAAGTTCCATCCCGGGCATTCGGCGAGCGAACTGGAGCTGCAGGCCTGGTGCAAGGAGCGCATCGCGCACTTCAAGACACCGCGTTACTTCAAGTTCGTCGAAGAGTTCCCGATGACCGTTACCGGCAAGATCCAGAAGTTTCGCATGCGTGAAATCAGCGTCGAAGAGCTGGGCGAGCACCTGGGTAGATGATGAGTGTCCAGAGGGGTGTGCATCGGTTCCGGTGCACGCGCCAGGGCGGGAAGGGCAGGCAAACCAGGAAAGGCAGGAAGCACAAAGGGGAGCCGAAGCTCCCCTTTAATTTGTCGTTGCGTGCTCTTTTTTTATTATTGAAGGGCGGCCTGTTGTTGTTTTTGTCGACCGTGGCCCTTTACCGCTGTTTTGGGCGATCCCCATCCGGGATCAAGAGCAAACGTATTTTTTTGAGCGCTGATTCAATGTGTCGCCAGGGCGATCCAACCGGTTCGGGAGCTACCTGAAGGGTAGTTTTATTATTCTCTGACCGATTGCGGATGACTCTTGCAAGCCGTCCCGCACACTACACCTTCTCCAAAAAAATCTGTTAGCTGCGTCTCTGCCGTGTTGTTCTTGTTATGTCAGAGTCGTTTCGTCTTATTTTTATTAGGTTTGCTGCTTTTTATTCTTGTTATGCCATAGAGATAGCAGAAGCCGTGCCAACTTTTTAAAATCCTTTAAAATCAATGGCTTGAAATTTTGTAGGACAATCTGTTCTGCAAAAAAATCGACAAACTGTTTCCGTGTTACTCGTTCCCGCCCCATTCCAGAGCGGCCGGTAACACACCGGCCGCACAGTATGGCTAACCGGCACTTCGCGCCTTGGCCACGCGCGAGCCGGTGGGGCGGCCCAGGACGCGGCTGATCCGGTTTCCGGCCTCGACCAGGCGCTCCAGGTCGATACCGGTGTGGATGCCCAGGCCATTGAGCAGGTACAGCACGTCTTCGGTGGCCACGTTACCGCTGGCGCCCTTGGCATAGGGGCAGCCGCCCAGGCCGGCGACGGAGCTGTCGAACACCGCGATGCCTTCTTGCAGGCTGGCGTAGATATTGGCCAGGGCCTGGCCGTAGGTGTCGTGGAAGTGCCCGGCGAGCTTGTCCCGGGGTACCTGGGCGCCGACCACCTCGAACATCCGGCGGGTGGCGCCGGCGGTGCCGGTGCCGATGGTGTCGCCCAGGGACACCTCGTAGCAGCCCATGGCGTACAGCTCGCGGGCTACCGCGGCGACTTGCTCCGGGGCCACCTCGCCTTCGTAGGGGCAGCCCAGCACGCAGGACACGTAGCCGCGCACGCTGATGCCATGCTGCCGGGCTGATTCCATGATCGGTGCGAAGCGCGCCAGGCTTTCACTGATGGAGCAGTTGATGTTGCGCTGGGAGAAGGCTTCGGAGGCTGCGGCGAACACTGCCACTTCCTTGACCCCGGCCGCCAGCGCATCCTCGAAGCCTCTCAGGTTGGGTGCCAGGGCGCCGTAGATCACTCCCGGCTTGCGCTGGATGCGGGCGAACACTTCGGCCGAGCCGGCCATCTGCGGTACCCACTTGGGCGAAACGAAGCTGCCGACTTCTATATAGCCAAGGCCCGCTTCGGTCAGGGCATCCACCAGGCGAACCTTGTCGTCGACGCTGATGGGCTGGGCTTCGTTTTGCAGGCCGTCGCGCGGGCCGACTTCGACCAGGCGTACATGGCTGGGGAGGGACATGGGGTTCACCTTCTTTCAAGTGATGGCGGGTGCCGTCGCAGGCCACATGGCCGCTGGCGTCAGGGGGCGGTGCTGTTCTGGTTCTGGATCGTCTGCTGCAGCGCCTGGGTGCAGCGCTCCTCGGCCGTGTCCAGTTCCAGCTTCATCTGTTCGATATCCAGCAACTGCTGTTCGAGCTGTTCACGGCGCTCGGTGATCTTGGCCAGCATGCTGTGCAGTTGCTTGAGGTTGCCGCTGGAGGGATCGTAGAGCTCGATCAGTTCACGGCACTCGGCCAGGGAGAAACCGATGCGCTTGCCCCGCAGGATCAGTTTCAGGCTGACTTTGTCCCGTGGCGAGTAGATGCGTTCCTGGCCACGCCGCTCGGGTGCCAGCAGGCCCTGCTCCTCATAGAAGCGAATGGCCCGGGTGGTGATGTCGAGCTCGCGAGCGAGGTCGGAAATGCTGTAGGTCTGGCTGCTCATGGAGGCGCTCGAGAGGGGACTTGGCGCTAAGCTAAAGGCAGGTTGACGTATACGTCAAGCAATCCCCTCGCGCCGGCGGCCCGGTTCCTGCCCGTAGCGCCAGGAGTGGGTTTGCCGGCTGCTGGAGCTCACACCGCTTGCCGGTCGAGTTTCTTCTCGTGGGCGGTGACCTGCTGGCACAACTCGATCATCTGCTCGCGCATCCAGCGGTTGGCCGGGTCCTGGTCGGTGCTTTCATGCCAATAGAGGTGGGTTTCCACCGGTGGCACGTCGTTGACCGGCAGGTTGAAGGCGTGCAGTTCGTGGCGCCGGGCAAACCGCTCCGGCACGGTCATGACCATGTCGGTCTGTTGCAGCACCAGGGAGGCCATCAGGTAATGCTGGGACCGCAGGGCGATCTTGCGCTGGATGCCCATCTTGCCCAGGGCCAGGTCGACATGGCCCAGGCCGCTGCGCCGGCTGGAAATGTGCACATGGGTGAGGGACAGATAGTCGTCCAGGGTGAACTTATCCTTGCCGGCAAGCGGGTGCCCCTTGCGCATGGCGCAGACGTAGCGGTCTTCCATGAGCTTGACGTGACGCACCTGGGGGTCGGTGTTCAACGGCGCATCCACGGCGAAGTCCAGGCGTCCGGCCGCCAGTTCCTTGGTGGTTTCCCGGCGCTTGGACAAGAAGCTCTCGATCACCACGGTGGGCGCCAGGCGCCGCAGGCGCTGGAACAGCTGCGGCAGGATCACCGCCTCGGTCAGGTCGGTCATGCTGATGCGGTAGGTCTTGGCGGCCTGCAAGGGGTTGAAGATCCGGCTTTCCTGGACCGAGACCCGCAGCAGCGACAGGGCGTTGCGCACCGGGCCGATGATGTTCTGCGCCATGGGGGTCGGCACCATGCCCTGGGCGGTCCTGACGAACAGCGGATCGTTGAAGGTTTCGCGCAGGCGCGCCAGGGCATTGGACACCGCCGGTTGGGTGATGCCGACAATCTGGCCGGCGCGGGTCAGGTTGGCTTCGGTGTAGATCGCGTCGAAAACGATGAAGAGGTTGAGGTCGACCTTGCTCAGATTCATGGCGCTGCACTCTTATTGTTGACCCCGGCGAGGGGGGCGTTAGGGCACGTGAGGGGGCGGCTCGCAAGCCTGCAGAATCAGCCGATCATATATCGGTGATGAATGTTAATACACGCCGAGAATAGGCTAGGTAAATTTTCGTAGCTGAACTAGCATCGATTTCAGTCCCCCCACACCCGTTTTCACAGAGGTAGAGCTGCCCATGGAATTCGCCTATTCCCCCAAGGTCCAGGAACTGCGTGAACGCGTCACCGCATTCATGGATGCCTATGTCTATCCGGCTGAAGCTGTCTTCGAGCGCCAGGTTGCCGAGGGTGACCGCTGGCAGCCGACCGCCATCATGGAGGAGCTCAAACTCAAGGCCAAGGCTGAAGGGCTGTGGAATTTGTTTCTGCCCGAGTCGGAACTGGGGGCCGGCCTGACCAACCTGGAATACGCGCCGCTGGCGGAGATCATGGGGCGTTCCCTGCTTGGTCCGGAGCCGTTCAACTGCTCGGCCCCCGACACCGGCAACATGGAAGTGCTGGTGCGTTATGCCAACGAAGAGCAGAAACAGCGCTGGTTGCAGCCGCTGCTGCGCGGCGAGATCCGTTCTGCCTTCGCCATGACCGAGCCGGACGTGGCTTCGTCCGACGCCACCAACATGGCGGCCCGGGCAGTGCGCCAGGGTGACGAGTGGGTGATCAACGGCAAGAAATGGTGGACCTCGGGCGCCTGCGATCCGCGCTGCAAGATCCTGATCTTCATGGGCCTGAGCAATCCCGATGCACCGCGCCACCAGCAGCACTCGATGATCCTGGTGCCAGTGGATGCCCCCGGGGTGAAGATCGTCCGCCCATTGCCGGTCTTCGGTTATGACGACGCGCCCCATGGCCATGCCGAAGTGGTATTCGACAACGTTCGCGTGCCCTATGAAAACGTGCTGCTCGGTGAGGGCCGTGGCTTCGAGATCGCCCAGGGGCGCCTGGGCCCGGGCCGCATCCATCACTGCATGCGCTCGATCGGCATGGCCGAACGCGCCCTGGAGTTGATGTGCAAGCGTTCGGTGAGCCGTACCGCATTCGGCAAGCCGCTGGCGCGGCTGGGGGGCAACCTCGACAAGATCGCCGACTCGCGCATGGAAATCGACATGGCCCGCCTGCTGACCCTCAAGGCCGCCTACATGATGGACACTGCCGGTAACAAGGTGGCCAAGAGCGAGATCGCCCAGATCAAGGTGGTGGCACCGAACGTCGCCCTGCGGGTGATCGACCGGGCGATCCAGATCCATGGCGGGGCCGGGGTGTCCAACGACTTCCCGCTGGCCTACATGTATGCAATGCAGCGTACGCTGCGGCTGGCGGACGGTCCGGACGAGGTTCACCGGGCTGCGATCGGCAAGTACGAAATCGGTAAATATGTGCCCAGGGAACTTATGCGCAGCAGCGGACACTGATCTCCAGCACCGCGGCCTGTCAGCAGGTCGCGGTTGTGGTTCAGTGCACCCAGACTTCCACTCGCCGGTTCTTGATCCGGCCCTCGTCGAGGTTGTTGGCGGCCACCGGCAACTGTGCGCCGAAACCCCGAATCTCGCGGAACACCACACCACTTTTCACCAGCTCCCGACGCACCGCCATGGCCCGCAGCTTGGACAGCAAGGCCGCGCGGGTCGGGTCGCTCTTGGCGTCGCCAAATCCGGCCAGGGTTACCTGGCGGTTCAGCTTGCCGTGCTGGCGCAGGTAGTCCAGGACCCGGTTCAGGTCCTGGCGCGCCTTGTTGTCCAGGCTGGCACTGCCTTCCTCGAAGCGAAAGTTCACGCTCAGGCGCTGGGCCTCCCGGGCCAGTGCCTGGTACGCCTCGGGCATCTGCGGGCCGGGCTCCACGCTCATGGCTTGCACGGTCTGGGCGACGAAACCGTTGGCGGCCACTATGGCCTGGCCCTTGGCACTCTGGGCGAAACTCACCAGGGCTTTGGCCCAAGGGTTTTGGCTGCTGGGTGGCAAGTACAGGTACAGGCGCCGTGACAGCGGATAGTCTTCCGTGGCGATCAGGCTGTTGAGCGGCAACATGGGTTGCGAGTCACCGTCGACGATGGCCACCGCCTTTGCCTGGCGTACGTAGGGCAGGCCGATGAAACCTATGCCCTGGGGATCTCGGCTGACTGCGTCGGACAACTGTTCGCTGGATTCGAAGCGTTTTGCACTGGGACTCAGGGTCTTGCCGCGTCGGCCCAGGACCAGTTCCCTGAAGGTGTCGTAGGTGCCGGACTGGTCATCCCGGGCATACAGGTGTACCGCGCCACCGGCGCCGCCCAGATCTTCCCAGGTCCTGGCTTCGCCGCTGAACAGCCGGGCCAGTTGCTCGGTGCTCAGTCGGGTCAGAGGGTTGTGCGGGTGGAGGATGATTGCCAGGCCGTCGATGGCAATCACCTGTTCGGCGTCGGGACTTTTCAGGTCCCCGAGGTTTTCCAGCTCCACCAGTTCACGGTCCTTGATCGGTCGCGATGCTGCGGCGAGATCGGCCTGGCCGTTCTGCAGTGCGCTGAAGCCGGTGCTCGAGCCGTGGGCCGCCACGTCCACCCGGACCTGTCGGCCCTGGACGGTCTGGCCGATGACCCGTTGTTCGTTGTCCTTGCCACTGGCTTCGATTCTGACGTCATGCAGGCCCTGTTGTTCCATCAGTCCCTTGACCAGCGCCGGGCCCAGTCGGGCGCCGATGGTGTTGGAACCCTGGATGCGCAGCACCTGGGTGTTTTCCGCTGCCAGGGGCAGGGCGGCAAATACCGACCAGGGCAGGGCGTAACAAATGAAGCCGATCAGAAACAGGCTGATGGTCCGGCACCAGATATCTCGTTCGCTGGCGGAGGAAACGCGGGGCATGGCGGCACTGGCCTTCTATATAGAGGAGGAGGTGAATGCCGGCGAGATTAAGTCAGGGAAGTGACAGTCCTGTGACGAAGGACGCTTGTCGCAAATGAATGGCGAAAGTCCTACGTGATAAATATCTGTTTTCTCTAGATTTTTTACGATTTTGCCCAACGACCGCACCCTGTGGCGCCACGTAGAGTGGACAACTTTGTCTGTAGGGGATTGGGGCGACTGCCAACGCGCCATCTCCGCAGATGCCCTCGCAGCGTGGAGCTGCTATTTCATCGCGTTCAAAGGAGTTGCAAATGAGTGCCTGGTTCGAACTGAAGCAGTATGGCAGTGGTGCATGCAGATTCTTGCTGAAGACAAAGGAGGCGCAGACCATGCTGCAAAGCGACCGCTACCCTTGCCGGGACAGTGCCGAGATGGCTCTCGGCCTGTTCCGCGCACACTGCGCTTCCCCTGAGCGCTACGTCAAGAAAATTTCGTCGGGCGGAAAACCTTTTTTCAAGCTCAAATCCGGCAAGGATGTGATCCTGGTCAGCCACCTGTACGACTCGGAGGAGGCTCTTGAGAGCGCCATCGGCGCGATCGTCAGTGCTGGCGCCACGGACCGCGTCGAGCACGTGCAGCTCTAGCAGGCAGAAAAAAGCCCATCATCAGATGGGCTTTTTTGTGCCTGGCCGTCAGCTCAGCTCGAGCCAGATCGGTGCATGGTCGGAAGGTTTCTCCATGCCCCGCAACTCGTAGTCGACCCCGGCGTCCTTGACTCGTGGCAGCAGGCCGCGGGAAGTCAGGATCAGGTCGATGCGCAGGCCCCGCTTGGGTTCGTCCTCGAAGCCGCGGCTGCGGTAGTCGAACCAGCTGAAGCGATCATTCACTTCGGGATTCAGGTGCCGGAAGCTATCCACCAACCCCCAGTTCTTCAGGCGTGCCATCCACTCGCGCTCTTCCGGCAGGAAGCTGCACTTGCCGGTCTTGAGCCAGCGCTTGGCGTTGTCGGCACCAATGCCAATGTCGCAGTCTTGCGGGGAGATATTCACGTCGCCCATGACCACCAGCGGCTGGTCATGGCTGAAGCGGCTTTCCAGCAACTGTTGCAGGTCGCTGTAGAAACGCGCCTTGGCCGGGAACTTGGTGGGGTGGTCGCGACTTTCGCCCTGGGGGAAGTAGCCGTTCATGATGGTCACCGGCGTGCCATCGGCATCGGCGAAGGTGCCCCAGATGAAGCGGCGCTGGGCGTCTTCGTCATCGCCTTCGAACCCCTTGTGCAGGGCCAGTGGCGCCTGGCGCGAGAGCAGGGCGACCCCGTAGTGGCCCTTCTGGCCGTGGTAATGCACGTGATAACCCAGGGCCTGGACCTCGGCCAGGGGGAACTGGTCGTCGGAAACCTTGGTTTCCTGCAGGCCGATCACGTCCGGTTGGTGCTTGTCGATCAGCGCCGCCAGCTGATGGGGGCGGGCACGCAGGCCGTTGATATTGAACGAGACGATCTTCATGGTCGGCGGTCCTGGCAAAACACCGATGCTAGCTGACTACGCCCGGGCCGACCAGCGTGGCAGCGTCGCCGATGCGCTGCTAATGTCCTTGGGCGTGGGAACGATCAGCGGCGCGCAAGGCTCGTACTACAAGAGCGCGGCCCTTCACGCCGCGCCAGGGAGGAGTGACCGTCATGCCTGATGCCAGCAACGCCATTGCCGATGTCCACATGCTCGACAGCGGGTATTCCCGTGAAGCGCGGTCATTGCTGTACCAGGCCTACCGGCACGAACCGACCTTCGGTTTCATCTTCGAGTCCGAGCGCCCCGGCTACGAGCAGCGCGTGCGGGCCACGGTACGCGAGCTGGTCAAGCAGCACTTTTTGCAGGACCTGCCGGCCATCGGCCTGTTGGTCAACGATCGGTTGATCGCCATCGCCCTGATCGCACCGCCGCAGCGGCGCCTGGGAATCACCGAGAGCTGGGCCTGGCGCCTGCGCATGGTGCTGAGTACCGGTTTTCGCTGTACCCGGCGCTACCTGGAGTATCACGATGCCGTGCAGGCCTGCCTGCCCAATGACGCACTGCATGTGCTGCCGTTGCTGGGGGTGCATCCGCAGTTCCAGGGCCAGCATTTCGGTGAGCAGTTGCTCAAAGCGGTGCACAACTGGTGCGCGGAGGATGCGCATTCCCAGGGCGTGGTGCTTGATACCGGCAATCCGCGGTACCTGGCCTTCTACCAGCGCCAGGGCTACCTGGAGATCGGCGAAGTGGCGGTGGGGCCTGTCCGCGAGCATGTATTCTTTCATGCCAATCCACAGCGTCTGCAAAGCGCGACGGGCTGAATAGAACTTTCCCGGCCTTCGAGTGCTCTATCGCCCTCCCAAGCTCGTGATAGCATCCGCGCCTATGAAGTTTTCCGGAAGATTCACCAGCGGCTTTTTGCTGTTGTTCACAAGCTGTGCGGCGCTGGCGCAGAGCGAATTGGCTGTCAGGGTCAAGCCTGCCAACGATGAGCTGAAGGCCAATATCGAAGGTTATATCGGTGACCTGGGTGATCGGGATGAAGAAGCCCTGCTCAGGTTCAGCCGGGGCGCTGAAGAGCAGGCGAAGAAAGCCGCCCAGGCCCTGGGTTACTACCAACCCCTGATCTCCAGTGAGGTGCGCGGCGGCGACAAGCCGCGCCTGATGCTGCGTGTCGATCCCGGCGAGCCGGTGCACCTGCGCGACGTGACGATCCGGGTCGAAGGCCCGGCGGCGTCCCTCAAGTCCTTTCGTACCCCCGACAGCGACCAGCTCAAGCCTGGCGCAGTGCTCAACCATGGGCGTTATGAAGATGCCAAGCGGCTGATCCAGAACCAGGCTTCGCGCTATGGTTTCTTCAGCGGGCGTTTCACCCAGCAGCAGTTGCGGGTGGACCCCCAGGCCGGGGTGGCGGACATCGAACTGGTCTACGACAGCGGCCCGCGTTATGCCCTGGGCAAGGTCGACTTTGCCGGCGACTCGCTGTTCGATGAAGACCTGCTGCGGCGCATGGTGCCGTTCAAGACGGGGGCCGCCTACGACTCCGAACTGATCGCCGAGCTCAACCAGGCCTTGCAATCCAGTGGTTATTTCGAATCGGTACGGGTCGACGCTGCGCCTTCCGCCGCCGAGCATGAGGTGATTCCGGTGGCGGTCCAACTGGAAACCCGCAAGCCCCGCACCATGGGGCTGGGCCTGGGGTATTCCACCGACGTCGGCCCCCGGGTCAAGGCCAACTGGACCCGGCATTGGGTCAATCCCCAGGGCCACAGCTACGGCTGGGAGGCGGAAGTCTCGGCGCCACGGCAGAACGTCGGCCTGTGGTACGACATTCCCCTGGACCCACCCCTGACCGACAAGTTGCGATTTGCCGGCGGCTATCAGAATGAAGAAATTTCCGGCACCGACACGTTGAGCAAGCTGCTGACCTTGGGCCCCGAATGGCACAGCAAGCTGCCCAGTGGCTGGCAGCGGGTGGTGTCGCTCAAGTACCAGCGCGAGGAGTACCGGCTGGGGGATGACTCGGGCCTGAGCAACCTGCTGATGCCGGGCCTTACGTATTCCTACCTGCGCAGCGACAACCGGATCGATCCGCATAACGGCTATCGCCTCCAGTTCGATACCAAGCTGGCCAAGGAGGGCCTGGGTTCGGACAACAACCTGCTGTATGGCACGGTCTTGCTCAAGGGCCTGACCACGGTCTGGGACAATCATCGCTTGCTGGGGCGAGTGCAGTTCGGCGGCAGCGCCACCAATGGCTACAAATCGGTACCGCCATCGCTGCGCTTCTTCGCCGGTGGCGACCAGAGCGTGCGTGGCTACGACTACCAGAGCCTGTCGCCGAAGAACTCCGAAGGCGATCGCATCGGCGGCCGCTACATGGTCGCAGGCAGTGTCGAGTACCAGTATTCCATCGCCGAGAAATGGCGGATCGCGACCTTCGTCGACCAGGGCAACTCCTTCAACAAGCTGGAGCTGCCGAACCTCAAGACCGGGGTCGGGGTCGGTGTGCGCTGGGTGTCGCCCGTGGGGCCGATCCGGGTCGATCTGGCCCACGCGATGAACGATGACGGCGGTATACGTTTGCACTTTTCCATGGGGCCAGAGCTTTGAAGCGTGGTGTGAAGATAACGCTGCTGGCGATCCTTGCGCTGGTGATCCTGTTTCTCCTGGCATTGGCCGCCATCCTGGGCACCCAGGCCGGCAGCCGCTGGGCCTTGCGCCAGGTGCCGGGGCTGAGCCTGGAGCAATTCGACGGGCGCCTGGGTGGCCAGTGGGCGGCCGCTCACCTGCTGTGGCAGCAGGGTGATACCCGGGTCGAGCTGCAGGGTGTGCAGTTCGCCTGGTCACCTGCGTGCCTGTTGCGCATGACCCTGTGCATCGAGCAACTGGAGGCCGACCAGGTCAGCCTGCAGTTTCCTGCCGGCAGCGATGAAAGCTCAGGCCCCATCAGCCTCCCTGATCTGCACTTGCCGCTGGCCATCGAACTGGGGCAGGTCCGAGTCGGCAGCTTGCTGCTCGACGGCAGCGAGCAACTCAAGGTGCTGCAACTGGCAGCCCACTGGACCACCGAAGGGCTGAGCATCGACTCCTTGCACCTGCAGCGCGATGACCTCGTCCTGCAACTCACCGGCTTGTTGCAACCCAGCGGCGACTGGCCGCTGGCGGCCCAGGGCAGCCTTGGCCTGCCAGCCCCCGGTGGCGGCCCCTGGAACCTGGCGCTGAAAGTCGAGGGCGACCTGCTCAAGACCCTCACGCTGCATGCCGACAGCAGCGGGTATCTGCAAGGGCAACTGGCTGGCGAGCTGCAGCCGCTGGTGGAGGACCTGCCCGCGCAGGTTCGCATCACCGCCGATGGCTTCAAGGCCAGTGCCGAGCTGCCGGATACCCTGCAATTGGACGGCCTGGAGCTTACGGGCAAGGGCGACCTGAAACGCGGTTACCAACTCGTCGGCAAGGCCAGTCTGCCCGCCGAGCAAGGGCCGGTGGCGTTGTCGTTGCAAGGCAAGGTCGACGCCAAGGGCGCACAGGTTGCGGCGCTGGACCTGCTGGCCAGCGACCGGCAGAGCCTCAAGCTCAATGGCCAGCTGGACTGGAGCCAGGGTTTTTCCGCCGAGGCCCGCCTGGCCTGGCTGGATTTTCCCTGGCATCGCCTCTATCCGTTGATCGACGAACCGGCCGTGGTGGTGCGCACGTTCAACGCCGAGGTGGCGTACCGCGATGGCAACTACCTGGGCAATTTCCAGGGTGACCTGGATGGCCCGGCCGGTGCCTTCAGCCTTGGCAGCCCGTTCAGTGGCGACCTGGGCCAGATCCACCTGCCGCAATTGCAGCTGACCGCGGGCCAGGGCAAGGCCCAGGGCCACCTGAACCTGCAGTTCGCCGACGGCATTGCCTGGGACACGGCCCTGGAACTGTCGGCGATCAACCCTGCCTATTGGCTGGCGGAACTGCCCGGTACCCTGGCCGGCCCGCTGCGCAGCCAGGGCGAGATGAAACACCAGCAGCTCAAGCTCAATGCCGACCTGGATCTCAAGGGCCGTCTGCGGGGCCAGCCTGCGCTGTTGCAGGCCAAGGCCGATGGGGCCGGGGAGCAATGGCAGCTCAGCGCCCTGGATGTGCGTCTCGGGGATAACCGGATCAATGGCACCGCCAGCCTGCAGCAGAAAATCAGCGGCCAACTGGACATCAGGATGCCGCGCCTGGGCCAGCTCTGGCCACAACTGCGTGGTCAACTCAATGGCCGGGTAGACCTGGCCGGCACGCTCAAGGCACCACAGGGCAAGGCGGACCTGACCGGACAGCAACTGGCCTTTGCCGATAACCATCTGCAGAGTCTCAAGCTGGATGCCAGCCTGGATGCGGGGCAAAAGGCCCGGGTCGATCTCAAGGGTAGCGGGATCCAGGTCGGTGAGACCCAGCTGGGCTCCTTGACCCTGGCCGGGCAGGGCGATATCGGCAAACAGAAACTGCAACTGGACCTGCAGGGCCCGTTGCTGAAATTGGCCCTGGGCCTGGATGGCGCGCTGGACCAAGGCAACTGGCGCGGACGCCTGGCCACGGGCGAGGTACACAGTGGTGGCCAGGCCTGGACACTGCAGAACCCGGCCCGGCTTGAACGCCTGGCCAACGGCACGCTCAATTTCGCCGCCCATTGCTGGGTCAGCGGGGATGCCAGCCTGTGCGGCGAGGATCAGCGGCTGATGCCCGATCCGAAGTTGCGCTACCACCTCAAGCGGTTCCCCATCGACAGCCTGGCCCAGTGGCTGCCCAAGGATTTCGCCTGGAAGGGACTGCTCAACGCCGATGTCCAGCTGGACCTGCCGGCCAGCGGCCCCAAGGGGCAGATCATCGTGGATGCCAGTAACGGTACCTTGCGCGTCAAGGACAAGGAGCAGTGGCTGGATTTCCCTTACCAGACGCTCAAGCTCGACTCGCGTCTTGGCCCGCAGCGCATCGACACCCAGTTGCAATTCGATGGTGGCAAGCTCGGGCAACTGATGGTCCAGGCGCAGATCAACCCGCTGCCCAAGAACAAGCCGCTGTCCGGGGAGTTCCGCCTCAGTGGCCTGGACCTGTCCGTGGCCCGACCATTCGTGCCCATGGTGGAGAAGCTCAATGGCAACCTCAATGGCAGTGGCAGGCTGTCTGGCGGATTGCTGGCACCCCAGGTCAACGGCAACCTGCAGCTCAGTGGTGGCCAGGTGGCTGGTTCCGAATTGCCCACCAGCATCGAGGACTTGCAGCTGACTGCGCAGATCACGGGCGAAAGCGTGCGGCTCGATGGCACCTGGAAGGGAGGCAAGACCGGGCAGGGCAGCCTGGACGGCAATCTGGCCTGGGGCAGCAACCTGCTGGTGGACCTCAACCTCAAGGGCACGCAGTTGCCGGTGACGGTCGAGCCTTATGCCGCCCTGGAAGTTGCTCCGGACCTGAAGATCGCGCTGCAGGACAACAAACTGGCGATCAGCGGCAAGGTGTCGATCCCCAAGGGCCAGATCACCGTGCGTGAACTGCCGCCGTCGACGGTCAAGGTCTCCGATGACACGGTGATCGTCGGCCAGCAGACGGCCGAGGGCAAAACCCCCATGGCCATGGCGATGAACATCGATGTGGAAGTGGGGCAGGACAAGCTGGCCTTCAGTGGTTTTGGCCTGACGGCCAACCTGCAGGGGCATGTGCACATCGGCGACAACATGGACACCCGTGGCGAGCTGTGGCTCAACGATGGTCGCTATCGGGCCTATGGCCAGCGCCTGAGCGTACGCCGGGCACGACTGCTGTTCGCCGGCCCCATCGATCAGCCGTACCTGGACATCGAGGCCGTGCGCCAGACCGACAACGTGATCGCCGGCATCCGCTTGAGCGGCAGCGCCGAGCAGCCGACGACGAAGATCTTCTCCGAGCCGGCCATGAGCCAGGAACAGGCCCTGTCCTACCTGGTGCTGGGGCGTCCGCTGAGTTCCAACGGTGAAGACAACAACATGCTTGCCCAGGCTGCGCTGGGCCTGGGCCTGATGGGCAGCTCGGAGCTCACCGGCGGCATCGCCAAGAACCTGGGCATCGAGGACTTCCAGCTCGATACCCAAGGCAGTGGCAACAGCACCAGCGTGGTGGCCAGCGGCAACATTTCCGAACGCTTGAGCCTGCGCTATGGCGTAGGCGTGTTCGAGCCGGCCAGTACCATCGCCTTGCGCTACAAGCTGAGCAAGAAGGTGTATCTGGAGGCCGCCAGCGGCTTTGCCAGCTCCCTGGACATCTTCTACAAGCGCGACTTCTAGCGCCTGCCATTCCCGGCCGTTGACGCACCCTGCGGCAGCGGCCCGGGCTTGCACGACCTGCTATTTCCTTCCTCGTCACCCGCTCCACGGTGACCGCGCGCCGGTGCGTGGGCCAAATACAGAGCATGCTAATTATTACGTTGACATTCGCTGCCTAGGCAGTAACATTCTGACACACACTCCCTGCCTAGGCAGCTAATTGGTGAGCAGATGAAGCATTTCAAGCCGGACGACTTTCACAATTGCCATCTCGGCCTGCTGCTGGGACGTGCCGCCTTGCTCAAGGACCGGATCATCGACACCCACATGGAGCCCCATGGCATCACCGCCGCACAGTTCAAGGTGCTGATCATCATGGCCCAGTTCGGCGTCGATACCCCGGCCGAGCTGTGTCGCCACCTGTCCCTGGACAGCGGATCGATGACCCGCATGCTCGATCGCCTGGAACAGAAGGACTTCCTCGCCCGTCGGCGTTCGGAAGGCGATCGGCGCCAGGTGCAACTGGTGCTCACGGAAGAAGGACGCAAGCTCACCGACCGCCTGCCCGATATCGGCGCCGACGCGATGAACGAATTGGTCGGTGCCATCACGCCCGAGGAGTTGGGCACCCTGGAACAGATCCTCAAGAAAATTTTGCTGGCCGCTGGTGACCCGATCACCATCCTGCGGGTAGGTGCCAAATGAGCAGTAGAACCTTGCGTACTCGCGCCAGCCTGGTGCTGATGGCGATGAGCCTGGCTGGTTGTGCCAACTACAGTGGCCTGGACACCGAGGGTGTGAGCCTGTCGGCCCAGAGCCTGGCTGCCGGCAAGGCACTCAATGGCGTGACCTTGTCGGCGGCGGCCTGGCCCCGCAGCGACTGGTGGAAGAGCCTGGGCGACAGCCAGCTCGACGGGCTGATCCAGGAAGCCCTGCGTGACAGTCCGGACATGCAGGTCGCCAGCGCCAGGGCCCATCAGGCCAGCGCCGCGGCCTATGCCGCCGATGCCGAGCGGATGCCGACCCTGGACGCCAGCGCCGGTATCAGCCGCTCGCGCTTGGCCCGTGACAAGGACCCGCGAGGGCAGGGCGGCGCCTATTCCACGGTGCGCAACCTCGGCGCCAGCTTCAACTACAACTTCGATCTCTGGGGCGGCCAGCGCGCCGCCTGGGAAGCCGCGCTGGGCGAGGCCCGGGCTGCGGAAGTGGATCGCCAGGCCGCCAGCCTGACCCTGGCTGCCGATGTCGCCCGCGCCTACAGCGACCTGGGCCGTGCGCACATCGTCCATGATCTGGCCACCGAGGATCTGAAACGTACCCGGCAGATGCTCGACCTGAGCAAGCGCCGCCTGAGCGCCGGGATCGACAGCCAATATCAGTACCAGCAGACCGAGAGCCTGGAGGCCAGCTCCCAGGCCAGCCAGATCGATGCCGAAAAACAACTGCAGAGCGCCCGGATCGCCCTCGCGGTACTGCTCGGCAAGGGGCCGGACCGTGCCGACGCCATCAGTCGGCCCAAGGTCCTGCAGGCCAGCGCCGTGGCCCTGCCATCGGTGCTGCCGGCGGAACTGCTGGGTCGTCGCCCCGATCTGGTGGCGGCTCGCTGGCGTGTCGAGGCAGCGAGCAAGAACATCGATGCCAGCAAGACCCGCTTCTATCCCAACCTCAACCTGAGCGCCAGCGCGGGAGCCGAGTCGGTATTGGGGGATGCGATGTTCGGTTCCGCCAGCCGTTTCTTCAGCATTGCCCCGACTGTCTCGCTGCCGATCTTCGATGGCGGTCGCCTGCGGGCCAGCCTCGACGCCCGGGATGCCGACTATGACCTGGCGGTGGCGCAGTACAACAAGACCCTGGTGACGGCCCTTGGGGACGTCAGCGACAGCATTTCCCAACTGCGTGATATCGGCCGGCAGATCGCAGCTCAACAACATGCCACCGATATTGCCCAGGACTCCTATGACACCGTGGTCCAGCGCTACGGTTCCGGCATCGGCAACTACCTGGACGTGCTGAGCATCGAGCAGCAACTGCTACAGGCCCAGCGTCAGCTGGCCACGCTCAATGCCCAACAGATCGATCTGTCGATCCAGCTGATGCAGGCCCTGGGGGGCGGTTTCGACGCCCAGAACCTGGCTTCGGCCAACCCCGTCCCAGCCCCGCAGACCAAATAATTCGAGGTATTTGTCATGGCCACCGCCGACACTCAAACATCTGCAAACACTCCGGACAACGCCAACCCGCGCAAACGCAAGGTCATGCTGCTGGGGCTGGCGGTCATCGTCGTCCTGGGCGGGCTGGGCGTATTCGCCTGGCATGAGCTCTATGGACGCTGGAACGAAAACACCGACGACGCCTATGTCAACGGCAACGTCGTGGAGATCACGCCGCTGGTCACCGGTACCGTGGTCAGCATCGGCGCCGACGACGGCGACCTGGTGCACGAAGGCCAGGTGCTGATCAATTTCGACCCCAACGACGCCCAGGTCGGCTTGCAGAGCGCCGAGGCCAATCTGGCCCGGACCGTGCGCCAGGTGCGCGGCCTGTACAGCAACGTCGACGGCATGCGGGCCCAGGTGGCGGCGCAGAAGGCCGAGGTGCAGAAGGCCCAGGACAACTTCAGTCGCCGCAAGAACCTGGCGGCCAGCGGGGCGATTTCCCAGGAAGAACTGTCCCATGCCCGGGATGACCTGACCACGGCGCAGAACGCCCTGGCCAACGCCCAGCAGCAGCTCAATACCACCAATGCCCTGGTGGACGACACCGTGGTCTCCAACCATCCGGATGTGCAGTCGGCCGCCGCGCAACTGCGCCAGGCCTATCTGAACAACGCGCGCAGCACCTTGATCGCACCGGTCACCGGTTATGTGGCCAAGCGCACCGTGCAGCTGGGCCAGCGGGTACAGCCGGGCACTGCGCTGATGGCCGTGATTCCCCTGGACCAGCTGTGGATCGACGCCAACTTCAAGGAAACCCAGCTGAGGGACATGCGCATCGGCCAGCCTGTGGACATCGAGGCCGATATCTACGGCAGCGACGTGAAGTACAGCGGCACCGTGGACAGCCTCGGCGCCGGTACCGGCAGCGCCTTTGCCTTGCTTCCGGCGCAGAACGCCACCGGCAACTGGATCAAGATCGTCCAGCGGGTACCGGTGCGCATTCATATCAATGCCGAGGAGCTGGCCAAGCATCCGCTGCGGGTCGGCTTGTCGACGGTGGTCAACGTCAACCTGCGGGATCAGAGCGGGCCGGTACTGGCCCAGCAACCGCCGCAGAAGGCGTCCTTCAGCACCGGTGTCTATGACCGCCAGCTGGTCGAGGCCGATGCCCTGATTACCCGCCTGATCCACGACAACAGCGCTGCCATCGGCAAGACCGCCAAGCGCTGAATCGCCAATCCGCCAGCCTCGGTTTCCCCTAGGAACCGGGGCGCCTGCCTCGTTCCAAAGGATTCGCGATGAGCAATAACGCGTCTTTCACCCCGCCCAGCCTGCTGCTGAGCACCATCGGCCTGTCGCTGGCGACGTTCATGCAGGTGCTCGACACCACTATCGCCAACGTGGCGCTGCCAACCATCTCCGGCAACTTGGGGGTGAGTTCGGAGCAGGGCACCTGGGTCATCACTTCGTTCGCGGTGAGCAACGCCATCGCCTTGCCATTGACTGGCTGGTTGAGCCGGCGGTTCGGCGAGGTGAAGCTGTTCGTCTGGGCGACGCTGCTGTTCGTGCTGGCGTCGTTCCTGTGCGGCATTTCCACCTCGATGCCCGAACTGGTGGGCTTCAGGGTCTTGCAGGGGGTGGTGGCCGGGCCGCTGTACCCGATGACCCAGACCCTGCTGATTGCCGTCTACCCTCCGGCCAAGCGAGGCATGGCCCTGGCGCTACTGGCCATGGTCACGGTGGTGGCGCCCATTGCCGGGCCGATCCTCGGTGGCTGGATCACCGACAGCTACAGTTGGCCCTGGATCTTCTTTATCAACGTGCCCATCGGCTTGTTCGCCGCCTGGGTGGTGAAGCAGCAGCTCAAGGCGCGGCCGGTGGTCACCAGTCGCCAGCCGATGGACTACATCGGCCTGCTGACCCTGATCATCGGGGTCGGCGCCTTGCAGATCGTCCTCGACAAGGGCAACGACCTGGATTGGTTCGAGTCCAACTTCATCATCATCGGCACGCTGGTCTCGGCGATCGCCCTGGCGGCGTTCGTGATCTGGGAAATGACCGATCGGCATCCGGTGGTCAACCTGCGGCTGTTCGCCCATCGCAACTTCCGCATCGGTACCATCGTGCTGGTGGGCGGGTATGCGGGGTTCTTCGGGATCAACCTGATCCTGCCGCAGTGGCTGCAGACGCAGATGGGTTATACCGCGACCTGGGCCGGCCTGGCGGTGGCGCCGATCGGCATCCTGCCGGTGGTGATGTCGCCTTTTGTCGGCAAGTACGCCCACAGGGTCGATCTGCGCCTCCTGGCCGGCCTGGCATTCCTGGCCATCGGCCTGAGTTGTTTCATGCGTGCCGGCTTCACCAATGAAGTGGACTTCCAGCATATCGCCCTGGTCCAGTTGTTCATGGGCATCGGCGTGGCGCTGTTCTTCATGCCGACCTTGAGCATCCTGATGTCGGACCTGCCGCCCCACGAGATTGCCGACGGTGCCGGCCTGGCGACCTTCCTGCGGACCCTGGGGGGCAGCTTCGCGGCATCGTTGACCACCTGGATCTGGATTCGCCGGGCAGACCAGCACCACGCCTACATGAGCGAAAGCATGAGCACCTTCGACCCGGTGACCCGGGATGCGCTGACCAATCTCGGGGGTGCGAGCACCAAGGCTTATGCGCAGCTGGATCAGGTCCTGACCAGCCAGGCGTACATGCTGTCCACCGTGGACTACTTCACGTTGCTGGGTTGGGGGTTCATGGGCTTGATCCTGCTGGTCTGGCTGGCCAAGCCACCGTTTGCCGCCAAGGCCGGACCGGCATCGGGCGGTCACTGACGGCCGACGCTCAGGGCAAAAAAAACAGCGCGCTGGCGAAGAGGTTCTTGGAACCGCTACTGGTCCAGGCGGCTCTTCGCCGGCACGCCGCAGATCATTTTTCGCAGGCCTTGCTCAGGACAAGTCAGGCAGCGCCGGTTGGCTGGGCACGAAATCGAAGGCCGCCAGCTGCATGCCCTGTTCGTCCACCTGCAGTGCCCAACCCTGGCGGTCCCAGTCGCCCAGCACGATGCGCTTGGCGGCCTGGTCGCCGATCTGCAGCTTGTGGATCGCCGGCCGGTGGGTGTGGCCATGCACCAGGGTACTGACACCCTGTTGCTGCATCACCAGGGGGACTTGCTCCGGGGTGACATCGACGATGTCGTTGGCTTTCATGCGGGTCTGCGTCTGGCTCTCGTTACGCAACTTGCGCGCCAGCTTCTGGCGGATGCGCAAGGGCAGGTGCCGCAGGATCCACAGGCTCAGCGGATTGCGCAGGTAGCGACGCATGCGCTGATAGGCTTCGTCCCGGGTGCACAGGCTGTCGCCGTGCATCAGCAGCACCGGCTCGCCATAGAAGTCGACGACGCTGGGGTCCTTGAGCAGGGTGGCACCGGCAGCCTTGCAGAAGGCCTGGCCAAGCATGAAGTCGCGGTTGCCATGCATCAGGAAAACCTGGGTGCCGCTATCGCTGAGCTCCCGTAGCGCCTGGCAGATGGATCGCTGGTAATGGGTCATGGCATCGTCGCCGATCCATACCTCGAAGAAGTCCCCGAGGATGTACAGCGCCTCGGCGTCGCGGGCGCGGCCACCGAGTAAATCCAGAAACGCCCGGGTAATGTCCGGGCGTTGCTCTTCCAGATGCAGGTCTGAAATCAGCAGTATCACTCAATGATCTCGGCTTTCTCGATGATCACGTCTTCTGCAGGCACGTCCTGGTGGCCAGCCTTCATGGTGGTGGCCACGCCCTTGATCTTGTCGACCACGTCGGTGCCGGCGACCACTTTGCCGAAGACTGCGTAGCCCCAGCCCTGCACAGTCTTGCCGCTGTGGTTGAGGAAGCTGTTGTCGGTGACGTTGATGAAGAACTGCGCGGAGGCCGAATGCGGCTCCATGGTACGGGCCATGGCGACGGTGTACTTGTCGTTGGAAAGGCCGTTGTCCGCTTCGTTCTGGATGCTTGGACGCTTGTCTTTCTTCTCTTTCATGCCAGGTTCGAAGCCACCGCCCTGGATCATGAAGTTACCGATGACGCGGTGGAAGACGGTGTTTTCATAGTGACCGGCTTTCACGTATTCGACGAAGTTGGCCACGGTCAACGGGGCTTTCTCGGCGTTCAGTTCCAGCACGATCTCGCCGTGGTTGGTGGTCAGTTTGACTTGGGTCATGGTCGGTACTCTTTGTAAGGAAAGCGTTTTCAAGAAAATCCTCGGGGCCGGGAGCCATCAGTGGCCCGGCCCGATCTGGCCATCCTGCGGCCAAGGAGCGCAGTTTAGCCTGACAACCACGAATTTCGAGGCGGTTTTTTAACGTGCCTGCTATTAATAGCCGCAGTTTTAAAGCTGCGCTCTGTCAGGCACTTGACCGCATCGGCTATGATATCCGTTTTGATTTATAAGGCCGCATCCGGCCACGCACTTGTACGTTCAAGGATCCTATGAGCAAGCCCACTGTCGACCCTGCTTCCAATGCCAAGACTGGACCGGCTGTACCGGTCAACTTCCTGCGCCCGATCATCCAGGCGGACCTGGACTCGGGTAAACACACTCAGATCGTGACCCGTTTCCCGCCGGAGCCCAACGGCTACCTGCACATCGGTCATGCCAAGTCGATCTGCGTGAACTTCGGCCTGGCCCAGGAATTCGGTGGCGTCACGCACCTGCGTTTTGACGACACCAACCCGGCCAAGGAAGACCAGGAGTACATCGACGCCATCGAGCGCGACGTCAAGTGGCTGGGTTTCGACTGGGCCGGTGAAGTCCGTTATGCCTCGCAGTATTTCGACCAGCTGCACGACTGGGCGGTGGAGCTGATCAAGGCGGGCAAGGCCTATGTCGACGACCTGACTCCCGAGCAGGCCAAGGAATACCGCGGCAGCCTCACCGAGCCGGGCAAGAACAGCCCGTTCCGCGACCGTTCCGTGGAAGAGAACCTGGACTGGTTCGCTCGCATGAAGGCTGGCGAGTTCAAGGATGGCGAGCGTGTCCTGCGGGCCAAGATCGACATGACTTCGCCGAACATGAACCTGCGCGATCCAATCCTCTACCGCATCCGTCATGCCCACCATCACCAGACCGGCGACAAGTGGTGCATCTATCCGATCTACGACTTCACCCACGGCCAGTCTGACGCTATCGAAGGCATCACCCATTCGATCTGCACGCTGGAGTTCGAGAGTCATCGTCCGTTGTACGAGTGGTTCCTGGACAACCTGTCGGTGCCATGCAAGCCGCGCCAGTACGAGTTCAGCCGCCTGAACCTGAACTACACCATCACCAGCAAGCGCAAGCTCAAGCAACTGGTGGACGAGAAGCACGTCAATGGTTGGGACGATCCGCGCATGTCGACCCTCTCGGGTTTCCGTCGTCGCGGCTACACGCCCAAGTCCATCCGCAACTTCTGCGAGATGATCGGTACCAACCGTTCTGATGGCGTGGTGGATTTCGGCATGCTGGAGTTCAGCATCCGTGACGACCTCGACCAGAGCGCCCCGCGCGCCATGTGCGTGCTGCGTCCGCTGAAAGTCGTGATCACCAACTACCCGGAAGGCCAGGTCGAGAACCTCGAGCTGCCGCGTCACCCGAAAGAAGACATGGGTGTGCGTGCTCTGCCGTTCGCTCGTGAAATCTACATCGACCGTGACGACTTCATGGAAGAGCCGCCCAAGGGCTACAAGCGCCTGGAACCAGCCGGTGAAGTGCGCCTGCGCGGCAGCTACGTGATCCGTGCCGACGAAGCGATCAAGGATGCCGATGGCAACATCGTCGAACTGCGTTGCTCCTACGATCCGGACACCCTGGGCAAGAACCCTGAAGGCCGCAAGGTCAAGGGCGTGATCCACTGGGTGCCGGCTGCTGCCAGCGTCGAGTGCGAAGTACGCCTGTACGATCGTCTGTTCCGTTCTCCGAACCCGGAGAGGGCCGAAGACAGCGCCAGTTTCCTGGACAACATCAACCCTGACTCCCTGCAAGTGCTCACTGGTTGTCGTGCCGAACCCTCGCTGGGCAACGCACAGCCGGAGGACCGTTTCCAGTTCGAGCGCGAAGGCTACTTCTGCGCAGATCTCAAGGACTCGAAACCAGGTGCCCCGGTATTCAACCGTACCGTGACCCTGCGCGACTCCTGGGGTCAGTGATTCAGTCAAGGAACTAAAGTGCTTACGATCTACAACACGCTCACCAAGAGCAAAGAAGTCTTCAAGCCCCTGGATGGCAACAATGTGCGGATGTACGTGTGCGGCATGACCGTGTACGACTACTGCCACATTGGCCATGGCCGCAGCATGGTGGCTTTCGACCTGGTGACCCGCTGGTTGCGTTTCAGCGGTTACAACCTGACTTACGTGCGCAATATCACCGATATTGAAGACAAGATCATCAATCGGGCGCGTGAGAATGGCGAGCCGTTCAATGCACTGACCGAACGCATGATCACGGCGATGCACGAGGACGAGGCCCGGCTGAACATCAAGAAGCCTGACCTGGAGCCACGTGCCACGGACCATATCCCTGGCATGCTGAGCATGATCCAGACCCTGATCGACAAGGGGTATGCCTATGCTCCGGGCAATGGCGACGTGTACTACCGCGTCGCCAAGTTCATGGGCTACGGCAAGCTGTCGCGCAAGAAAATCGAGGACCTGCGTATCGGTGCGCGGATCGAGGTCGACGAAGCGAAACAGGATCCCCTGGACTTTGTCCTGTGGAAAGCTACCAAGCCGGGCGAGCCGAGCTGGGAGTCGCCGTGGGGCGCTGGTCGTCCGGGCTGGCACATCGAATGCTCGGTAATGTCCACCTGCTGCCTCGGCGAGACCTTCGACATCCATGGTGGTGGCAGCGACCTGGAGTTCCCGCACCACGAGAACGAGATCGCCCAGAGCGAGGCGGCCACCGGCAAGACCTACGCCAATGCCTGGATGCACTGCGGCATGATCCGCATCAATGGCGAGAAGATGTCCAAGTCCTTGAACAACTTCTTCACCATTCGCGACGTGCTCGAGAAATACCATCCGGAAGTGGTGCGTTACCTGCTGGTATCGAGCCATTACCGCAGTGCGATCAACTATTCGGAAGATAACCTCAAGGACGCCAAGGGCGCCCTGGAGCGGTTCTACCATGCGCTCAAGGGCCTGCCGAAAGTGACGCCGGCCGGTGGCGAAACCTTCGTCGAACGCTTCACCCAGGTGATGAACGACGATTTCGGTACGCCGGAAGCCTGCGCCGTGCTGTTCGAGATGGTGCGCGAGATCAACCGCCTGCGTGAGAGTGATCTCGACGCGGCGGCTGGCCTGGCGGCCCGTTTGCGGCAACTGGCCGATGTGCTGGGCGTATTGCAGCTGGAGGCCGAGGACTTCCTGCAGGCCGGTGCCGGCGATCGGGTCGATGCGGAGCAGGTCGAGGCACTGATCCAGGCTCGCCTGGCAGCCCGTGCCAACAAGGATTGGGCCGAGTCCGACCGGATCCGCGACCAGATCACCGCCATGGGCGTGATTCTGGAAGACGGCAAGGGTGGCACAACCTGGCGCCTGGCTGATTAAGCCGGCGTTCGCTGCAACAAGAAACCCGCCTGGTGCGGGTTTTTTGTTGCCTGTTGAACGATGCCTACTGGCTCAGGCCAGCGAAGCGAGGCGTTCCACCGTGTCGGGATAGCGCTCCACCAGGCGCATCAGGGTAGTGGCCTGGGCATTGGGGGTAGCTCGGCCTTGTTCCCAGTTCTCCAGGGTGCGGGTGTTGGTGCGTAGGTACATGGCGAATACCGAGCGCGAGAGGTTGAGTTGCTGGCGGATATTCATCACCTCGGCGGCGGTGATGGGTGGTAGCTTGTCGAGTTTCACGTTATGGCTGCGCAGGGTGATCTTGCCCTGGCGTTCCTGGGCGAGGGCGTCGATGCCCTCCAGCAGTTCGGAAAAGATGTCACGCTTGGTCATGTCTTCTGGCCTCGATTTCACGTTCCAGCAATTGTTTGAGCTGTTGTCGCTGCTGCGGTAGCAGGTCGTCCAACTGGTCCTTGTCGAACAAGGTAAAGAGCCAGAACTGCGCCCCTCCGGACCACCAGTAATAAATTACCCTCAGCCCGCCACGTCGGCCCTTGTTGCGCCGCTCATCGATGAAACGCATCTTGCGCAAGCCGCCAGTGCCCTGGATGAAGACACCTGCGTGCGGGTGGCGCAGTAACTCGATCTGCAATTCGCAGAACAACTCGTCATCAAGGAAGTCCCTTCGGTATCGCCCAAATGCCGGTAGTTCAATAAATAGAGCATTCATCTTATACGCTTCCTGCGTATAGCGATGGATGGCGCTGCAGCTTTGGTCAAGGCCCGCTGAGTGCCGCGTTTGATCTGGCAACAGTCTATGCCGCCAGCCTCTGGCTGAATGTCGGACCAGGCCGCGGCGCCAGGAAGGGCGATTCCGACTGTGCCAGGGAAGAGGGGAGGGTGGGGACCTGAAATGCAAAACGGCACCCGAAGGTGCCGTTCTGTGTGGAGCGTTGTAGCTGGGGCGATCAGCCCGCCAGGCCGGAATGCTGGACCAGGTTCAGCAGTGGCTGCGGGTAGACGCCGAGGAAGAATGCCAGCACCGCGATGGCCAGCAGCATGACACCACCGGCTTTCTGTTCCCAGTGGAGCTGGGCATCGACGCGACGCAGGTTCGGTTCCATCAGGTACAGGGTGACCATCACGCGCAGGTAGTAGAAGACGCCGATGGCACTGCCCAGGATCAGCGAGCCTACCAGCCACCATTGGTGTGCTTCGACACCAGTGGCGATGATGTAGAACTTGCCGATGAAGCCAGCGGTCAGCGGGATGCCGGCCAGGGACAGCATCATCACGGTGAGGACGGCGGTCAGGTACGGACGGCGCCAGAACAGGCCGCGGTACTCGTACAGTGCGTCGGCGTCACGGCCCTTGTACGGCGAGGACATCAGGGTGATCACGCCGAAGGCGCCCAGGCTGGTGATCACGTAGGTAACCAGGTACACGCCGATGGCCTCCATCGCCAGGCCCTTGCTTGCCACCAGGGCAATCAGCAGGTAACCGAAGTGGGCGATGGACGAGTAACCCAGCAGTCGCTTGAGGTTGCTCTGGGTCAGCGCCAGCAGGTTGCCGACCAGGATCGAGGCAATCGCGATCACGGTCAGGACGTTGCTCAGGACACCGCTGCTGGCCACTGGCGACAGCTGGAACAGGCGCACCAGCACTGCGAACACCGCCACCTTGCTGGCCGTGGCCAGGAAGGCCGCTACCGGAGCCGGGGCCCCTTCGTAGACGTCGGGGGTCCAGAGGTGGAAAGGCACCAGCGACAGCTTGAAGGCCAGGCCGATCAACATCATGCCCAGGCCCAGCTGAGCCAGCGGGCTTGGCAGGCCGGTGGCCGCCAGGGCGTGGCCGATGCCGCTGAAGCTCAGGCTGCCGGCTTCTGCGTAGAGCAGGGCCATGCCGAACAACAGGAAGCCCGAACCGGCTGCCGACAGCACCATGTACTTGATGCCGGCTTCCAGGGAGCGCTTGTTGAAGAAGGCATAGGCCACCAGGCCGTAGACCGGTACCGAGAGCAGTTCCAGGCCGATGAACAGGCCGGCCAGGTTCTGCGCGCTGACCAGCACCAGGCCACCCGCGGCGGCCAGGAGGATCAGCAGGTACAGCTCTTCACGGTTGCCCGGGTAGCCGCTGCTGCCGTCGCCCAGGTAGGCGTGGGCCAGGGTGACGCAGGCCAGGGTGGCGACCAGGATCAAGGCCATGTACAGGCAGGCGAACTGGTCGATCTGCAGCAGCGGGGTGACCGCCAGGGGGGCCACTTTCAGCACCGGGAAGATCGACAGCAATGCCAGGTTCAGGCCCGCTACCGACAGCAGGAAGGTCTGGGAGTGATTGCGCCGCCAGGCGATCGCCAGCATCACCACCACAAGGGTGGCGCTGGTGATCAGCAGCGGCGCCAGGGCTATAAAGTGTTGAATCGTAAAGTCCATAGCGCTCTTACCGGGCCGAAGCGAGTTGAGTGAAGGCGGTGCTGAGCCATTGCTGCACGCCATGCATGGTGGCGGCAGAGGTATCGAGGAACGGTTGCGGGTACACGCCGATGTAGATCAGCAGCACCGCCAGTCCCAGCACCATGATCAGTTCGCGAGCATCCATGCCATGCAGCACCGCGTCCGACTTGGACGGGCCGAAGTAGGCACGGTGGATCATGATCAGCGAGTAGACCGAGCCGAACACCAGGCCGGAAGTGGCGATAGCGGTGATCCATGGGGCGCTGACGAAAGTGCCGATCAGGATCAGGAACTCGCCGACGAAGTTGCCGGTGCCCGGCAGGCCCAGGGAGGCGGCTGCGAAGAACAGGCTGATCGCTGGCAGGTAGGCGATGCGCGACCACAGGCCGCCCATTTCACGCATGTCGCGGGTATGGGTACGCTCGTACAGCTGGCCGCTGAGGATAAACAGCGCGGCGGCCGAAACACCGTGGGCCAGCATCTGGATTACCGCGCCCTGCAGGGCTTGCTGGCTGCCGGAGTAGATGCCGATCAGCACGAAGCCCATGTGGGACACACTGGAGAAGGCGATCAGGCGCTTGATGTCGGTCTGGGCGAACGCCAGGAAGGCACCGTAGAAGATCCCGATCAGGCCCAGGGTCATGGCGATCGGTGCGAACTCCGCCGAAGCGTTGGGGAACAGCGGCAGGGCGAAGCGCAGCAGGCCGTAGGCCGCGGTCTTCAACAGGATGCCCGCCAGGTCTACCGAACCTGCGGTCGGTGCCTGGGCGTGAGCGTCAGGCAGCCAGGAGTGGAACGGTACCACTGGCAGCTTCACCGCGAAGGCGATGAAGAAACCGAGCATCAGGATGTACTCGGTGGCGGTGGACATCTTGGTCTTCAGCAACTGGGCGTAATCGAAGGTGATGACCCCGGTGTTGTTGAAGTTGACCAGCACCAGGCCCAGGATCGCCACCAGCATGATCAGGCCGGAAGCCTGGGTGAAGATGAAGAACTTGGTCGCCGCGTAGATCCGGGTCTTCTTGCCGTCTGCCGAACTGTGACCCCAGAGCGCGATGAGGAAGTACATCGGCACCAGCATCATTTCCCAGAAGAAGAAGAACATGAACAGGTCCAGCGCCAGGAACACGCCGACAACGCCGCCCAGGATCCACATCAGGTTCAGGTGGAAGAAACCCACGTGGCGCTCGATCTCTTTCCAGGAGCAGAGTACCGAGAGGATACCCAGCAGGCCGGTCAGCAGGATCATCAACAGCGACAGGCCATCCAGGGCCAGGTGCACGTTGATGCCAAAGCGCTGGATCCACTGGTGCTTGAACTCCAGGGCCCAGGTCGGATCGACGCCAGGCGCCGGAGCATATGAATAGTTACCGTGGGCCCACAGCCAGAGGCCGAGGGCGAGTTCCAGGGTCATGGTCAGCAGCGCAATCCAGCGGGGGAGGGTGGCGCCGAAGCGCTCACCCAGCCAGCACAGCAGGCCACCGATGAAGGGGATCAGGATTAGCCAAGGCAGAATCATGACGGGCTCAATTCCTTTCGCAAGTTCGCAAGGTTCATATCAGACCGCTACCAGCACGATGGCGCCGATGACCAGCACGGCTCCAGCAGCCATCGAGGCAGCGTACCAACGCAGTTGACCGGTTTCGGTACGGCTCAGGGAGTTGTGGCCCCCTTTGGCCATACGCGGGATCAAACCGATGGTCTGATCGAGCGGGTCCTTGCGCAGTACATGGCTGATCGCCAGGTATGGCTTGACGAACAGTTTGTCGTAGATCCAGTCGAAGCCCCAGGCGGCGAACCACCAGGCCGAGAGCAGACGCCCGATGCCGCTGTTGGCGATGGCGGTCACAACGCGACGCTTGCCAAGGAACAACAGGGCAGCCAGCAGGATACCGGCCAGGGCGATGGCGCCCGAGGCGATTTCCAGGCTGTGCTTGGCTTCGCCACCGGCATGGCCGGCGCTGAGTGGCAGCACGCCGTGCAACGGTGGAGTGATCATTGCGCCGATCGCGGTGGACAGTACGATCAGCACCACCAGCGGCAGCCAGTGGGAAATCCCGTGGCCAGCGTGGGCTTCGGTCTTGGTTTCACCGTGGAAGGCGATGAAGATCAGGCGGAAGGTGTACAGCGAGGTCATGAACGCACCCACCAGGCCGGCGTACAGCAGGCCATGGTTGCCGCTGGCAAAGGCTTCCCAGAGGATCTCGTCCTTGGAGTAGAAGCCTGCGGTCACCAGAGGCAGGGCCGCCAGGGCCGCGCCGCCAACGATGAAGCTGGCGTAGGCCAGGGGCAGTTTCTTCCACAGGCCGCCCATCTTGAAGATGTTCTGTTCGTGGTGGCAGGCGACGATCACCGCACCGGAAGCAAGGAACAGCAGGGCCTTGAAGAACGCGTGGGTCATCAGGTGGAAGATCGCGCCATCCCAGGCGCCGACGCCCAGGGCCATGAACATGTAGCCGATCTGGCTCATGGTGGAGTACGCGAGGATCCGCTTGATGTCGGTCTGTACCAGTGCGGCGAAGCCAGCCAGGACCAGGGTCACACCGCCGACCAGGCCCACCAGGTGCAGGATCTCCGGCGCCAGGGTGAACAGGCCGTGGGTACGGGCGATCAGGTAGACACCGGCGGTGACCATGGTCGCGGCGTGGATCAGTGCCGAAACCGGAGTCGGGCCGGCCATCGCGTCCGCCAGCCAGGTCTGCAGTGGCAGCTGGGCCGATTTACCGACGGCGCCACCCAGCAGCATCAGGGTCGCCAGGGTGATCCAGAAATCACCTGCCTGGAACTTCTGCGGCGCTGCCACCAGCAGTTCCTGGACGTTCAGGGTGCCCAGTTGCTGGAACAGGATGAACAGGCCGATGGCCATGAACACGTCGCCGATGCGGGTGACGATGAAGGCCTTGAGGGCGGCGTTACCGTTGTTGCGGTTGCTGTAGTAGAAACCGATCAGCAGGTACGAGCACAGGCCCACGCCTTCCCAGCCGAAGTACAGGAACAACAGGTTATCGCCCAGGATCAGGAACAGCATGCTGGCGATGAACAGGTTGGTGTAGGCGAAGAATCGCGAGTAGCCGGCTTCACCACGCATGTACCAGGAGGCGAACAGGTGGATCAGGAAACCCACGCCGACCACCACACCGAGCATGGTCACGGACAGGCCGTCCAGGTAGAGGGCGAAGTTCGGTGCGAAACCATCCACCGACATCCACTGCCACAGTACCTGGGTGTAGTGGCCGCCTTCGGGCGGGGCGACGTTGAATTGCCAGATCACGTAGGCGGCGACAATGGCCGAGAGGCCAATGGAGCCGACACCGATCAGGGCCGCGAGGTTTTCCGAGAGGCGTCCACGGGAGAACGACAGCAGCAGGAAACCGATCAGGGGGAATACGAAAGTCAGAAAGAGAAGGTTCATCCGCGCATCTCGCTGGCAGCATCGATATCCAGAGTGTGGAAGCGGCGATACAGCTGCAGCAGGATCGCCAGGCCAATACTGGCTTCGGCGGCTGCCAGGCTGATCACCAGGATGAACATCACTTGTCCATCCGGCTGCGCCCAGCGGGCGCCAGCGACGATGAAGGCCAGTGCCGAGGCGTTCATCATCACTTCCAGGCTCATCAATACGAAGAGGATGTTACGGCGGACCATCAGGCCGACCAGACCGAGGCAGAACAGGATGCCGGCAACCGCCAGGCCATGCTCCATCGGGATAGTACCGAGAGGGATAGTAGGCATCGTATTACTCCTTCGCCTCGTTGCGGCCCAAGTGGAATGCCGTGACGGCTGCAGCCAGCAGCAGCATCGAGGCGAGTTCGACCACCAGCAGGTAAGGGCCGAACAGGCTGATGCCCACGGCCTTGGCGTCCACGGTGGTTTGACCGATACCGGCACCGCTCTGGTGGCTGAACAGTACGTACAGCAGTTCGACCAGCAGCAGGCCGGCAAGAATCACCGGCCCGATCCAGATACCCGGCTTGAGCCAGATTCGCTCTTGCTGGACCGCAGCCGGGCCAAGGTTGAGCATCATCACCACGAACACGAACAGCACCATGATGGCGCCGGCGTAGGCGATCACTTCCAGGGCACCGGCGAACGGCGCGCCGAGGCTGAAGAAGGTCATCGCCACGGCGATCAGCGAAATGATCAGGTAGAGCAGGGCGTGCACAGGGTTGGTATTGGTCACCACACGAAGTGTGGAGACCACCGCAACACCTGACGCGAAATAGAAAGCGAATTCCATCGTTCTTCCTTAAGGCAGCAAGCTCTTCACGTTGATCGGCTCGGCTTCGTTCTGCGCGGTGCCCTTGGGCTTACCGGCAATGGCCATACCTGCAACACGATAGAAGTTGTAATCAGGGTTCTTTCCGGGGCCGGAGATCAGCAGATCTTCTTTCTCGTAAACCAGGTCCTGACGTTTGAACTCGGCCATCTCGAAATCCGGTGTCAGCTGGATCGCGGTGGTCGGACAGGCTTCCTCGCAGAGACCGCAGAAAATGCAGCGCGAGAAGTTGATGCGGAAGAAGTCCGGGTACCAGCGACCGTCTTCGGTTTCAGCTTTCTGCAGCGAGATGCAACCCACCGGGCAAGCCACGGCGCACAGGTTGCAGGCAACACAACGCTCTTCGCCGTCGGGGTCGCGGGTCAGCACGATGCGGCCACGGTAGCGGGGCGGCAGGTACACCGGCTCTTCGGGGTATTGCAGGGTGTCGCGCTTGCGAAAGCCATGGCCGAATACCATCACCAGGCTGCGCAACTGGGTACCAGTACCCTTAACGATGTCGCCAATATATTTGAACATGGGTCAAATCCTCACTGAACCGCGCCAGCTGGCGTGTTCAACAACACAACAGCAGCCGTCACCAGCAAATTGATCAGGGTCAGCGGCAGGCAGAATTTCCAGCTGAAGTCCATCACCTGGTCATAGCGCGGGCGCGGGATCGAGGCGCGCAGCAGGATGAACAGCATGATGAAGAACGCGGTCTTCAGGGCGAACCAGACGAAGGACAGTTGCGGCAGGATGCCGAACGGACCGTGCCAACCACCGAAGAACAGGGTGACCAGCAGTGCCGAGATCAGGATGATGCCGATGTACTCGCCAACGAAGAACATGCCCCATTTCATGCCGGCGTATTCAATGTGGTAACCGTCGGCCAGTTCCTGTTCCGCTTCCGGCTGGTCGAAGGGGTGACGGTGAGTCACGGCCACGCCAGCGATGAAGAAGGTACAGAAGCCGAAGAACTGCGGAATGATGAACCACAGGTTCTGTGCCTGGTACTCGACGATGTCGCGCATGTTGAACGAACCGACCTGGGCCACGATGCCCATCAGCGCCAGGCCCATGAACACTTCGTAGGACACGGTCTGGGCCGAGGCCCGCAAGCTGCCCAGCAGGGCGAACTTGTTGTTGCTCGACCAGCCGGCGAACAGCACCGCGTAGACCGACAGACCGGCCATGGCGAAGAAGAACAGCAGGCCGATGTTCAGGTCCGCCACGCCCCACGTCGGGGTGATCGGGATGATCGCGAAGGCGATCAGCAAGGCGGACATGGCCACGACCGGCGCCAGGGTGAAGATCACCTTGTCGGCGAACGGTGGGGTCCAGTCTTCCTTGAAGAACATTTTCAGCATGTCGGCGGCGATCTGGAACATGCCGAACGGGCCGACGCGGTTCGGACCGTAACGGTCCTGCCACCAGCCCAGCAGGCGACGTTCGACGAAGCTCAGCAGCGCACCGGCGATGACCACCGCCAGCAGGATCACGATGGCCTTGACGACCGTCAGGATCACGTCGATCACTTCAGGGGTAAACCAACTCATTGCGCCGCCTCCTGCAGACCGTCAACGGAAAAGCCTGCAAACGCCGGAGGAATCCCCGCCAGACCGGCAGGCAGGCCCACCAGGCCAGCTCCCAGCTCTTCGTTGATCCGCAGCGGCAGACGCAGGGTCTGGCCGGCCACGTTCAGCGCGAGCAGGGCACCGTCGTTGACGCCCAGGCGGTCGGCCTCGGACTTGGCCAGTGCCACGTAGGCAGCCGGAATGCGTTCCTGCACCGGAGCGGCTTTCGAAGAGTTCTCTTCGCTGCCGAACAGGTGGTAGAACGGTACGGCCTGCCAGGTGCCCTGGGCCGGGGAGAAGGCCCGCGGTACGCTGGCGAACCAGCTGAGGCGGTCGCCCTGGCTTTCGATCAGGCGCGTACCCGGGTCACCGGCACGCAGGTGGCCGCCGACTTCGTCCTGGAACTTGTTCCAGGCCTGCGGCGAGTTCCAGCCCGGCGACCAGGCGAATGGCACTTGCGAGCGTGGTTCGGCGGAGCCCGAGTAACCTTCCATGGAGTAGGCGAAGGCGGTGTCCGGGTCTTGCGGTGTACGTGGTTCGTGCACGCTCTGGTTGGCGCGCATGGCGGTCCGGCCACTGTAGCGCAGCGGTTCGCGGGCCAGCTTCATGCCCTTGATGCGGAACGCGGCGGACGGCGCGGCATCGACGATGTTGGCCAGTTGCGCGTTGCTCGCGGCACAGGCTGCGGTCACCTGGTCCAGCTGGGTCCAGTCCACCGGCTTGTTCAGCAGGGTGCTGCGCAGGGCATGCAGCCAGCGCCAGCCTTCGTGAACCATGATGCTGGCATCCAGGTACGTCGGATCGAAGACCTGGAAGAAGCGCTGGGCGCGACCTTCCTGGCTGACCAGGGTGCCATCGCCTTCGGCGAAACTCGCTGCGGAAAGCACCAGGTGCGCGCGTTCGACGGTGGCGGTCTGTTGATGATCGGCGACGATCACCACTTTCGCCGCGCTCAGCGCTGCATCCACCTTGGCCGCATCGGTGCGGCTGTAGAGGTCGTTTTCCAGCACCACGAGAGCGTCGGCACGGCCGTCGATCAGCGCTTGCAGGGCTGCGTCCAGGGATTCGCCACCGAGCATGGCCAGGCCGAGGCTGTTGGCCTCTGGCACCACCAGGCTGATGGAACCGGCTTTATCGCGCAGCTTCAGGGCCTTGGCGATGTTGGCCGCGGCTTCGATCAGTGCCTTGGAGCCCAGGGAAGTACCGGAAATGATCAGCGGGCGCTTGGCTGTCAGCAAGGCATCGGCGATGCGCTTGGCCAGTTCCAGGGCTTCGCTGTCCAGGCCTTCCACGGCAGGAGCACTGGCGTCGATGGCGTGGGCCACGGCGAAACCGATGCGTGCCAGGTCGTCTGGAGCGGCGTGTACACACTCCTCGGCCACGTCGTCGAGCTTGGTTTCAGCCAGGCTGGCAATGAACAGCGGGTTCAGCGCGTGCTGGCCGATGTTCTTCACCGCAGCGTCGAGCCAAGGCTGGACGCGCATGGCATCGGCCATTTCCTCGGCCTTGCCCTTGACCGACTGGCGCAGGGCCAGGGCCATGCGAGCGGCAGTCTGGGTCAGGTCTTCGCCAAGGACGAAAACGGCGTCGTGGTCTTCGATCTCGCGCATGTTCGGAACCGGCAGCGGGCTGTCGTTCAGAACCTGCATCACCAGGCGGATGCGCTCCAGCTCGGAGGCTTCGATACCGGAGTAGAAGTGCTCGGCACCCACCAGTTCCTGCAACGCGTAGTTGCTTTCCAAGCTGGCGCGAGGCGAACCGATACCGACGATGTTGCGACCGCGCAGCAGGTCGGCCGCCTGGTCCAGGGCTTGGTCCAGGTTCAGCTGGGTGCCATCGGCCAGGCGTGGCTGGCGTGGGCGGTCCTTGCGGTTGACGTAGCCATAACCGAAGCGGCCACGGTCGCAGAGGAAGTACTGGTTCACCGAGCCGTTGTAGCGGTTCTCGATGCGGCGCAGCTCGCCGTAGCGCTCGCCCGGGGAAATGTTGCAACCGCTGGAGCAGCCATGGCAGATGCTCGGCGAGAACTGCATGTCCCACTTGCGGTTGTAGCGCTCGGAGTGAGTCTTGTCGGTGAACACACCGGTCGGGCAGACCTCGGTGAGGTTGCCGGAGAACTCGCTTTCCAGGGTGCCGTCTTCAACGCGACCGAAGTACACGTTGTCGTGGGCGCCGTAGACGCCCAGGTCGGTGCCCCCGGCGTAGTCCTTGTAGAAGCGTACGCAGCGATAGCAGGCGATGCAGCGGTTCATCTCGTGGGAAATGAACGGGCCGAGGTCCTGGTTCTGGTGGGTACGCTTGGTGAAACGGTAACGGCGCTCGTTGTGGCCGGTCATCACCGTCATGTCCTGCAGGTGGCAGTGACCGCCTTCCTCGCAGACCGGGCAGTCGTGCGGGTGGTTGGTCATCAGCCACTCGACGACACTGGCGCGGAACGCCTTGGATTCTTCATCATCGATGGAGATCCAGGTGTTGTCGGTGGCCGGGGTCATGCAGGACATGACGATACGACCACGGGTGTCGTTCTCGTCGGTGTACTGCTTGACCGCACACTGGCGACAGGCACCGACGCTACCGAGAGCGGGGTGCCAGCAGAAATAAGGGATGTCGAGGCCTAGTGACAGACAAGCCTGTAACAGGTTGTCCGCCCCATCGACTTCGAGCGCTTTGCCGTCTACGTGGATAGTGGCCATGGTTCAAAGTTCTTCGTTGGCCCGGTGTCAGCGGGCGTGGCTAATGGAATCTTGTTATGCGTGCGAATCAACACAGCCGTTAACGGCGTCATCGCACGTCGAGCGCAGGGCACGGACCCTGCGCTCTCATTTAAGCGTTACGCGCCGACTACGATCGGTCGGGCCAGAGGCGGGACAGCGGCGCTGGTGGGCGCGATGCCGGCTTCGAACTCTGGACGGAAATACTTGATGGCGCTGCCCAATGGCTCCACGGCACCCGGTGCGTGAGCACAGAAGGTCTTGCCTGGGCCGAGGAAACCCACCAGACCCAGCAGGGTCTCGATGTCGCCCTGCTGACCCTGGCCGTTCTCCAGGGCCATCAGCAGCTTGACGCTCCATGGCAGGCCATCGCGGCAAGGGGTGCAGAAACCACAGGATTCGCGGGCGAAGAACTGCTCCATGTTGCGCAGCAACGACACCATGTTGATGCTGTCGTCCACCGCCATGGCCAGGCCGGTACCCATGCGGGTGCCCACTTTGGCGATGCCGCCGGCATACATCTGTGCATCCAGGTGTTCTGGCAACAGGAAACCGGTACCGGCGCCACCTGGCTGCCAGCACTTGAGCTTGAAGCCATCGCGCATGCCGCCGGCGTAGTCTTCGAACAGCTCACGTGCGGTCACGCCGAATGGCAACTCCCACAGGCCGGGGTTCTTCACCTTGCCGGAGAAGCCCATCAGCTTGGTGCCGTGGTCTTCGCTGCCTTCGCGGGCCAGGGATTTGTACCACTCCACGCCGTCGCCGATGATCGCCGGCACGTTGCACAGGGTCTCGACGTTGTTCACGCAGGTCGGCTTGCCCCACACGCCCACGGCGGCAGGGAAGGGCGGCTTGGAGCGCGGGTTGGCGCGACGGCCTTCCAGGGAGTTGATCAGTGCGGTTTCTTCACCGCAGATGTACCGCCCGGCGCCGGTGTGGACGAACAGCTCGAAATCGAAGCCGCTGCCCAGGATGTTCTTGCCCAGAAGGCCTGCGGCCTTGGCTTCTTCCACGGCACGACGCAGGTGCTTGGCGGCGGTGGTGTACTCGCCGCGCAGGAAGATGTAGCCACGGTAGGTTTTCAGTGCACGGGCACTGATCAGCATGCCTTCGATCAGCAGATGGGGCAGTTGCTCCATCAGCATGCGGTCCTTCCAGGTGTTGGGCTCCATTTCATCCGCGTTGCACAGCAGGTAGCGGATGTTCATGGATTCGTCTTTGGGCATCAGGCCCCACTTCACGCCGGTGGGGAAGCCCGCACCGCCGCGACCCTTGAGGCCGGCATCCTTGACGGTCTGCACGATGTCGTCCTGGGACAGGTCGGCGAAGGCCTTGCGGGCCGCCGCGTAGCCGTTCTTGGCCTGGTACTCGTCGAGCCATACCGGCTCCCCGTCGTCGCGCAGGCGCCAGGTCAGGGGGTGGGTTTCTGCGCTGCGCTGGATGCGGTTCGCAGGGCCGAAGGATGTCAGGGTCATACGTAGCCCTCCAACAGTTTGGCCACGCCAGCAGGCTGCACGTCGCCGAAAGTGTCGTCGTCGATCATCAGCGCCGGGGCCTTGTCGCAGTTGCCCAGGCAGCACACCGGCAGCAGGGTGAAGCGGCCGTCGCTGGTGGTCTGGCCGAGGCCGATGCCCAGCTCGCTCTGGATCTGGCTGACCACGGATTCATGGCCGCCGATGTAGCAGACCATGCTGTCGCAGACGCGGATGATGTGGCGGCCGACCGGCTGACGGAAGATCTGGCTGTAGAAGGTGGCCACGCCTTCGACATCGCTGGCTGGAATGCCGAGGATCTCGCCGATGGCGTAGACGGCGCCGTCCGGCACCCAGCCACGTTCCTTCTGGACGATCTTCAGGGCTTCGATGGACGCCGCGCGCGGGTCTTCGTAGTGATGCATCTCGTGCTCGATGGCCGAGCGCTCGGTTTCGCTCAGGGCGAAACGGTCTGTCTGGATAAGCGTGCTGTTCATGCTTAGCGGTCCACGTCGGCCATAACGAAGTCGATACTACCCAGGTACGCGATCAAGTCCGCGACCATGCTGCCGCGGATCACCGAAGGGATCTGCTGCAGGTGGGCGAAGCTTGGGGTACGGATCCGGGTGCGGTAGCTCATGGTGCCGCCATCGCTCGTCAGGTAATAACTGTTGATGCCCTTGGTCGCTTCGATCATCTGGAAGGACTCGTTGGCCGGCATGACCGGGCCCCACGAAACCTGCAGGAAGTGGGTGATCAAGGTCTCGATGTGCTGCAGGGTGCGCTCTTTGGGCGGCGGCGTGGTCAGCGGGTGATCCGCCTTGTACGGGCCTTCCGGCATGTTGCGCAGGCACTGGTCGATGATGCGGATACTCTGGCGCATCTCCTCGACACGGACCATGCAGCGATCGTAGGCATCGCCGTTGTGGGCCAGCGGCACTTCGAATTCGAAGTTCTCGTAACCCGAGTATGGACGGGCCTTGCGCAGGTCGAAGTCGCAACCGGTGGAGCGCAGGCCGGCGCCGGTGGTACCCCACTCGAGGGCTTCCTTGGTGTTGTAGGTGGCGACACCGATGGTCCGGCCCTTGAGGATGCTGTTCTGCAGGGCAGCCTTGGTGTACTCGTCGAGGCGCTTGGGCAGCCAGTCGACGAATTCCTTGACCAGCTTGTCCCAGCCGCGCGGCAGGTCGTGGGCCACGCCACCGATGCGGTACCAGGCCGGGTGCAGGCGGAAGCCGGTGATGGCCTCGATGACCTTGTAGGCACGCTGGCGGTCGGTGAAGGTGAAGAACACCGGCGTCATGGCACCGACGTCCTGGATATAGGTGCCCAGGAACAGCAGGTGGCTGGTGATCCGGAAGAACTCGGCCAGCATGATGCGAATGGTGTCGACTTTCTCGGGCACCTTGATGCCGGCCAGTTTCTCTACCGAGAGCACGTACGGAAGGTTGTTCATCACCCCGCCGAGGTAGTCGATGCGGTCGGTGTAGGGGATGAAACTGTGCCAGGACTGGCGCTCGGCCATCTTCTCGGCACCACGGTGGTGGTAGCCGATGTCCGGTACGCAGTCGACGATCTCTTCACCGTCCAGCTGCAGGATGATGCGGAACGCGCCGTGGGCCGAAGGGTGGTTCGGGCCCAGGTTGAGGAACATGTAGTCCTCGTTGGCGCCGGAACGCTTCATGCCCCAGTCCTCTGGACGGAAGCGTGCGGCTTCTTCTTCCAACTGCTGCTTGGCCAGGTTCAGGCTGAAGGGGTCGAATTCGGTGGCACGGGCCGGGAAGTCCTTGCGCAGCGGGTGACCTTCCCAGGTCGGCGGCATCATGATGCGCGAGAGGTGAGGGTGGCCGGCAAAATCGATGCCGAACATATCCCAGACTTCACGTTCGTACCAGTTGGCGTTGGGCCAGATACCGGTCACGGACGGCAGGTTCAGGTCGCCTTCGGACAGGGCCACCTTGATCATCACGTCGCTGTTTCGTTCGATCGACAGCAGGTGGTAGAACACACTGAAGTCGGCACCTGGCAGGCCCTGGCGCTTGGTGCGCAGGCGCTCGTCCACGCCATGCAGGTCATAGAGCATGACGTATGGCTTGGGCAGGTTGCGCAGGAAGGTCAGTACTTCGACGAGCTTGGAGCGCTCGACCCACAGCACCGGCATGCCGGTGCGGGTGGCCTGGGCGGTGAACGCCTCGGGGCCAAAACGGTTATTGAGTTCGACGACCACATCCTGGTCGTCAGCCTTATAAGGCGGGATGTACAGAGCACTGCCTGTAGTCATGGTTTTTTATCGCTTTCGGTCAACGTAAAGAGTGAAGCCAGTGTCGTTTCTTGGTTAAGAACAGATCTGGATCAGACTTCGTCAGGGCTGCGCAGGTTGGTGACCTGAATACGCTGTTCGCGGCGCGCTTCCTTTTGCGACGGCATTTCGGCGCGATACACGCCTTGATCACCGACGACCCAGGACAGTGGGCGACGCTCCTGGCCAATCGACTCCTGCAAAAGCATCAAGCCTTGCAGGAACGCTTCAGGGCGGGGCGGGCAGCCAGGTACGTAGACGTCCACGGGCAGGAACTTGTCCACCCCCTGAACTACGGAGTAGATGTCGTACATGCCGCCGGAGTTGGCGCACGAACCCATGGAGATAACCCATTTTGGCTCGAGCATTTGCTCATAGAGACGCTGGATGATCGGCGCCATCTTGATGAAGCAGGTACCGGCGATAACCATGAAGTCCGCCTGACGCGGCGATGCCCGGATAACCTCGGCGCCAAAGCGCGCGATGTCGTGGGGCGCCGTGAAGGCAGTGGTCATTTCCACGTAGCAGCAGGACAGGCCGAAGTTGTACGGCCACAGGGAGTTCTTACGCCCCCAGTTGACCGCGCCGTTCAGCACGTCTTCCAGCTTGCCCATGAAGATGTTTTTGTGGACCTGATCCTCTAACGGATCGGAAACGGTTTCCCGTTCGCCGATCGGGTACTGGTCGTTAGGAGCATCCGGGTCGATCCTGGTGAGATTGTATTGCATTGCCAAAGCCTCATTGTTTTAGCTTCGCCTGCCGCTTACGACGACCTTCCGGAGCCCAGTCAAGAGCCCCCACTCGCCAAAGGTAGACAAGACCTGCCAACAGAATTGCTATGAAAACGAGAGCTTCGACGAATCCGGTCCAGCCGCTTTCGCGGACGGACACAGACCAGGCAAAGAGAAAGAGGGCTTCGATATCGAAGATCACGAAGAGCATCGCGACCAGATAGAATTTGGCTGAGAACCGCAAGCGGGCGCCACCGGTAGGTAGCATGCCGGACTCGAACGGTTCGTTCTTGCTGCGGCCCCAGGCTTTTGACCCGAGGAGGCTGGAGAGGCCGAGCATGAAGGCGCATAGGCCGACAACACCCAGAAGGAAAATGGCAAAGCCCCAGTTGTGGGCCATGAGTCCTGTCGCTTCGGGCATGCTGGTAATCCTTAACAGAGAGCAAGAGTCTCTGAGCTTGATAAAGAAATAACGCAGTGACGATATGTCGCAGTGCAATCAATCGCGCTGATTTTATGGCTAAACAACGGGCAAGTAAAATTTCTGAAGCGAAATTGTTTATCGTAATAAGGACATAGCTCACCTTCGCAGTCCCGCAAGCCGCGGCCTGCGGGCATTAGCGGAGGTTTTGTTAATTATGTTTTGTTTCTGCTGTAACGAAATTCGCAATATCTAAATGATAATCAATATTGTTTGGGGGTTGTTTTAAACTGCTTTCCTTCGGGGCGTGGGAAAGTTGCTTGTTATATCCCTGTTACTGCAAGTAGCAGGGGCGCACCTTTTAACCTGTTTCCTCGTCGAGGACACCGCTCTGGATCAATGTTTTGCCGATTTTTCGTGCGCTCGGCTGCGGTACCGGGTCGCGAGAGGGGGCGGGATAAGCGGCGACAGGGGGATGGCGTGTCACCGTGCCAGGCTCGAGGTGGTGGGGGCAGGCAAAAAAAACGCCCCGAACCAGTCGGGGCGTCAGATTTACAGCAATGCAGTTGTTCTTACCGGTCCTGCATTGGCCGCTCGATCAGGTGTAGTACCTGAATCAGTGGAACTGCTCTTCTTCGGTGGAGCCGGTCAGGGCGGTTACCGAGGATTTGCCACCCTGGATCACGGTGGTCATGTCGTCGAAGTAGCCGGTACCCACTTCCTGCTGGTGCGCAACGAAGGTGTAGCCTTTGGATGCGTCGGCGAATTCCTGCTCCTGCAGCTTCACGTAGGCGGTCATGTCGTTGCGGGCGTAGTCGTGCGCCAGGTTGAACATGCCGTGCCACATGTTGTGGATGCCGGCCAGGGTGATGAACTGGTGCTTGTAGCCCATTGCCGACAGTTCGCGCTGGAACTTGGCGATGGTGGCGTCGTCCAGGTTCTTCTTCCAGTTGAAGGAAGGCGAGCAGTTGTACGACAGGATCTGGTCCGGGTACTCCTTCTTGATCGCTTCGGCGAAGCGGCGGGCTTCGTCCAGATCCGGCTTGGCGGTTTCGCACCAGATCAGGTCGGCGTATGGCGCGTAAGCCAGGCCACGGGCGATGGCTTGATCCAGGCCGGCGCGGACTTTGTAGAAGCCTTCCGGTGTACGGTCGCCGACCACGAATGGCTGGTCGTACGGGTCGCAGTCGCTGGTCAGCAGGTCAGCGGCGTTGGCGTCGGTACGGGCCAGGATGATGGTCGGTACGCCAGCAACGTCGGCTGCCAGGCGGGCAGCGCTCAGCTTCTGCACGGCTTCCTGGGTGGGTACCAGTACCTTGCCGCCCATGTGGCCGCATTTTTTAACCGAGGCCAGCTGGTCTTCGAAGTGAACGCCGGCAGCGCCTGCCTCGATCATGTTCTTCATCAGCTCGTAGGCGTTCAGCACGCCGCCGAAACCGGCTTCGGCGTCAGCCACGATTGGAGCGAAGTAGTCGATGTAGCCGTCGTCGCCCGGGTTCTTGCCGGCTTTCCACTGGATCTGGTCGGCGCGACGGAACGAGTTGTTGATGCGCTTGACCACGGTTGGAACCGAGTCCACCGGGTACAGCGACTGGTCTGGGTACATGGATTCAGCGGAGTTGTTGTCCGCAGCCACTTGCCAGCCGGACAGGTAGATGGCCTGGATGCCAGCCTTGACCTGTTGAACAGCCTGGCCGCCGGTCAGGGCGCCCATGCAGTTGACGAAATCTTTTTCCGGACGGAAGGATGGGTGAGCACCCTTGGTGATCAGGTTCCACAGTTTCTCGGCACCCATGCGGGCCAGGGTGTGCTCTGGCTGAACGGAACCACGCAGGCGAACGACATCGGCGGCGGTGTAGGTACGGGTCACGCCTTTCCAGCGCGGGTTTTCGGCCCAGTCTTTTTCGAGGGCTGCAATTTGCTGTTCGCGTGTCAGTGCCATGGAGATAAACCTCGTCGCATAGGTCTTGGTGGAAAATTCCTGCTCCGCCGATTACGCAGGTTCTGAAAAAGTGCGTAGTGGGCTGCTCGCTGACCAGAGGCTAGGTGCTCAAGTCGAACTTGGCGGGAATTGCGACGGATGAACGATGGGCTCGAGGGGAGAGTGAGCAGGTGGAGGCCAGCTGCAGGGAGCGTCCGGGCGTCGTGGGCCTTTTCGCGTTCCTTCAGTGTGTTGCCGATCTACCTAGTTACGCTTCCGTCCCTCGGGACAACTTCGTTCCAGTCGCAATCTCGTCAAGCGCGCCTTGTGGGCGGTACAGACACGAATCGGCTCAGGTGGGTAGGTTAGAGCAGCGATCCGAAGGCCCTTGCCAGGGCCCCTGATTAGCGGGAGCGAGGCCATCATGCCCGCGCTTTTTTAGCTCGTCAAATGTTTTGTAGTGCTTTTTTTGTGGCACTACATCTTTGGTCTAAGACGACTAATCAGTCAGTTTTTGGTGCTTTGGTCCAGTGCCTCGACCTTGACCCGCAAAGTCATGTCATCCCGCCCCTGAGTCGAGTAGCTGCGGCTCTGGCTCAGTTTATCGGCCTGGGTCTGGCGATTGACGCCCGCTAGGGTAATCCACTCGCCGAGTCGGCCGCTGACCGTTGTGTCGGTGCTTTGCACGTTCACTACATCGGGACGTTCCTGGCTCATTCGGTCACGGTTTGTGCTGATGCTCAGGTGCACGGTCTCGCCGGTGACGCTGGCGGTCACATAGAAGCCCTGGGTGACGTTGCGGTACTGGGTCTGGTTCTGCAGACGGCCATAGGTGTCGGTCTGGGTAGTGGTCAGGGGCACGCTCTGGCCGACCTGGATCAGCGCCGGCACGCCTTCGCTGGCCTGGACTTGCTGGATGCCACCGTCGCGGCTCTCGGTGCTGCGATTGATGATGCGTGTCTGCGGTGCGCCGTTGACGGTGTAGCCCTGATTGTCCTGGAAGTTGTTCTCGTTGGTGTCGACGGTGATCAGCAGGCGCTTGGCTGCGGTGTCCAGTTGGGCGATGAAGGCCCGCAGTTCGGCAATCTTGTCCGGCTCGGCGTTGACGATCAGTTGGTTGCCATAGGCGCTGACCTTGCCGTCCTTGCCGAGGAAGTTCTGCGCCACCGGCAGCAGGTCGGCGCTGGTGCGGTTGTTCAGGGGCACGATTTCGGTGGCTGCCATGACCGAGCAGCCAAAGGTCAGCAGCAGCGTCGTGAGCAAGGTGCGTAGGGACATATCCGTTATCTCCGCGAATAGCTGGCGTAAAGCCTCGAGTTTGACACTTTGTCGGCTTTGGGTGGGGCAAGTTGAATCCTAGACGGCAAAACGCCCCGCCATCCTGGTCCTGGGCCTGTTGGCGCAGGGGATGGCGGGGCGCTTGCATTGCTCGCCGGATGAACGAGCGGTCAGGCGCCGCGCACCATGTCGACGTGGGGGATGCCCGCCTCGAGGAATTCCTCGCTGACGATGGAGAAGCCCAGGCGCTCATAGAATGGCGTGGCCTGGACCTGGGCGCTGAGCATCTGCTGTTTCAGGCCGCGCTTTTCGGCCTCGTCGATCACTGCACGCATCAGGGCGTCGCCGACCTTCAGGCCGCGCCAGTCCTTGAGTACCGAAACCCGGCCAACATGGCCATCGGGCAGCAGGCGTGCGGTACCGATGGCGAAGTCGCCTTCGAAAGCCAGGAAGTGCACGGCACCGTTGTCGTCCGAATCCCACTCCAGTTCAGGTGGAACCGATTGTTCGGCAATGAATACCGCTTCACGAATGCGCCGGATCTCGGCGTTATCCTTTTGCCAGTCTGCGACACGTACGTGAATCTTATTCATCGGCAAATCCCAGGCTCCCTTGCTTGACCAGTTCGCACAGCAGGCCGCGCCCGTCGTCATCCGCCAGCCAGGGGCCGAGGTTGTCGATGTGCAGCGCATCGGCGGCGCAAATCATTTTCAACAGCTCGCGCAGTTTACCGGGAAGCAGGCGGCTTTGACCGCTGGCAAACAGTAACAAGTCATCATCCACTTCGGACCAGGCCAGGCGCGCGCTCGGGTTGCGAATCAGTACCGCGCCCTGTTCCAGGCTATCCAGCAAGTCTTCCTCGGGCATGGCTTCCGGGCCTGCCACCAACTCGGGGTAGCGTGGTTCGGTCATGAACTGGCCGAACCAGGTCAGCAGCAGGCGCTCGTCACCCATGTGCTCGGCCAGCAGCCCCTTGAGGCGGTCGAGGGCATCGTGCTGGATCTGGTGCGGGTCGGCGACAGGTTGTGCGTCGGCGTCGGTGTAGCGCTCTTCGTCGGGCAGGAACTGGCTGAGGAAGTCGGTGAAGTGGGTCAGTACTTCGGCGGCGCTTGGTGCGCGAAAGCCTACCGAGTAGGTCATGCAGTCGTTGACCGCGATACCGTAGTGGGCCAGGCGCGGCGGCAGGTAGAGCATGTCGCCCGGCTCGAGGACCCAGCTTTCGGTTTCTTCGAATTCGGCGAGGATGCGCAGGTCCGCGTGCTGCATCAACGGGCTTTCGGAGTCGCACATCTGGCCGATCTTCCAGTTGCGCTTGCCATGCCCCTGCAGCAGGAACACATCGTAGTTGTCGAAGTGCGGGCCGACGTTACCGCCTGGCGCGGCGAAGCTGATCATCACATCGTCGATGCGCCAGCTGGGCAGGAAGCGGAACTGCTCCAGCAACTCGGCGACTTCCGGCACGAACTGGTCCACGGCCTGGACCAGCAGGGTCCAGTCGCGCTCCGGCAGTTTGCTGAACTCGTCTTCGGCAAACGGGCCGCGACGCAGCTCCCAGGGGCGCTCGCCGTTCTCGATGACCAGGCGCGATTCGACTTCTTCTTCCAGGGCCAGGCCGGCCAGTTCGTCGGCGTCGATCGGGCTTTGGAAGTCAGGCATGGCCTGGCGCACCAACAGCGGTTTCTTCTGCCAGTAGTCACGCAGGAATTCCCGTGCGGTGAGGCCGCCCAGAAGTTGCAGAGGAGTATCAGGATTCATGTGTAACCTATTGAAAAAATGTATTTTTCTACCAGGAATAAAAACGCCCGGCGCGGCCGGGCGTCAACAGCTCAGGCGCTACTTCAGATGCGCCTGGCCTGGGCCGCGGCATTACCGATGTAGCTGGCCGGGGTGAGCTGTTTCAGCTCGGCCTTGGCCGCGGCAGGCATGTCCAGCCCGTCGATGAAAGTCTGCAGCGCCTCGGGGCTGATGCCCTTGCCGCGCGTCAGTTCCTTGAGTTTTTCGTAAGGATTTTCGATGTTGTAGCGACGCATCACTGTCTGGATCGGTTCGGCCAGCACTTCCCAGCAGGCGTCCAGGTCCTCGGCGATCTTCTGGGCGTTGAGTTCCAGCTTGCTGATGCCCTTGAGGCTGGCCTCGTAGGCGATCACGCTGTGGGCGAAACCGACGCCCAGGTTGCGCAGCACGGTGGAGTCGGTCAGGTCGCGCTGCCAGCGGGAGATTGGCAGCTTGCTGGCCAGGTGCTGGAACAGCGCGTTGGCGATGCCGAGGTTACCTTCGGAGTTCTCGAAGTCGATCGGGTTGACCTTGTGCGGCATGGTCGAGGAGCCGATTTCACCCGCGATGGTCTTCTGCTTGAAGTAGCCCAGGGAGATGTAGCCCCAGATGTCGCGGTCGAAGTCGATCAGGATGGTGTTGAAGCGCGCGATGGCGTCGAACAGTTCGGCAATGTAGTCGTGCGGTTCGATCTGCGTGGTGTAGGGGTTGAAGGCCAGGCCCAGTTCGTCTTCGATGAAGGCGCGGGCGTTGGCTTCCCAGTCGATGTCCGGGTAGGCCGACAGGTGAGCGTTGTAGTTGCCCACGGCACCGTTGATCTTGCCCAGCAGCGGGACGGCTGCGACCTGGGTGATCTGGCGCTCCAGGCGGTACACCACGTTGGCCAGTTCCTTGCCCAGGGTGGTCGGCGACGCCGGCTGGCCGTGGGTGCGCGAGAGCATCGGTACTTCGGCGAAGCGAATGGCCAGCTCGCGGATGGCATTGGCGATCTGGCGCATCAGCGGCAGCAGCACTTCATCACGGCCTTCACGCAGCATCAGGGCGTGGGACAGGTTGTTGATGTCCTCGCTGGTGCAGGCGAAGTGGATGAATTCACTGACGTTGGCCAGCTCAGGCAGCTTGGCGGCTTGTTCCTTGAGCAGGTACTCGATGGCCTTGACGTCGTGGTTGGTGGTGCGCTCGATTTCCTTGACGCGCTCGGCGTGCTCGAGGGCGAAGTTTTCCGCCAGGGTGTTGAGCACGGCGTTGGCTTCGGCGGTGAACGCCGGGACTTCGCTGATGGCGCTGTGGGCCGCCAGGCGCTGGAGCCAGCGTACCTCGACGAGGGCGCGAGCACGGATCAGGCCGTATTCGCTGAAAATGGGGCGCAGGGCCTGGGTTTTGCCGGCGTAGCGGCCGTCAACAGGGGAAACCGCAGTGAGCGAAGAGAGCTGCATGGGGTGTTCTCGGACAGTCGGGCAACGAAATGGGGCGCGTATCATACATGAAAATATCCGCCGGTCCGTTGCCAACTGACCAGCGTCTTACGCGCAGCTCTTGAAAAAAGCGGGTAGCGCGAGCGCAGCTCAGCTGCTGCGCATCAATGGATAGAGTTCCTTGAGCAATTTGCGCCGGCTGATCACCAGTTGCCAGCGATGGCCGCCCAACTGCCGCCAAAGGCGTGCCGAACGAATGCCGGCCAGTAGCAGGGCACGGATCTTCGAGGCGTTGCTGGGCTGCTGCAGGTTGCGCATGTCGCCATGTACCTGGATGCGCTGGCGCAGGGTGCTCAGGGTGTCCTGATACAGCCCGCCGCACGCGGCGATGACGTTTTCATGGGCCGGGCCGAAGTGTTCCACCTGGGACTGGATCTGCGGCAGGCGCTTGCCGATGGTGTCCAGCAGGTCGTCGCGCTTGGCCAGCTGGCGCTCCAGCCCGAGCATCGACAGGGCATAGCGCAGGGGCTCGCGCTGCAGGGTGCTGGGGTCGCGCTCCAGGGCGCCGATCAGGGCCCGGTAGCCTTCGCGCAGGTTGATGTCGTCGCCGCCGTAGACCTCCAGGGTGTCCTTCGGGTCGCGGATCAGCAGGCTGCCGAGCATGCAGCTCAGGGCGGCCTCGCTGACCTGTCCGGTCTTGGCGATCCGGTCCACCAGCACGGCGGCCAGGAACACGCCGCCCAGGGCCGTCAGTTGCTCCTGAGTCGGGCTCATGGACGGGCGTCCTTGCTGCTCCAGGGTTCGGCCACTTCGATCACGCCGCCACCGAGGCAGATCTCGCCGTCGTAGAACACCACGGACTGACCGGGCGTCACGGCGCGCTGCGGGTCGTCGAAGGTCGCGCGGTAGCCGCTGGGGGTCAGCTCCAGGGTGCAGGGCTGGTCGCTCTGGCGGTAGCGCACCTTGGCGGTGAGGCGCCGGGGCTGGCTCAGGTCGACGGGGTTGACCCAATAGATGTCGGATGCCAGCAGGGCGCGGGAGAACAGCCACGGGTGATCATTGCCCTGGCCGACGATCAGCTCGTTATGTTCCAGGTCCTTGAACAGCACGTACCAGGGCTCGTCGCCGGCGTCTTTCAGGCCGCCGATGCCCAGGCCCTGGCGCTGGCCGATGGTGTGGTACATCAGGCCGTGATGGCGACCGATGACTTCACCTTCGGTGGTCTTGATCTCGCCGGGCTGGGCCGGCAGGTACTGCTTGAGGAAGTCGCTGAAGCGCCGTTCACCGATAAAACAGATGCCGGTGGAGTCTTTCTTCTTTGCCGTGGCCAGATCGTGTTTCTCGGCAATCGCGCGCACTTCGGGTTTTTCCAGCTCGCCGACCGGGAACAGGGTCTTGGCGATCTGTTCACCACCCACGGCATGCAGGAAGTAGCTCTGGTCCTTGTTCGGGTCCAGGCCCTTGAGCAGTTCGGTGCGGCCATCGATGTCGCGGCGGCGCACATAGTGGCCGGTGGCGATCAGGTCGGCGCCGAGCATCATGGCGTAGTCGAGGAACGCCTTGAACTTGATTTCGCGGTTGCACAGGATGTCCGGGTTCGGCGTGCGGCCAGCCTTGTATTCTTCCAGGAAGTGCTCGAACACGTTGTCCCAGTACTCGGCGGCGAAGTTGGCGGTGTGCAGCTTGATGCCGAGCTTGTCGCAGACGGCCTGGGCATCGGCCAGGTCGTCCATGGCGGTGCAGTATTCGGTTCCGTCGTCTTCCTCCCAGTTCTTCATGAACAGGCCTTCCACCTGGTAACCCTGCTCCATCAGCAGGAGGGCGGAAACGGAAGAATCCACGCCGCCGGACATGCCGACAATGACGCGCTTCTTTTGGGTGTCAGAAGGGGCTGGATCACGCATAGGAATTCAACGGGTGTCTTGAAAAAGGACGCGATTCTAACAGGCTGAGGCCTGCAAGGCTAAAACTGCGGTTAAAGCGACGGACGGATCAGCGCCAGGCTGTGCAGTTGGCCGTCCAGATAATCGTCCAGGCACTGCAGGATCAGCTCGCTGCGCCAGTGGGGTCGTTGCTCCAGCAACTGGTCGCGACTCAGCCAGCGCGGGCCGATGATGCCGTCATCCAGTTGATAGTCCGGATGGTGGCGCAGCGGCTTGGCGGCAAAGCACACGCGCTGGTAGGTCACGCCGTTGCTGGGGGCGGTGTAGAGGTAGATGCCCACTACGCCGGTCAATTCCACGTCCCAGCCGGTTTCCTCGAGGGTCTCGCGCACGGCTGCCTGGAGCAGGCTCTCGTTGGCGTCCAGGTGTCCGGCGGGTTGATTGAGCACTGCCTGTTCGCCCTGGTACTCCTCGACGAACAGGAATCGTCCCTGGTCCTCGACGACAGTTGCGACGGTGATATGGGGTTGCCATTCCATGGATAAGGCTCCGTGTTGAGTGGGCGACCATCATAAATCGAACACCCATTCCTGTAGGAGCGAAGCTTGCTCGCGATGAAGGTCGCGCGTTTCGCTTGGCCCATCGCGGCCCCTTGTCGCAAGCAAGGGTGTTGTACAGAAAGCACAAACCCCGGCGCGGGGCCGGGGTTTGCATTACAGCGGTACGACTTAAACCAGTGCAGCGATAGCCGCGTTGAGCGTGGCGCTCGGACGCATGGCCTTGCTCACCAGCTCAGGGTTGGCGCTGTAGTAGCCGCCGATGTCCACGGGCTTGCCCTGTACGGTGTTGAGCTCGGCGACGATGGTCGCTTCGTTCTCGGCCAGGGTCTTGGCCAGGGTGCTGAACTGCGCTTGCAGGGCAGTGTCCTCGGTCTGGGTAGCCAGGGCCTGTGCCCAGTACAGCGCCAGGTAGAAGTGGCTGCCGCGGTTGTCGATGTTGCCGACTTTGCGCGATGGCGACTTGTTGTTGTCCAGGAACTGACCGGTGGCCTGGTCCAGGGTCTTGGCCAGTACCAGGGCTTTCGGGTTGTTGTAGGTGTTGCCCAGGTGCTCCAGGGAAGCGGCCAGGGCCAGGAACTCGCCCAGGGAGTCCCAGCGCAGGAAGTTCTCTTCCAGCAGTTGCTGCACGTGCTTCGGCGCCGAGCCGCCAGCGCCGGTTTCGAACAGGCCGCCACCGTTCATTAGCGGTACGATCGACAGCATCTTGGCACTGGTGCCCAGTTCCATGATCGGGAACAGGTCGGTCAGGTAGTCGCGCAGGACGTTGCCGGTCACCGAGATGGTGTCCTTGCCGTCGCGGGTGCGGGCCAGGGTGAACTTCATGGCTTCAACCGGAGACATGATGCGGATGTCCAGGTCGCTGGTGTCGTGATCCTTCAGGTAGGCCTGAACTTTCTCGATCATCACGCCGTCGTGGGCGCGCATCGGGTCCAGCCAGAAAATGGCCGGGGTGCTGCTGGCGCGAGCACGGTTGACCGCCAGCTTGACCCAATCCTGGATCGGCGCGTCCTTGGTCTGGCACATGCGGAAGATGTCGCCGGCTTCGACTTTCTGCTCCAGCAGCAGGCTGCCTTTGCCGTCGGTGACGCGAACCACGCCGTCAGCCTTGATTTCGAAGGTCTTGTCGTGGGAGCCGTACTCTTCGGCTTTTTTCGCCATCAGGCCAACGTTCGGCACGCTGCCCATGGTGGTCGGATCGAACGCGCCATTGGCTTTGCAGTCTTCGATCACAGCCTGGTAGATGGTGGCGTAGCAACGGTCCGGGATCACGGCCTTGGTGTCGTGCAGCTGGCCGTCGGTGCCCCACATCTTGCCGGAGTCACGGATCATGGCTGGCATCGAGGCGTCGACGATCACGTCGCTCGGCACGTGCAGGTTGGTGATGCCCTTGTCAGAGTTGACCATGGCCAGGGCAGGGCGGGCTGCGTAGACGGCCTGGATGTCAGCTTCGATGGCGGCTTGCTGGTCGGCCGGCAGGGCCTTGATGCGGGCGTACAGGTCGCCGATGCCGTTGTTCAGGTTGAAGCCGATTTCCTGCAGCACGGCAGCGTGCTTGCTCAGGGCGTCCTGATAGAACTCGGCAACGATCTGGCCGAACATGATCGGGTCGGAGACTTTCATCATGGTGGCCTTCAGGTGTACCGAGAGCAGTACGCCTTGTTGCTTGGCGCTTTCGATTTCGGCAGCGATGAAGGCGCGCAGGGCCTTTTTGCTCATCACGGCGCAATCGAGGATCTCACCGGCTTGCACGGTGGTCTTTTCCTTCAGGACGGTGGCAGTGCCGTCCTGGGCGATCAGCTCGATCTTGACGCTGTCGGCTGCTTCGATCAGGGCGGCTTTTTCGCTGCCGTAGAAGTCGCCGTTGCTCATGTGGGCAACGTGGGACTTGGAGTCCTTGGCCCAGGCGCCCATCTTGTGCGGGTGCTTGCGTGCGTAGTTCTTCACCGACAGCGGTGCGCGGCGGTCGGAGTTACCTTCACGCAGGACCGGGTTCACGGCGCTGCCCTTGACCTTGTCGTAGCGGGCCTTGGCGTCTTTGTCGGCGTCGCTGGCGACGGTCTCGGGGTAGTCCGGCAGGGCATAACCCTGGGCCTGCAGTTCCTTGATCGCGGCTTGCAGTTGCGGTACCGAGGCGCTGATGTTCGGCAGCTTGATGATGTTGGCTTGCGGGGTGACCGCCAGCTCGCCCAGTTCGGCGAGGTGATCCGGCACCGCTTTGGCGCCCAGCTGCTCGGGGAAACTGGCGAGAATACGCCCAGCCAGGGAGATGTCGCGGGTTTCCACGGCGATATCAGCCGAAGCGGTGAAGGCTTCTACGATAGGCAGCAGGGAATAGGTGGCGAGGGCCGGGGCTTCGTCGGTGAAGGTATAGATGATCTTCGAGCGGGTGGGCATATTCGGATTAACTCTCTTCTTTGCTAAAGCGTGCGCAGAAACTCGAGGTGCGCCGGGTAAGCGCTTTCGTTCAAAGGTCGTCCATGAGCCGAATGTCGAGATTTCTTCGCGGTGATGTTGGGTGCATCAGTCGAGCGTCAAGCGGGTGGGTTGCGGTAACAACCCGGCTTTGGGCGGCCAGTCTCGGCTAGTCTTTTTCCGGTAGCAGAGCGTTCGGCCGTCGTGACTCTGTGGTCAGCGGCGGCATTATACATAGGTAGCTGGCAAAACGCCGATGCTTCATAGGCGCAGGCGCTCGTCCATTGGTCTAAAGGTCGCAGGCAGGGCCGCGGCGTAGAGTCGGCGCCAGTGCTTGAGTTTGGCACTTTTCCCTTTGCTTTCAGGCTTGTAGGCCGCGTGTTGCAACGCTTTCGCGGCATATGGGTGGAACATGAGGTTCCCGTCCAGATTCAACTGGGTTACGCTCGAATGCAGCCAGATGTTCAATCCACACAACGGAGTTCAGCATGGGATACAAGAAGATTCAGGTTCCAGCAGTCGGCGACAAAATCACCGTCAACGCAGACCATTCTCTCAATGTTCCTAACAACCCGATTATTCCTTTCATCGAAGGCGACGGTATTGGCGTTGATATCAGCCCGGTCATGATCAAGGTTGTCGATGCTGCAGTGAAAAAAGCCTACGGCGGCGACCGCAAGATTTCCTGGATGGAAGTGTATGCCGGGGAAAAAGCGACTCAAGTGTACGACCAGGACACCTGGCTGCCTCAGGAAACCCTGGATGCGGTGAAAGACTACGTGGTTTCCATCAAGGGCCCGCTGACCACGCCGGTCGGTGGTGGCATCCGTTCCCTGAACGTGGCCCTGCGTCAGCAGCTCGATCTTTATGTGTGCCTGCGCCCGGTGCGCTGGTTCGAAGGCGTGCCCAGCCCGGTGAAGAAGCCTGGTGATGTGGACATGACCATCTTCCGTGAAAATTCCGAGGACATTTACGCCGGTATCGAGTGGAAAGCCGGTTCGGCAGAAGCCACCAAGGTCATCAAGTTCCTTAAAGAGGAAATGGGTGTCACCAAGATCCGTTTCGATGAAAACTGCGGCATCGGCGTCAAGCCGGTTTCCTTGCAGGGCACCAAGCGTCTGGCGCGCAAAGCGCTGCAATACGTAGTGGATAACGATCGTGACTCGCTGACCATCGTGCACAAAGGCAACATCATGAAGTTCACCGAAGGTGCCTTCAAGGAATGGGCCTATGAAGTGGCGGCCGAAGAGTTCGGCGCGACCCTGCTGGACGGTGGCCCGTGGATGCAGTTCAAGAACCCGAAAACCGGCAAGAACGTCATCGTCAAGGATGCCATCGCCGACGCCATGCTCCAGCAGATCCTGCTGCGCCCGGCCGAATACGATGTGATCGCAACCCTCAACCTCAATGGTGACTACCTGTCTGACGCCCTGGCGGCGGAAGTCGGTGGTATTGGTATCGCTCCAGGTGCCAACCTGTCCGACACCGTGGCCATGTTCGAAGCCACCCACGGTACCGCACCCAAGTATGCCGGCAAGGACCAGGTCAACCCGGGCTCGCTGATTCTCTCCGCGGAGATGATGCTGCGTCACATGGGCTGGGCCGAAGCGGCGGACTTGATCATCAAGGGCACCAACGGCGCCATCTCGGCCAAGACCGTGACCTATGACTTCGAACGCCTGATGGAGGGTGCAACCCTGTTGTCTTCCTCGGCCTTCGGTGATGCCCTGATCTCGCACATGTAAGCCGCATCACGCACAAAACAAACCGGCCGATTCAATCCCTTGAATCGGCCGGTTTTTTCATGACTGGATGTTGGGTAATTCAGCTCAAGGCGCTTTCTTGCAGGGCCTCGGCGGCAAGGATTTCTCCGGGCGCCTTCAGGGAGCTTATCTTGACCGCATGCAGCCCCTTGGGTCCTTGGATGATCTCGAAGCTCACGGCCTGTCCGGCTTTCAAGGTCTTGTAGCCATCCATTTCGATGGCCGAGTAATGAGCAAACAGATCGTCGCTCTTACCCTCCTCATTAATAAAGCCGTAACCCTTGGCATTGTTGAACCACTTGACCTTACCGCTAGCCATACTCATATCCCTCTGCAACAGACTCCATCACTGGAGTATCATCCAGTTCATCCACCGTCGAACCTGGTAAAAAGGTTGACGCCTTGGACGTTTATTACCCAATGTGGGCCCTATTGGTTGTAACACCGTTTTGCCGATAGTCAAGGTGACCCGGCGGTCGGAGTTGAATTCCATCCAGGGCGCCCCCACCACTGTATTTGCACAACTGACGAACCTTCTTTCCATGCATGCAATCAGCCAGATTCGACTAACATTCAATCAGGATCGACCGGACTTGCACGACGACGATTCCGCTGGCTTGGCGGTACAGGAGGCCAAGCCTGCGCTACAGGCGCCGCCGATGTACAAGGTGGTTTTGTTCAACGATGACTACACCCCGATGGATTTCGTCGTCGAAGTGCTCGAGTTGTTTTTTAACCTGAATCGCGAGCTGGCGACCAAGGTCATGCTGGCCGTCCATACCGAAGGGCGGGCAGTATGTGGTTTGTTTACCCGCGACATCGCCGAGACCAAGGCCATGCAGGTCAATCAGTACGCCAGGGAAAGCCAGCATCCGCTACTCTGTGAAATCGAGAAGGACGGTTAACGCCGACCACTTGGGTATGAGGTGAAGCTATGTTAAACCGCGAGCTCGAAGTCACCCTCAATCTCGCCTTCAAGGAGGCTCGTTCGAAGCGTCATGAGTTCATGACCGTCGAGCACCTTCTGTTGGCTCTTTTGGATAATGAGGCCGCCGCAACTGTTCTCCGTGCCTGCGGAGCAAACCTCGACAAGCTCAAGCATGACCTGCAGGAGTTCATCGACTCCACCACGCCATTGATTCCCGTGCACGATGAAGACCGTGAGACTCAGCCAACCCTGGGCTTCCAGCGTGTGCTGCAGCGCGCTGTGTTTCATGTGCAGAGCTCAGGCAAGCGTGAAGTCACCGGTGCCAATGTGCTGGTGGCGATCTTCAGCGAGCAGGAGAGCCAGGCCGTGTTCCTGCTGAAGCAGCAGAGCGTTGCCCGCATCGACGTGGTCAACTACATCGCCCATGGCATCTCCAAGGTGCCCGGGCATGGTGATCATTCCGAGGGTGAACAGGAAATGCAGGACGAGGAGGGTGGTGAGTCGTCCTCTTCGGGCAATCCCCTGGATGCCTATGCCAGCAATCTCAACGAACTGGCCCGGCAGGGGCGCATCGATCCGCTGGTTGGGCGCGAGCACGAGGTCGAGCGCGTGGCGCAGATCCTCGCTCGCCGACGCAAGAACAACCCTCTGCTGGTGGGTGAGGCCGGCGTAGGCAAGACCGCGATTGCCGAAGGCCTGGCCAAACGCATCGTCGATAACCAGGTGCCCGACCTGCTGACCAGCAGCGTGGTCTACTCCCTGGATCTCGGAGCCCTGCTGGCCGGTACCAAGTACCGTGGCGACTTCGAGAAGCGTTTCAAGGCGCTTCTGGGCGAGCTGAAGAAGCGTCCGCAGGCGATCCTGTTCATTGACGAGATCCATACCATCATCGGCGCCGGTGCGGCTTCCGGCGGAGTGATGGATGCATCGAATCTGCTCAAGCCATTGCTGTCCTCGGGTGACATTCGTTGCATCGGCTCGACCACCTTCCAGGAGTTTCGTGGCATTTTCGAGAAGGATCGGGCCCTGGCTCGGCGCTTCCAGAAGGTCGATGTCACCGAGCCTTCGGTCGAGGACACCATCGGCATCCTGCGCGGACTCAAGCCACGTTTCGAGCAGCACCACGGCATCGAATACAGCGATGAAGCCCTGCGTGCCGCAGCGGAGCTGGCCTCGCGCTACATCAACGACCGGCATATGCCGGACAAGGCCATCGATGTCATCGACGAGGCGGGCGCCTACCAGCGCCTGCAGCCGGCCGAGAAGCGCGTCAAGCGCATCGAAGTGCCTCAGGTCGAGGATATCGTGGCGAAAATCGCGCGTATTCCGCCAAAGCACGTCACCAGTTCCGACAAGGAGCTGCTGCGCAACCTCGAGCGCGATCTCAAGTTGACCGTGTTCGGCCAGGATGCGGCGATCGATTCGCTGGCGACTGCGATCAAGTTGTCCCGGGCTGGCCTCAAATCACCGGACAAGCCGGTTGGTTCGTTCCTGTTTGCCGGTCCTACCGGCGTCGGCAAGACCGAAGCGGCGCGGCAGTTGGCCAAGGCCATGGGGATCGAGCTGGTGCGTTTCGACATGTCCGAGTACATGGAGCGGCATACCGTGTCGCGCCTGATCGGTGCGCCTCCCGGTTATGTCGGTTTCGACCAGGGCGGCCTGTTGACCGAGGCGATCACCAAGCAACCGCATTGCGTGCTGCTGCTCGATGAAATCGAGAAGGCTCACCCGGAAGTCTTCAACCTGCTGTTGCAGGTGATGGATCACGGCACCCTGACCGACAACAACGGGCGCAAGGCGGACTTCCGCAACGTGATCGTCATCATGACCACCAACGCTGGAGCCGAGACCGCGGCACGCGCCTCCATCGGCTTCACTCATCAGGATCATTCTTCCGATGCCATGGAAGTGATCAAGAAGAGCTTCACGCCGGAGTTCCGCAACCGCCTGGATACCATTATCCAGTTCGGTCGTCTGAGCCACGAAGTGATCAAGAGCGTGGTGGACAAGTTCCTTACCGAGCTTCAAGCGCAGCTGGAAGACAAGCGCGTGCAGTTGGAGGTGACCGATGCCGCCCGCAGCTGGCTGGCGGCCGGTGGTTACGACGTGGCCATGGGCGCCCGCCCGATGGCGCGTCTGATCCAGGACAAGATCAAGCGTCCTCTGGCCGAGGAGATCCTGTTCGGCGAGTTGTCCGACCATGGCGGTGTGGTGCACATCGACATCAAGGATGGCGAGTTGACCTTCGATTTCGAGACCACGGCGGAAATGGCCTGATATCGCAAGCCTCGTAGAAACGCCAAAGGCACCGAAAGGTGCCTTTGTGCTATCTGGGGGCTTGAAACCTGGCCGCGGGTTTTTTCAGGCGCGAACAAAAACGCCCGGCATGGCCGGGCGTCTTGTATTGACTTGCTTAGCGAGCGCGGTAAGTGATGCGCCCTTTGCTCAAGTCATAGGGAGTCAGCTCGACGCGCACCTTGTCGCCGGTAAGAATACGAATGTAGTTCTTGCGCATCTTGCCGGAGATGTGCGCGGTTACGACGTGCCCATTTTCCAACTCCACGCGAAACATGGTGTTGGGCAGGGTGTCGACGACAGTGCCTTCCATTTCGAAGCTGTCTTCTTTCGACATGCAGTAAAGCCCTCGGTGTCCAGTTAATGGCCCGGTGCAACTGCGCCAGGCAAAAGCGGCGTGCATTGTGCCCGAAAAATGGGGTTCACGCCAAGACCTTCTAGTTCAGGATCACCCATCTCTGGTTGATCAGCAGCTCGATGGGGCGGTATTGAGTCTTGTAGTTCATCTTTTTGCAGTTCTTGATCCAGTAGCCCAGGTAGAGCGCGTCCAGCCCCAGGCGCAGGGTTTCGCCGATCTGCCAGAGGATCGCATAACGGCCCAGGCTGCGCCGTTCTTCGTCGGGTTCGTAGAAGGTGTAGACCGCCGAGAGACCGTTGGGCAGCAGGTCGGTGACGGCAACGGCCAGCAAGCGTCCCTCCAGGCGGAACTCATAGAAGCGTGAAAAAGGCAGGTCACGAACCAGGAACGTCGAAAACTGGTCGCGACTGGGGGGGAACATGTCGCCATCGGCATGGCGCTGCTCGATGTAGCGCTGGTACAGGTCGAAATACTCTTCGCTGAAAGCGGGCTTGGCGGCTTGCACGCTCAGGTCGCTGTTGCGCTTGAGAATGCGTTTCTGCTGGCGATTGGGCAGGAACTGCGCTGCCGGGATGCGTGCAGGCACACAGGCATTGCAGTTCTGGCAATGGGGTCGGTACAGATGGTCGCCACTGCGGCGAAAGCCCATTTCCGACAGGTCCGCATAGACATGCACATCCATGGGCTGGCTGGGGTCCAGGAACAAGGTGGTGGCCTGTTCGCCGGGCAGGTAGCTGCAGGAGTGGGGTTGAGTGGCATAGAACTTCAGGCGCGCCAACTCGGTCATGAGTCAACCCTCGGGATAAGCTTTGGGTTTAAGTGTAAGCCACCACCGCCAAGCCCGCCTAGGAAAGCCATGTGGCGCGGCTCGGCTGGTCCAGATGATGTTTGAGGTAGTCGGCAAACTCCGTCCGGGTAATGGCGCGGGCCCCCAGGCTGTGCAGGTGGTCAGTGGGCATCTGGCAGTCGACCAGGACGAATCCCCAGGCCTTCAGCTGTTCGACCAGTGTCGCGAAACCTACCTTCGAGGCATTGTCGGCGCGGCTGAACATCGATTCGCCGAAGAACAACTGGCCCATGGCCAGCCCGTACAGCCCGCCCACCAGCGTGCCCTGGTCCCAGACTTCTACCGAGTGGGCGTGGCCTTGCCGGTGCAAGCGCAAGTAGGCCTGCTGCATCGCTTCGCTGATCCAGGTGCCGTCGGCGTAGGTCCTTGGTGCCGCGCAGGCACTGATGACTGCGGCGAAGTCCTGGTCGAAGGTGACCTGGTAGCGCTGCTTGCGCAGTAGTTTGCCGAGGCTGCGCGATACATGCAGCTCGTCCGGAAACAGGACCGTGCGTGGGTCTGGAGACCACCAGAGGATGGGCTGGCCCTCGGAAAACCAGGGGAAGCAGCCGTGGCGATAGGCCTGGACCAGGCGCTCGGCCGACAGGTCGCCGCCCGCGGCCAGCAGGCCGTTGGGCTCGCGCATGGCCTTTTCCAGTGGGGGGAAGTCAAGGTTGTTGCGTTGTAACCAGGTCAGCATGGCGTCCAGACTTGCGGCAGGGGAGGGTGGCGGCGGGCCAGCGGGCCCGCCCCAAGCGTAGGGTGAGGCCTTAGTGGTCGTCGAGGAATTTTTCCGCGTCCAGGGCTGCCATGCAACCGGCACCGGCGGAAGTGACGGCCTGGCGGTAGACGTGGTCGGCCACGTCGCCGGCGGCGAACACGCCCTCGATGTCGGTGGCGGTGGCGTCGCCCTCGCTGCCGCCCTTGATCCGCAGGTAGCCGTCATGCATCTGCAATTGCCCAAGGAACAGGTCGGTGTTGGGCTTGTGACCGATGGCGATGAACACTCCGGACAGCGCCAGATCCTGGGTGGTACCGGTCTGGCTATCCCTGAGGCGAGCTCCAGTGACTCCACTGCCATCGCCCAGTACCTCGTCCAGGTGCTGGTTCCAGTGCAGGCGGATGTTGCCGTTGGCAGCCTTGTCGAACAGTTTGTCCTGAAGAATCTTCTCTGCGCGCAGCTTGTCGCGACGATGCACCAGGTGTACTTCCCGGGCGATGTTCGACAGGTACAAGGCTTCCTCCACGGCGGTATTGCCGCCACCGATCACTGCCACCACCTGGTTGCGATAGAAGAAGCCATCGCAGGTGGCGCACGCGGAAACCCCCTTGCCGGAAAAGGCTTCCTCGGAGGGCAGGCCCAAGTATTGCGCCGATGCACCGGTGGCGATGATCAGGGCGTCGCAGCTGTAGGTGCCGCTGTCGCCGATGAGGATAAAGGGGCGCTGTTGCAACTGAGCAGTATGAATGTGGTCATAAACGATCTCGGTGTCGAAGCGCTCGGCATGTTTCTGCATGCGTTCCATCAGTACCGGGCCGGTCAGGCCTTCGACATCACCGGGCCAGTTGTCCACTTCGGTGGTGGTGGTCAGTTGACCGCCGGCTTGCAGGCCGGTGATCACGGTCGGCCTGAGGTTGGCGCGAGCGGCATAGACGGCGGCGCTGTAGCCAGCAGGGCCGGAGCCCAGGATGATCAGGCGTGAATGCTTCGCATCGTTCATAAAAACACCTCATAAGCCTTTGTCACCAAAGAGAATGCATGCTCCAATTGAACACTACATGACAGGCAGGAAACGATGTCCGGCAGACCTTCCTGGCGTGGCATGGCGTGAACAAATCCGTACAATGTGACGATGCGCCAGGCTTATTCGCGATTGCACTGTTTCAGAAGCACGGGGCACAGTGTTAAAAGTAGCCCCAGTTACGCCGGTCAACTTTATTTACCTGCTCGGCCTGAGCAGTATCTGTGTAGTCAATCACCCGTTGGACGCGCCTCTGGCGCAGGAAAAGACGCGTTTTGAAGAAATCCACCGCAGCACCCAAACCCGTTGTTCCGCTCTGGCGTCAACAATTGCACTACCGGCTCAAGGAAGGTGCACTGATCGCCATCGGAGCCCTGTGCCTGTTCCTGATGATGGCACTTCTGACCTACGGCAAGGATGATCCGGGCTGGAGCCACAACAGCAAGATCGAGGATGTGCAGAATTTCGGTGGTCCCGCCGGCTCCTACAGCGCGGACATGCTGTTCATGGTGCTGGGTTATTTCGCCTATATCTTCCCGCTGCTGCTGGCGATCAAGACCTACCAGATTTTCCGCCAGCGTCATGAACCCTGGCAGTGGAGCGGCTGGCTGTTTTCCTGGCGGCTGATCGGGCTGGTGTTCCTGGTGCTGTCCGGCGCGGCGTTGGCGCACATCCATTTCCATGCTGCCACAGGCCTGCCGGCCGGAGCGGGCGGCGCCCTGGGCGAAAGCCTTGGTGACCTGGCCAAGAATGCCCTGAATGTGCAGGGCAGCACCCTGATGTTCATCGCCTTGTTCCTGTTCGGCCTGACGGTGTTCACCGACCTGTCCTGGTTCAAGGTCATGGATGTCACGGGCAAGATCACCCTCGACCTGTTCGAGCTGGTCCATGGCGCGGCCAACCGCTGGTGGGATGAGCGCGTGGAGCGCAAGCAGCTGGTGGCGCAACTGCGCGAGGTGGATGCCCGGGTCGACGAGGTGGTGGCTCCAAGCGTCGCCGACAAGCGCGAGCAGGCCAAGGTCAAGGAACGCCTGATCGAGCGCGAGCAGGCCCTGAGCAAGCACATGTCCGAGCGCGAGAAACAGGTGCCTCCGGTGATCACGCCGGTCGCCACCAAGGCGCCGGAGCCGAGCAAGCGCGTGCAGAAGGAAAAACAGGTTCCCCTGTTCGTCGACAGCGCGGTGGAGGGCACCTTGCCGCCGATCTCGATCCTCGATCCGGCAGAAAAGAAACAGCTCAACTATTCCCCCGAATCCCTGGCGGCCGTCGGCCACTTGCTGGAGATCAAGCTCAAGGAGTTCGGGGTCGAGGTCGCAGTGGACTCCATCCACCCCGGTCCGGTCATCACCCGCTACGAAATCCAGCCGGCGGCGGGGGTCAAGGTCAGCCGGATCGCCAACCTGGCCAAGGACCTGGCGCGCTCTCTGGCCGTGACCAGCGTGCGCGTGGTGGAAGTGATTCCGGGCAAGACCACGGTGGGCATCGAGATTCCCAACGAGGACCGGCAGATCGTGCGTTTCTCCGAGGTGCTGTCCACCCCGGAATACGACAACTTCAAATCCCCGGTCACCCTGGCCCTGGGCCACGATATCGGCGGCAAGCCGATCATCACCGACCTGGCGAAGATGCCGCACCTGTTGGTGGCCGGTACCACTGGTTCCGGCAAGTCGGTGGGGGTCAACGCCATGATCCTGTCGATCCTGTTCAAGTCCGGCCCCGAAGACGCCAAGCTGATCATGATCGACCCGAAGATGCTCGAACTGTCGATCTACGAGGGTATTCCGCACCTGCTGTGCCCGGTGGTCACCGACATGAAGGATGCCGCCAATGCCCTGCGCTGGAGCGTGGCCGAGATGGAACGGCGCTACAAGCTCATGGCCAAGATGGGCGTGCGTAACCTTTCGGGCTTCAATGCCAAGGTCAAGGAAGCCGAGGAGGCCGGTACTCCGCTGGCCGATCCGCTCTACAACCGCGAGAGCATTCACGATGAAGCGCCGCTGCTGACCAAGCTACCGACCATCGTGGTGGTGGTGGACGAGTTCGCCGACATGATGATGATCGTCGGCAAGAAGGTCGAAGAGCTGATCGCCCGTATCGCCCAGAAGGCGCGGGCCGCCGGTATCCACCTGATCCTGGCGACCCAGCGGCCGTCGGTGGACGTGATCACCGGCCTGATCAAGGCCAACATCCCGACCCGCATGGCGTTCCAGGTGTCGAGCAAGATCGACTCGCGGACCATCATCGACCAGGGCGGCGCCGAACAACTGCTGGGCCACGGTGACATGCTCTACATGCCGCCCGGCACCAGCCTGCCGATCCGTGTCCACGGCGCTTTCGTCTCCGACGATGAAGTGCACCGCGTGGTGGAAGCCTGGAAGCTGCGCGGCGCGCCGGAGTACAACGATGACATCCTCAACGGTGTCGAAGAGGCGGGCAGCGGTTTCGAAGGCAGCAGCGGCGGTGGTGATGGCGATGACCCGGAGGCCGACGCGCTCTACGACGAAGCCGTACAGTTCGTGCTGGAAAGCCGCCGGGCTTCGATTTCCGCCGTGCAGCGCAAGCTGAAGATTGGTTACAACCGTGCCGCGCGGATGATCGAAGCCATGGAAATGGCCGGCGTAGTGACGGCAATGAATACCAACGGCTCCCGCGAAGTGCTGGCCCCGGGCCCGTCGCGCGACTGATCCCTGTTTCGATATGAGCGGTGTGATGTCACGCCGCTCGCACACCCATCCAATTGAACGAGGAATTCCATGCGCCTGATTCGCATGTTGCTGCTGCCGGTCCTGGCTGTGACCACCCTGTCGGTCCACGCCGATCCCAAGGATGTGGCTCGCCTGACCCAGTTGCTGGAAAAGTCCCAGACCCTGAGCGCGCGTTTCTCGCAGCTGACCCTCGACGGCAGCGGCACCCAGCTGCAGGAAACCGCCGGTGAAATGTCCCTGCAGCGCCCGGGCCTGTTCTACTGGCACACCGATGCGCCACAAGAGCAGTTGATGGTTTCCGACGGCCAGAAAGTCTCCCTGTGGGACCCGGACCTGGAACAGGTGACCATCAAGAAGCTCGACCAGCGCCTGACCCAGACCCCGGCCCTGTTGCTCTCCGGCGACGTGTCGAAGATCAGTGAAAGCTTCGACATCACCTCCAAGGAAGCGGGCGGCGTCATGGATTTCGTCCTCAAGCCCAAGACCCGCGATACGCTGTTCGACAGCCTGCGCCTGTCGTTTCGCAACGGCATGATCAACGACATGCAACTGATCGACAGTGTTGGCCAGCGCACCAATATCCTGTTTACCGGCGTCAAGGCCAACGAGAAGATCCCGGCCTCCAGGTTCAAGTTCGACATCCCCAAGGGTGCCGACGTGATCCAAGAGTAAGCCACTGCACCCGAGGTTTCGAAGGTAGTCCATGGACCTGTTTCGTAGTGCCCCGATCGCCCAGCCCCTGGCCGCACGCCTGCGTGCGACCAACCTGGACGAGTACGTCGGCCAGCAGCATCTGCTGGCCCGGGGCAAGCCGCTGCGCGAGGCCCTGGAGCAGGGCGCCCTGCATTCGATGATCTTCTGGGGCCCGCCCGGGGTCGGCAAGACCACCCTGGCGCGGCTGCTGGCGGAGGTCTCGGATGCCCACTTCGAAACCGTCTCGGCGGTGCTGGCCGGGGTCAAGGAGATCCGCCAGGCGGTGGAGATCGCCAAGCAGCAGGCCGGCCAGTACGGTCGGCGCACGATCCTGTTCGTCGATGAAGTGCATCGCTTCAACAAGTCGCAACAGGACGCCTTCCTGCCCTACGTGGAAGACGGCACCCTGATCTTCATCGGGGCCACCACGGAAAACCCCTCCTTCGAGCTCAACAACGCCTTGCTCTCCCGGGCCCGGGTCTACGTGCTCAAGAGCCTGGACGAGGCAGCCCTGGGCAGCCTGGTGCAGCGTGCCCTGAGCGAAGAGAGGGGGCTGGGCAAACGCCAGCTGAGTCTCAGCGATGAGGGCTTTCAGATGCTGCTGTCGGCGGCCGACGGCGATGGCCGGCGGATGCTCAACCTGCTGGAGAACGCCTCGGACCTGGCGGAAGACGGTGGCGAGATCGGCATCGACCTGCTGCAAAGCCTGCTGGGTGACACCCGTCGGCGTTTCGACAAGGGCGGCGAGGCCTTCTACGACCAGATTTCCGCCCTGCACAAATCCGTGCGCGGCTCCAACCCCGACGGTGCCCTGTACTGGTTCGCGCGCATGCTCGACGGCGGCTGCGACCCGCTGTACCTGGCCCGTCGCGTGGTGCGCATGGCCAGCGAAGACATCGGCAACGCCGACCCCCGGGCCTTGAGTCTGTGCCTGGCCGCCTGGGATGTGCAGGAGCGCCTGGGCAGCCCGGAAGGGGAGCTGGCGGTGGCCCAGGCCATCACCTACCTGGCCTGCGCGCCGAAAAGCAATGCGGTGTACATGGGTTTCAAGGCCGCCATGCGTGCCGCTGCCGAGCACGGTTCGCTGGAAGTGCCGATCCACCTGCGCAACGCTCCAACCAAGCTGATGAAGCAATTGGGCTATGGCGACGAATACCGTTACGCCCACGATGAACCGGACGCCTATGCCGCCGGTGAAGACTACTTTCCCGAAGAACTCGAACCCTTGCCCCTCTACCAGCCGGTGCCCCGCGGCCTGGAGTTGAAGATCGGCGAGAAGCTCAAGCACCTGGCGGCCCTGGACCGGGCCAGCCCCCTGCAGCGGAGAAAACCGTGATCGCGCTGATTCTTGCCGTTTCCGCTGGCGGTGTGGCCGGCACCCTGTTGCGCTTCGCCACCGGCAACTGGATCAGCGCCAATTGGCCGCGGCACTTCTATACCGCGACGCTGGCCGTTAATATCGTGGGCTGCCTGCTGATCGGCGTGTTGTACGGGCTGTTCCTGATTCGTCCGGAAGTGCCGATCGAAGTGCGTGCCGGATTGATCGTCGGTTTCCTCGGTGGCCTGACGACTTTTTCATCCTTTTCACTGGATACCGTGCGTCTGCTGGAAAGCGGACAAGTGGCGCTGGCCCTGGGCTATGCGGCGCTGAGTGTATTCGGCGGGCTGCTCGCCACCTGGGCTGGCCTGTCCCTGACCAAACTTTGATAAACGAGAGAACGACATGCTCGATTCCAAACTGTTACGTAGCAACCTTCAGGACGTAGCGGATCGCCTGGCATCCCGCGGCTTTGCCCTGGATGTGGCACGCATCGAGGCGCTGGAAGAACAGCGCAAGACCGTGCAGACCCGCACCGAGCAACTGCAGGCCGAACGTAACGCGCGCTCCAAGTCCATCGGACAGGCCAAGCAGCGCGGCGAAGACATCGCCCCACTGATGGCCGACGTCGAGCGCATGGGGAACGAGCTGAGCTCCGGCAAGATCGAGCTGGAAAGTATCCAGGGCGAGCTGGATTCGATCCTGTTCGGCATTCCCAACCTGCCCCACGAGTCGGTGCCGGTAGGTGAAGACGAAGACGGCAACGTCGAAGTGCGCCGCTGGGGCACTCCGGCAGCCTTCGATTTCCCGATCAAGGATCACGTGGCCCTGGGCGAAACCCATGGCTGGCTGGACTTTGAAACCGCCGCCAAGCTGTCCGGTGCGCGTTTTGCCCTGCTACGCGGCCCCATTGCCCGTCTGCACCGCGCCCTGGCGCAGTTCATGATCAACCTGCACACCGGCGAGCACGGCTACGAAGAGGCCTACACTCCGTACCTGGTGCAGGCACCGTCGCTGTTCGGCACCAGCCAGCTGCCCAAGTTCGAGGAAGATCTGTTCAAGATCACTCGTGAGGGCGAAGCCGATCTGTACCTGATCCCGACCGCTGAAGTGTCGCTGACCAACATCGTCGCCGGCGAGATCCTCGATCCCAAGCAGCTGCCACTGAAGCTGGTTGCCCATACCCCGTGCTTCCGTAGTGAAGCCGGTGCTTCGGGTCGGGATACCCGCGGCATGATCCGCCAGCACCAGTTCGACAAGGTCGAGATGGTCCAGGTGGTCGAGCCTTCGACCTCCATGGAAGCCCTGGAAGGCCTGACCGCCAACGCCGAGAAAGTCCTGCAACTGCTGCAACTGCCGTACCGGGTACTGGCCCTGTGCACCGGCGACATGGGTTTCAGCGCGCTCAAGACCTACGACCTGGAAGTCTGGGTGCCGAGCCAGGACAAGTACCGCGAGATCTCCTCGTGCTCCAACTGTGGCGACTTCCAGGCCCGGCGCATGCAGGCGCGTTTCCGCAACCCGGAAACCGGCAAGCCGGAGCTGGTGCACACCCTCAACGGTTCCGGCCTGGCCGTGGGCCGCACCCTGGTGGCCGTGCTGGAAAACTACCAGCAGGCCGACGGTTCGATCCGCGTGCCGGACGTGCTCAAGCCGTACATGGGTGGCATCGAGGTCATCGGCTAAATGGAATTCCTGCCGCTGTTTCACAACCTTCGCGGCAGTCGTGTGTTGGTGGTCGGTGGAGGGGAGATTGCCTTGCGCAAATCCCGTCTGCTGGCCGATGCCGGTGCGCAGCTGCGGGTGGTCGCACCTGAAATAGAAGCGCAATTGCAGGAACTGATCGTCGCCAGCGGCGGTGAGTCCCTGCGGCGCGGGTATGTCGAGGCGGATCTGGATGGTTGCACCCTGATCATTGCCGCCACCGATGACGAACCCCTCAATGCCCAAGTGTCCGCCGATGCCCATCGGCGCTGCGTCCCGGTCAATGTGGTGGATGCGCCAGCCCTGTGCAGCGTGATCTTCCCGGCCATCGTCGATCGTTCGCCGCTGGTCATCGCAGTGTCCAGTGGCGGCGATGCGCCGGTGCTGGCACGGTTGATCCGGGCCAAGCTGGAAACCTGGATTCCTTCCACCTATGGCCAACTGGCCGGGCTGGCGGCGCGCTTCCGTGCCCAGGTCAAAGGCCTGTTTCCGGATGTGCAGCAACGCCGAGCGTTCTGGGAGGACGTGTTCCAAGGCCCCATTGCTGATCGCCAACTGGCGGGGCAGGGGGCTGAGGCCGAACGTCTGCTGGAGGCCAAGATCGCTGGCAAGGCGCCTCACGCGCCGGGCGAGGTGTACCTGGTGGGCGCGGGGCCGGGCGATCCGGACCTGCTGACCTTCCGGGCCCTGCGCCTGATGCAGCAGGCCGACGTGGTGCTCTACGACCGCCTGGTGGCTCCGGCGATCCTCGAGCTGTGCCGCCGCGATGCCGAACGCATCTACGTGGGCAAGCGTCGCGCTGATCATGCGGTGCCCCAGGACCAGATCAACCAGCAGTTGGTGACCCTGGCCAAGCAAGGCAAGCGCGTGGTGCGGCTCAAGGGCGGTGATCCGTTCATCTTCGGCCGGGGTGGCGAAGAGATCGAGGAGCTGGCGGCCCAGGGCATCGCTTTCCAGGTGGTGCCGGGGATCACCGCGGCCAGCGGTTGCTCTGCCTATGCCGGGATACCGCTGACTCACCGCGACTACGCCCAGTCGGTGCGTTTTGTCACCGGCCACCTCAAGGATGGCACGACCAACCTGCCGTGGGCCGACCTGGTGGCGCCGGCCCAGACCGTGGTGTTCTACATGGGCCTGGTGGGGCTGCCGATCATCTGCGAGCAGTTGATCAAGCACGGCCGCAGTGCCGATACGCCGGCGGCGCTGATCCAGCAGGGCACCACCAGCAACCAGCGGGTGTTCACCGGAACCCTGGCGAACCTGCCCACCCTGGTGGCGGAACACGAAGTGCATGCCCCGACCCTGGTGATCGTCGGCGAAGTGGTCCAGCTGCGCGAGAAGCTGGCCTGGTTCGAAGGCGCTCAGTCAGACGTCTGAAAAAAACCGTCGCCGTCATTCGTTTCCTGCTGGAAACCCACGACGGCGATGGCGCTTTCCCCCAGCAATCAGTCCCTCTGCCACACCCCACGCCCGTCCAGACGCTGCCGATCATAGCTGGTGTTGAAGTCCTGCAGCGGCCCCTTGGGCACGATCCCGGTGGGATTGATGGTGGCATGGCTGGCGTAGTAGTGCCCTTTGATATGGGCAAAATCCACCGTTTCGGCGATTCCCGGCCACTGGTACAGCTCCCGCAGCCAGTTCGACAGGTTCGGATAGTCGGCGATTCGTCGCAGGTTGCACTTGAAGTGGCCGTGGTACACCGCGTCGAAACGGATCAGCGTGGTGAACAAGCGCACATCGGCTTCGGTCAGGCGATCCCCAGCCAGGTAGCGCTGCCGGTCGAGCAAGCGCTCCAGCTCATCGAGTTCGGCGAACACATCATCGAACGCCGCCTCGTAGGCCTTTTGTGAGGTGGCGAAGCCGGCGCGGTACACGCCGTTGTTCAGGGCTGGATAGATACGCCCGTTGAGTGTTTCGATCTCGCTGCGCAAGGGCTGCGGATAAAAGTCCAGGGTATTGCCGGTCAGGCCGTCAAAGGCGCTGTTGAACATGCGGATGATCTCCGCCGATTCGTTGCTGACGATGCATTGGCGCTGTTTGTCCCACAGCACCGGCACGGTAACGCGACCGGTGTAGTCCGCTGTGTCGGCGGTATAGCGCTGGTGCAGGAAATCGAAGGAGTCCAGGGGATCGCCGCTGGAGCCGAAGGCTTTGTCGAAGGTCCAGCCGTTCTCGCGCATCAGCCAGCTGACCACAGACACGTCGATTAGCTGTTCCAGCCCCTTGAGCTTGCGCAGGATCAGTGTGCGATGGGCCCACGGGCAGGCCAGGGAGACATAAAGATGGTAGCGCCCGGCCTCGGCGGCAAAACCGCCCTCACCGCTGGGGCCTGGGCGGCCATCGGCGGTGACCCAGTTGCGACGTTGCGCCTGTTCCCGTTGGAAGGCCCCGTCCTTGCCGCTTTCGTACCACTGGTCATGCCAGCGCCCTTCGATCAGCAGACCCATGGAATGCTCCTCAGCTGTTGTGCGTTGGAGTGCAGTCTATGCCCCTGGGGTCGAACAAAAAGCGCAAAGCATGGGCGGTTTTGATCGATTAAATCGATCTGTCCCGGGCATCCCAGTACTGCTGGGCGAGGACGAAGGCCTGCTCCCGGGGCGTGCCCAGGCCGCGCAAGGCCAGGGCCATGGTGGCCAGCAGGGCCAATTGCGGGTAGCTGTCCTGTACCTCGCCGCGCCACAGCGCCTTCAGGTGCTCGGGTTCCAGGCTCGAAGGTTTCACATGGCGTTGTGCCGACAGCGCTGGCCATTCCTCATCCCAACTGACTCCGCCGGTGCTGCCGTACAGGTGGCTGATGGTGTCCGGGTTGATCTCGATCTCGCCGCCGTCGCCCTTGACGACGATCACGTTGTCACCCAGCAGGCCGCTGGCCTCGCGGTGCACAGCCTGGTAGCCGGGATGGAAGATGCTCTGCAGGCCGCAACGGGCGCCCAGGGGATTGAGCAGGCGCGCCAGGGAGTGGATCGGCGAGCGCAGCCCGAGAATATTGCGCAGGTCGATCATGCGTTGCAGTTGGGGTGCCCAGTCTGCCAGGGGAATGAACGCCAGGTTGCCCTGGTCCAGGGCGGCGCCTACCGCCTGCCAGTCACGGCACAGGGGAATCCCCAGGGGCTCCAGCAGTTGCTCGGTGTACAGGCGCCCGGCGGTGTGCGCGCCGGCGCCGTGGAGCAGGATGCGCACACCGTTCTGGGCCAGGCATTTGGCCGCCAGCAGGTACCAGGGCAGGTGACGCGTCTTGCCGGCGTAGCTGGGCCAATCCAGGTCGACGCTGATGGCGGGGGCGTTCAGGCGTTCGCGCAAGGCCTGGGTGAAGCCGGCCAGTTCCTCCGCGCTTTCCTCCTTGTGCCGCAGCAGCATGAGGAAGGCGCCCAGTTGGGTGTCTTCGACCTGTTCGTCCAGCAGCATGCCCATGGCTTGCCGTGCTTCCTCCCGGGTCAGGCCACGCGCGCCGCGTTTGCCCTTGCCAAGAATGCGCACGAACTGGGCGAACGGATGTTCTTCGGGAGTTTCGGTGAACAGTGGGGTTGAATCGTTCATAGGCAGTTGGTCGGCTTCGGCAGGCCCGCCAGCTTGGCGGCAAGTTTGGCGGGAGTGCCCTTGAACAGGCGGTTCAGGTGCAGGCTGTTGCCCTTGTCCGGGCCCAGCTTGAGGGCGGTGTACTTGATCAGCGGGCGAGTGGCCGGGGACAACTGGAACTCCTTGTAGAAGCCCTGCAGCAGTTCGAGGATCTCCCAGTGCTCCGGACTCAGCTCCAGTTCCTCGTTGGCGGCCAGGGCTTGCGCCACCTCGGCGGACCAGTCGTCGAGGTTGACCAGGTAGCCGTCCTTGTCCAGTTCGATGGCGCGAGCGCCTACGGTCAGGGTGCTCATAGCCAGGTATTGACCTTGTCATGCTGGATCGACAGTTCGACGAAACCCGGGTAGTCCACGGCCACGGCCCAGGCGGGCAGGGCCAGGCCACGGGCGTTCAGGTCCTCTTCGAGCACGTACAGATTCAAACCGCTACGGGTGCTCAGTTCGCTGCAGATGGCGCTGCCCGGTTGCAGGGCGTAGGCGGCATCGCCGCACAGTAGCAGGCCATCGGCGCTGCCCAGCAGGCGCAGGCAGCTGTCCAGGCGGGTGTCGGTGAAGGGTGAGTGGGACAACACATGCAAGGTCGACATCAGAGGGTAATCACCTGGTCAAAGCGGTCGATGATCCCGGCCAGTTCCGGGGCGTCCAGCAGCTGTACAGCGTCAAGGCTCAAGGCCGCCGGGTCGAGGCCGCGGGCAGCGATGCTGGCGTTGCAGGCAAACAATTCGTCGACGCCGAACAACGACAGCGCCTGCAGGTTGGCGCTCAGGTCCTTCTGGCGCAGCAGCGAGGCCTGTTGCCCGGGCGCCAGTTGCAGCACGCCATCGTCGAGAAACAGCAGGCCGATGGGCAAGTCGAAGGCACCGCCGGCCAGGACGATATCCAGTGCCTCCCGGGCGCCGGGGCCGGACCACGGCGCCTGGCGGCTGATCAACAACAGGGATTTGGCCATGTCACGCCCCTCCAAAACAGATCAGGCGGTCGGCGTTCTGCACCGCATCATGCAACTGGCCGAGCCCGGAGAGCTCCCAGGGCCCCTCGATGTTCACCGCCGTGCGCTGATAGCGCTGGGCCTCGTCGGCGTTCAGCATGCCCCGGCGCAAGGCCGCGGCGATGCAGACCACGCCGTCCAGCTGGTGCTGGCCGACGAACTCGCGCCACTCCCTGGGCAGGTCCTGTTCATCCTGGGGCGTGACGATGTTGTTGGCGGCGTTATGGACGCCGTCCTGGTAGAAAAACAGCCGGACAATCTCATGCCCGCCCGCCAGCGCCGCCTGGGCGAACAGCAGGGCGCGGCGCGAGGAGGGCGCGTGGGCGGCGGAGAACAGGGCGATGGCGAATTTCATGACGGCCTCGTTGAATGACACGGCGGCCATGATAAAGCTTTCTCCGAGGATCGGCTAAACCCCTTTCACCCCGAAGGCTCTGGCTCCGGCGCTCCAGGACATATCGGGTAAAGCTTTGCCTGGCCCCAAAGCAGGGAGCGAGGACTAGACTCGCGCCTTCATTCAACCAAGGACAAGGAGCAAGGAATGATGGATTTGAACTCGGCGGTGGTAGTGGTCACGGGAGCCGGAAGGGGTTTGGGGGCCGCGCTGGCCATCAGCCTGGCGGACCTGGGCTGCAAGCTGATTCTCTGCGGGCGCAACCCGCAGGCCCTGGCGCAGGTCAGCGCCGCCATCGAGGCGCGCACCGGCCGTGGCGCCGATCATGTGGTGGTGGACCTGGCCAGCAGCGACAGTGTCAAGGCCGCCCTGGCGGAGATCCACGTACGTCATCCCCAGGTCGATATCCTGATCAACAACGGCGCCATGTGGCTGGAGGCCAGCGAGCAGCCCCACAGCGCTACCGAAGTCGCCGGAGTGATCGACGCCGCGCTGAGCGGCACCTTCCTCCTGACCCAGGGCCTGCTGCCGGCGCTCAAGGCTTCCAGGCGTCCGGACATCGTCACCATCGGTTCCATCAGCGGCTTGCCCAATGCACCCCTGCATAGCGTGTCGCTGCCGTTCTACGCCGCCAAGCATGGGCAACTGGCCCTGGCCGACGGCCTGCGCCAGGTCCTGCGAGGTACACCGGTTCGCTCACTGTGCGTGCACCCGCCCTACCTGGAGGACATCTCGCCACTGGACGAGGCCTGGCAGCAGGTGCCGGAACGGCGCAAGGGCGAGGCGGGCACCAACCGCGATGTGGTGGAGGCGGTGGTCTTCGCACTCACCCGGCCGCGACATGTGAGCCTGTCCTCCATCGTCATTGACACGGACAATGGGGGCTTGTTCGGCTGATTGCACCTGCTATCAGCGGCTCTTGTAGCCCAGCTGCCAGCGGCGTGGAATCCTCAGCGAGGCCACGCCCAGCAGCCCGGCGAACAACCCGCTGGCATACAGCGCCTTGAGCCCCAGGTGCTGTTCCAGCAGCGCTCCCAGCACCGCCCCGGCGAACATGCCGGTCCAGGGAATCAGCTGTACCCGCCAACCGTTGCGCCGCTCGCCGAGCATCCAGCGCCCCAGGCCGCGGCCAAAGCGCGACAGGGCACCGGTGACGTAGGTCAGGCCAATGGGCAGGCCATTCACTTCCTCCACTGCCGCATTGAGCATGCCCATGGCGACGATGGCCGCCAGCAGGGCTGGCAACTGCTGCTCGAAGGGCCACGCGGCGGAGGCGCAGAGCAACGCGGCGATGCTCAGCAGCAAGGGCAGGGCGCGGTGTCCGGCCAGGCGGCTGAGCACCACGCCCAAGGCGTTACCGACGATGAAGGCCGTCACCAATAGCAGCAGGCGCAGCACCAGGCCCAGCTCGCCATCGCTGATGGCCACCGCCATGCGGGTGGTATTGCCACTCATGAAGGACACGAAATCCCCGGTGGCCATGAAGCCGATGGCGTCGGTCATCCCGGCCAGTACTGAAAGACAGGCCACCAGCCCGAGGCCGACGCGTCCGCGCCATTTCTGCGTGTGCTGCAGCGCCGCATTGGCGGACTGCGTGGAAGTCGAGGGCAACATCGTCGGTTCTCCTGAACAGGAACTGCTAGGAACGGGAGCGGCTCAAGGCCGTGGGTCGAGGTGGTGCAGGGTGCAGTATTCGTCCCACGGCATGCCGGCCATTTCCGCCACTTCCTTGTGCACCTCAAGGCGCTGGGCGTGGAATTCCTCCGGGCTGGCAGCAGTCAGTTGCAGGCTCAGCTCCCAAGCGAACAGCCCCAGGCGCTCGGCTTCGGCCTCGAAGGCTTCGTGCAGGCGTTCGGCTCGGTACTGCGCCGGGGTCTCGCCGCGGGCTCGGGCCTCCAGGGGGTTGAGATTATCCAGCTGTTGACGCAATTCGGGGCGCTGTTCGAGGAACCTGCCCAAGGCCTGTTCATGCGGGTGTTGATCGATGGCCATTAAGACTCCTGGAAAAAGTGCCACGCCAAGGCGCGAGATAGGATGGGGCAGGGCCAGACGCTCAAGACAGGGCAGGTTGCGTGGCCATCAGGGCCCGTAGCCGCGTCAGGTCCTTGCGTGGGATGACATAGGTGCGCGCCAGTCGGTCGCCGATGCGCTGGCAGCGACTCGATTCACAGCAGACCAGCAGGGTCACGGGGCTGATGGTGGCTTCGAACGGTCGGGTCGCCGAGCGGATCAGCACCTGCAACAGCGAGGGTGGCTGGCCGATACCATTGATCACTTGCAGGCCGCACAGCGCTTTGCCGGCGGTGTAGCCACGCAACAGGTATTCACTGAGGGGAAAATACAGGCACCAGGTGACCAGCAGGCACCAGGTGGAGAATTGCTCCATATCCGGGTACTGGAGGCGTTCGGCCAGTCGGCACAGAACAAACCACAGCAGCAGTACCAGCACGCCGTCGACCCCATAAGCCAGAACGCGTCGGATGATCAGGCCGGCTCTCGATACTTCCATGCATTGCCCCCAAGACTTCGCCCTGTATTGAGCAGCGTATTGTAAGGCCTAAAACTCCGGCAGGTGGCGAGGCGCTGCAGCGATGTGAAAAAAACGTGAAAATAATTAGAACCTTTTGCTTTCGACTTCCCTCGAAAAGGCTCCTGCAGCATTTGCCTTTCTTCAAACAGGGAGATTCACACACGATGTCAAAGGTATTCGCAACCCTCCTGGCCACCACCTCAGCCGCCACCTTGCTGGCCCTCTCCAGCAACGCCATGGCCGCACCGAACACCGGGCCGATTTCCACCCTGGGTATCCTCGGCAGCTACAACGACTTCAAGCTCGAAGGCGGTAGCAAGAGCGACAAGGAGCACCTGGGTGAAGGGGGCGTGTTCTACAACTTCGGCAACAAGATGACCGCCGAATCGGGCCTGATCTACCAGGCCGGGGTCGAAGCCAAGTTCGGCAAGAAGAACGATAACAAGCTCAAGGAAGGCCAGGCCGACCTGGACCTGGGCTGGCGTGCCGCCCTGGACGCGCGCAACTTCGTCGACGTCCTGGTGGGCGGTGGCTACACCTGGACCCGCTACGAGCCGGACACCGGCGACTACGACATGAAGCTCACCAACAAGTCGCCCTTCGCCAAGGCTGCCGTGGGCTACAACCACCAATTCGATGATGTGACCATGCGTGTCGAACTGGGTGCGCGCCACACCATCAACGGCAGGGCGCGGCTCAAGGTGGATGACGTCGGCAGCGACACCGTGGACCTCAAGAACCGCACCAACCCCTACGCCGAGGTGAACTTCCTGATGAACCAGAACGGCTCGCTGCCGGTCATGGCCGGGGTCTACTACACCCGCACTGAGTACAAGCTGGACGAGGATACGCCCGTGGCCGACAACACCAAGCTCAAGCGTGACGAGTACGGCTTCAAGGTCGGCCTGACCTTCTAAGGGTCGCAGCCCGCTTCAAGCCGCGACAGAGCCAAGCGCAAGAACTAACGAAAAATAACCTGTGACGAGGGCGCTTGCTCCCCTGGGACCGGTCGGCGCTCCAGGGCGTAGCCGTCCCATTCTTGGGGCCGCTGCGCGCGTCAGCGGGAGCAAGCTCCCTCGCCACAAGTACAGTGCTTGCCAGCACTAGCCGCCGGCCCGTCTTTCGATGGGGCCGGCGGTTGTGCTTTCAGCTGACCATGGCTGGCTCGCGACCGATCTCTGCACGGAACAGGGCGATCAGGTGCAGGCAGTGGGTGAGGCCCGGCGACGGTTCACCGACCCGGCGACTGAGGATGATCGGCGAGGTCGCCTCGGCCTCCAGCAACGGGCAAAAGCCGATGTCGTCACGGTGCAGCACCTGCACCGAGGCCGGCACCAGGGTGATGCCGATGCCAGCGCCCACCAGGCCGATGGCGGTCTGCAATTCGTTGGTCCACTGGGCGATCTTCAGGTTCAGGCCCCGGGCATTGAACAGCGCGATCACATGATCGGCGTAGCTCGGGCGTGGGTTGGCCGGGTACAGCACAAAAGGCTCGTCCGCCAGTTGTGCCAGGCTCACCGGTTGCCCCAGCAGCGGGTGGCCAGCGGGCAGGGCGACCACCAGCCGGTCCTCGGTCAGCACCTTCTGCACGATGGCCGGGTCGTCGATGTGGATACGCCCGAAGCCGATATCGATGCGCCCGGCCTTCAAGGCTTCCACCTGTTGCAGGGTGGTCATCTCCGACAGGCCCAATTCCAGCTCCAGGGTCCCGTTGCTGCGCAGGCGGCGAATCAGTTGCGGCAGCACGCCGTACAGGGTCGAAGGCGCGAAACCGATGCCCAGCCAGGTCTTGTGCCCCAGGCCGATGCGCCGGGTGTTGTCGCAGACCTTGCCCAGTTGCTCCAGCACCCGGTTGGAGTGCTCGTAGAAAAACCGCCCGGCGGCGGTCAGGCGCAGCGGCCGGCCACGCTCCAGCAACAGCACCCCCAACTCGTCTTCCAGCTGCTGGATCTGCCGGCTCAACGGCGGTTGGGCGATGTGCAGGCGTTCGGCGGCGCGGGTGAAATTGAGGGTTTCCCCTAGCACCTGGAAATAGCGCAGATGACGCAATTCCATGACAGCTCTCCAGTGGTGAGTGCATACCTTTAAGGTATCAAGCCAGACCAATTCTATATTGGAACCCCGTAAAAAGCCGAGACAGAATCGCCGGCAGAACTTCAAGAACCTGATGGGTATGGACATGCACGCTTCTGCCATTGAATCGATCGAAACGATCATCGTCGATCTGCCGACCATTCGCCCCCACAAGCTGGCCATGCACACCATGCAGAACCAGACCCTGGTGCTGATCCGCCTGCGCTGCGCCGACGGCATCGAAGGCCTGGGGGAATCCACCACCATCGGTGGCCTGGCCTATGGCAATGAAAGCCCGGACAGCATCAAGACCAACATCGACCGCTTCTTCAGCCCGCTGCTGGTCGGCCAGGACGCCAGCAACATCAACGCCGCGATGCTGCGCCTGGAGCAGAGCATTCGCGGCAACACTTTTGCCAAGTCCGGGATCGAAAGCGCCTTGCTCGACGCCCAGGGCAAGCGCCTTGGCCTGCCGGTCAGCGAACTGCTGGGCGGCCGGGTGCGCGATGCCCTGCCGGTGGCCTGGACCCTGGCCAGCGGCGACACCGCCAAGGACATCGCCGAAGCGCAGGAAATGCTTGAGCTGCGCCGCCATCGGATCTTCAAGCTGAAGATCGGCGCCGGTGAAGTGGCCCGCGACCTGGCCCACGTGATCGCCATCAAGAAGGCCCTGGGTGATAGCGCCAGCGTGCGGGTCGACGTCAACCAGGCCTGGGACGAGGCCGTGGCCCTGCGCGCGTGCCGCATCCTGGGCAGCAACGGCATCGACCTGATCGAGCAGCCGATTTCGCGCAACAATCGCGCCGGCATGGTGCGCCTGAATGCCAGCAGCCCGGCGCCGATCATGGCCGACGAATCCATCGAATGTGTGGAAGATGCCTTCAACCTGGCCCGGGAAGGGGCGGCCTCGGTGTTCGCCCTGAAGATCGCCAAGAACGGTGGCCCCCGCGCCACCCTGCGCACCGCGGCGATTGCCGAAGCGGCGGGCATCGGCCTGTATGGCGGCACCATGCTCGAAGGCGGGATCGGCACCCTGGCCTCGGCCCACGCCTTCCTGACCCTGAACAAACTGAGCTGGGACACCGAGCTGTTCGGCCCGCTGCTGCTGACCGAGGACATCCTCGCCGAGCCGCCGGTATACCGGGATTTCCACCTGCATGTCTCACGGGCACCGGGCCTCGGCCTGAGCCTGGACGAAGAGCGCCTGGCGTACTTCCGTCGCGACAAAACCACCCCCGTGCTGCATCACACCTGAGGAGGGCTGCATGCTATTCCACGTGAAAATGACCGTGAACCTGCCGGTCGACATGAACCCCGAGCGCGCCGCGCAGCTCAAGGCCGACGAGAAAGCCCTGGCCCAGCGCCTGCAGGCCGAAGGCAAGTGGCGCCACTTGTGGCGCATTGCCGGGCTGTACGCCAACTACAGCGTGTTCGATGTCGACAGCGTGCAGGAACTGCACGACACCCTGATGCAATTGCCGTTGTACCCGTACATGGCCATCGAAGTTGACGCCATGTGCAGGCATCCTTCGTCCATTCATGAGGATGACCGCTGAGTCCGTGCCAGCTTGTTCACCACTCTAATAAATACAAGATGAGGATTAATCATGAGCGTCAGAATTTCCCACACTGCCAGCGCCCAGCAGTTTCTTGAAGAAGCCAGCGGCCAGTCCACCCCAGGCGGCAGCCCCCGGGCCAAGGCCATCATGCATCGCATCCTGCGGGATACGGTGAACATCATCGAAGACCTGGAGATCACACCGGAAGAGTTCTGGAAGGCCGTCAACTACCTCAACGTCCTCGGTGCCCGCCAGGAGGCCGGGCTGCTGGCCGCCGGCCTGGGCCTGGAGCATTACCTGGACCTGCTGATGGACGCCGCCGATGAACAGGCGGGCAAGACCGGCGGCACCCCACGCACCATCGAAGGCCCGCTGTACGTGGCCGGCGCGCCCCTGAGCCAGGGCGAGGCACGCCTGGACGACGGTGTCGACCCGGGGGTGGTGCTGTTCATGCGGGGGCAGGTCCGGGACACCGCCGGCCAGCCCCTGGCCGGGGCCATCGTCGACGTCTGGCACGCCAACACCGGCGGCACCTATTCCTACTTCGACGGCAGCCAGTCGGAGTTCAACCTGCGCCGACGCATCGTCACCGACGCCGAAGGCCGCTATCGCTTTCGCAGCATCGTGCCGTCCGGCTACGGCTGCCCGCCGGATGGCCCGACCCAGCAACTGCTGGACCAACTGGGCCGCCATGGCCAGCGCCCGGCGCACATTCACTTCTTCATCTCTGCCGACGACCATCGCCACCTGACCACCCAGATCAACCTGGATGGCGACCAGTACCTGCACGACGACTTCGCCTATGCCACCCGCGACGAGCTGATCGCCCAGATCACCTTCAGCGAAGACCAGGCCCGGGCCAAGGCCCTGGGGGTCAGCGGGCGCTTTGCCGAGATCGAGTTCGATTTCACCCTGCAGTCCTCGGCCCAGCCGCAAGAGCAGCAGCGTCATGAGCGAGTCCGCGCCCTGGAGGACTGATCCGCCGATCACGCTTGACCCCGCCACGGAGCACCAACCCAGGTGCCCCGTGGCTTTTGCCGTTATGCCTGGCCTGACGAGCCTGCGCTGCGCAATTGCAACCCAGACCTGACAAGAACCATCAGAGTGAGCCGATCATGCACATGCCTCTGTTGACCGAGCGCAGCAGCGTGTTTGTTCAAGCCGATCCCTATGCCGTATCCGGCTACGTCAACCAGCACGTGGGCAGCCATTGCATTCGCCTGCCCCGGGCCGGCCATCTCCAGGCCAGCCTCCAGCACCGTGCCCTGGCCAGCCTGGACCTGTGCAGCATCAGCTACGGCGGCAGCGTGCGCGTCACCTCGCCGGCACTGGAAAGCATCTACCACCTGCAAGTGCTGCTGCGGGGTCACTGCCGGTGGCGCGGACCGGGCCAGGAACATTGCTTCGCTCCGGGGGAACTGCTGCTGATCAACCCCGACGACCCGGTGGACCTGACCTATTCCGACGACTGCGAAAAATTCATCATCAAGATACCCACCCGCCTGCTGGAGGCGGCCTGCCAGGAACAACGCTGGCAGTACCCGGGGCAGGGCGTGCGCTTTCTGCGCCAGCGTTACCAGTTGCTGGAACTCGAAGGCTTCGTGCCCTTGCTGAGCCTGTTGTGCCAGGAGGCCGAAGCCCAGGCAGCCATGCCCAAGGTCCAGGAGCACTACGCACAGATTCTGGTGGGCAAGCTGCTGGGGTTGATGCACACCAACGTACAGCGTGATGCCCCGGGTACCTCGGCGGCGACCTTCGAACGGCTTGCCGACTACATCGAACGCAACCTCAAGCACGACATCGGCTGCGAAGAGCTGGCGCAACAGGCGAGCATGAGCCTGCGTTCGCTGTACGGCCTGTTCGAACGCAACGCCCGCACCACCCCGAAGCACTACATCCGCCAGCAGAAACTGCAACGGGTGCACGCCTGCCTCAGCGACCCGCACAGCCCGGTGCGCAACATCACCGAACTGGCCCTGGACTTCGGTTTCCTGCACCTGGGGCGTTTCGCCCAGAGCTACCGCCAGCAATACGGCGAACTGCCCTCCGACACCCTCAAGCGCCGCCACTGATCCTGTAGCCGCTGCCGAGCCCGCGAGGCTGCGCAAAGGCCCGCAGGGCCTTGCCTGGCGACCTCCAGCCAGACCTGCAGCGGTCTCAGGATCGCAGCGTCTCCTTCGGAGCCGTTCGCAGCCGCTGCCGAGCCTGGCGCCTCCAGCCAGGCCTGCAGCGGCCACGGGCCCTTTGCAGAAAACGGATACAGGTCTGCACGCATCGGCTATTGCCCGCTCCGACCCCGCCCTAGCATGGAGCTGCCTGAATAAAAACAATGGAGGCGGCGGCCATGTCCCTGCGACCCGAATACCTTCACTCCCTGCTTGAAGAAGACCCCGACCAGGGCATCTACCGCTGCAAGCGGGAGATGTTCACCGACCCCCGGCTGTTCGACCTGGAGATGCAGCACCTCTTCGAAGGCAACTGGCTGTACCTGGCCCACGAAAGCCAGATCCCCAACCCCAACGACTACTACAGCACCACCATGGGCCGGCAACCGGTGTTCATTGCCCGCAACAAGCACGGCGAACTCAACGCTTTCCTCAACGCCTGCAGCCATCGTGGCGCCATGCTCTGCCGGCACAAGACCGGCAACAAGGCTTCCTTCACCTGCCCGTTCCACGGCTGGACCTTCAACAACGCCGGCAAGCTGCTCAAGGTCAAGGACCCGGCCGCCGCGGGCTACCCGGCCAGCTTCAACTGCGAAGGCTCCCACGACCTGACCAGGGTCGCGCGCTTCGAGTCCTACCGTGGCTTCCTGTTCGGCAGCCTCAACCCCGACGTGCTGCCCCTCGCCGAGCACCTGGGGGAGTCGGCGAAGATCATCGACATGATCGTCGACCAGTCCGCCGATGGCCTGGAAGTGCTGCGCGGCTCCTCCAGCTATATCTATGAAGGCAATTGGAAGCTCACCGCCGAGAACGGCGCCGACGGCTACCACGTCAGCTCGGTGCACTGGAACTACGCCGCCACCCAGAACCAGCGCAAGCAGCGCGAGGCCGGGCAAGACATCCGCACCATGAGCGCCGGCACCTGGGCCAGGCAGGGCGGCGGTTTCTACTCCTTCGACAAGGGCCACATGCTGCTCTGGACCCGCTGGTCCAACCCCGAGGATCGGCCGCTGTACGAGCGCCGCGACGAACTCGCCCGGGATTTCGGCCAGGCCCGGGCCGATTGGATGATCGAGAACTCGCGCAACCTGTGCCTGTACCCCAACGTCTACCTGATGGACCAGTTCAGCTCGCAGATCCGCATCGCCCGGCCAATCTCCGTGGACCGCACCGAAATCACCATCTACTGCATCGCCCCCAGGGGCGAAAGCGACGAAGCCCGGGCCCGGCGCATCCGCCAGTACGAAGACTTCTTCAACGTCAGCGGCATGGCCACCCCGGACGACCTGGAGGAGTTCCGCTCCTGCCAGCTCGGCTACCAGGGCAGCACCCCGGGCTGGAACGATATGTCCCGCGGTGCCGAGCACTGGGTCCGGGGCGCGGACGATGCAGCCAGGGAAATCGACCTGCAACCGATCCTCAGCGGCGTGCGCACCGAGGACGAGGGCCTGTTCGTGATGCAGCACAAGTACTGGCAGCAAACCCTGCTGGCGGCCCTTGAGCGTGAAGCCTCTCGCCAGATCAACGTGGAGGCCGTGCAATGACTATTTCCTACGACGCCGTGCGGGATTTCCTCTATCGCGAAGCCCGCTACCTGGACGACAAGGACTGGGACCGCTGGCTGGAGCTCTACGCCCCGGACGCGACCTTCTGGATGCCGTCCTGGGACGACAGCGACCAGCTGACCGAAGACCCGCAGCGGGAAATCTCGCTGATCTGGTACGGCAACCGCAGCGGCCTGGAAGACCGGGTGTTCCGTATCAAGACCGAGCGCTCCAGCGCCAGCATTCCCGACACCCGCACCTCCCACAACCTGAGCAACATCGAGCTGCTGGAGCAGGGCGACGGCCTGTGCCAGCTGCGCTTCAACTGGCACACCCTGAGCTTTCGCTACAAGACCGTGGACAGCTACTTCGGCAGCAGCTTCTACACCCTCGATCTGCGGGGCGAAAACCCGCGAATTTTGGCCAAGAAAGTCATCCTGAAGAACGACTACGTTCGCCAGGTCGTCGATATCTACCACCTCTGAGGCGGCCGCCATGAGCCATCAAATCGCACTCCACTTCGAAGACGGCGTGACCCGTTTCATCAGCGCCAGCCTGGGTGAAACTGTGGCCGATGCTGCCTACCGCCAGGGCATCAACATCCCCCTGGACTGCCGCGACGGCGCTTGCGGCACCTGCAAGTGCCTGGCGGAATCCGGGCGCTACGAACTGGGGGAGGACTACATCGAAGACGCCCTGAGCGCCGACGAAGCCGAGCAGGGTTTTGTCCTCACTTGCCAGATGCGCGCCTTGAGCGACTGCGTGGTGCGGGTGCCAGCCTCGTCCCAGGTCTGTCGCGCCGGTCAGGCCACCTTCGACGCCAGCATCAGCGCGGTGCGCTTGTTGTCCGAAAGCACCATCGCCCTGTCGATCAAGGGCGAGGCCCTGAACCAGCTGGCGTTCCTGCCGGGGCAGTACGTCAACCTCGAGGTGCCTGGCAGCGGGCAGGCCCGGGCCTACTCCTTCAGTTCGTTGCAGCGCGATGGCGAGATCAGCTTCCTGATCCGCAATGTGCCCGGTGGCCTGATGAGCAGCTTCCTCACCAGTCTCGCCAAAGCCGGCGACAGCATGACCCTGGCCGGGCCCCTGGGCAGCTTCTACCTGCGGGACATCCGCCGGCCGTTGCTGTTGCTCGCTGGTGGCACCGGCTTAGCGCCGTTCACCGCGATGCTGGAGAAGATCGCCGAGCAGGGCAGTGAGCACCCGCTGCACCTGATTTATGGGGTGACCAACGACTTCGACCTGGTGGAGCTGGATCGCCTGGAAGACTTTGCTGCACGCATCCCCCAGTTCAGCTTCAGCGCCTGCGTGGCTAATCCCGAGAGCCCTTACCCGCGCAAGGGCTACGTCACCCAGCACATCGAGCCTACGCACCTCAATCAAGGGGATGTGGATGTGTACCTGTGCGGGCCGCCGGCGATGGTGGAGGCGGTGAGCCAGTTCATTCGCGAGCAGGGCATCGCCCCGGCGAACTTCTACTATGAGAAGTTCGCCGCCAGTGTGGCGTGAGCCTCCATCACCTTCATCGCAACGCTATTGTCGAGGTCCCCATGAACCGCTTCCACAACCAAGTCGCCCTGGTCACCGGCGCCGCCCAGGGCATTGGCCGTCGTGTTGCCGAACGCCTGGCCGAGGAGGGCGCCCGGGTGGTGCTGGTGGACCGCTCGGAACTGGTCTTCGAACTGGCCGCCGAACTCAGCCCCCGCTACCCGGTCCTGGCCCTGACCGCCGACCTGGAACAGTACGCCGAATGCAGCCGGATCATGGCAGCCGCCATCGCCCACTTCGGTCGCCTCGATGTGCTGGTCAACAACGTCGGCGGCACCATTTGGGCCAAGCCGTTCGAGCACTACCAGCCGCAGGAGATCGAGGCTGAAGTGCGCCGCTCATTGTTCCCGACCTTGTGGTGCTGCCACGCGGCCTTGCCGCAGATGCTGGAACAGGGCCGTGGGGCCATCGTCAACGTCTCGTCCATCGCTACCCGCAGCCTCAACCGCGTGCCTTACGGCGCGGCCAAGGGCGGGATCAACGCACTCACTGCCTGCCTGGCCTTCGAAACCGCCGGCCGTGGTGTGCGGGTCAACGCCACCGCGCCGGGTGGCACCGAAGCGCCGCCACGGCGCATCCCGCGCAACAGCGCCGAGCCAAGCCCCGAGGAGCAGGCCTGGTACCAGCAGATCGTCGAGCAGACCCTCGACAGCAGCCTGATGCATCGCTACGGCAGCATTGACGAACAGGCAGCGGCGATCCTGTTCCTGGCTTCCGACGAAGCCTCCTACATCACTGGCACGGTGCTGCCGGTGGGCGGCGGTGACCAGGGCTGAGTCGGCCCGGCAAGCGCTGGACTGCCCGGGTGGCGAGCGCCGCTAAGGCAACTGCAAGCTGGGCAGTGCCGCCTTGCCCTGGGCCGACAACACCGGCGCCAACTGCTTCCAGGTGAAACTCAGCTCATTGTCGCAACCGTCACCGTAGGCGGGGGTCGAGAGCTGCAGGCCCTGGGTGTTGAAGCTCAGGTCGTAGCTCGAGTAGCTGCTGACGGCCGGGCAGTCTGCGTCCTTGGTGGTTTGCCGTTCCAGCCAGGTGGCGAAACCGGGCGCCAGTTTCACCTGGCCGGAGTAGGCGTCATGCCACTGCTGGCGCCCGCCTACCCAGGTCCAGGGATCGACGCGCTCGCCGGTCTTCAGGTTCCAGCTGTGCAGGCCCCAACTGATGCCGTTGCGCCCCATGCCGGCGGTCCAGCGATAAAACCTCACCGTGATCCATTGCGACGACCAATACTGGGGTTCGACACTGATTTCGCTGGTATGGGCGGAACCGTTGCGGCCCAGGTATTCGCGGCGCTCGCTGAAGAATTCCTCCTGGCCCTCGGGGCTGATGGCCAGGCGCTCCAGCTGTCGGTTGATGTTCTTCAGCGCCGGGCCATCACCCTCCAGCCTGAGGCTGACCTGGGCGCCTTGGGTCCTCCGCTGATAGCGGTGTGTGCCGAAGATTTTCTTCTCCACCTTGATCGGCGGCGGCACGGCCTCCAGCGGCGCGTTGTAGGCATCGCCGCCACAGCCCTCGGTGCTGGTGCGGGTCAGTGCCAAGGGTAACGGCGCGCCGCCCGGGGCCTTGCTCCAGGTGCCGCTCAGGCGATCGCCCCGGGGTGCGTCGAGCTGCCAGAACCCGGTCTGGCCGTCCTCGGCCCAGGGCGCGCCGACCTGTGCCTGGGTCAGCTGGATCGGCGTGACAAAGCGCTGGTAGTAGTAGCTGCCGTTGCTGTTGGGGGCGGCGTTGAAGCAGGCGGTGATCGCGGATTTCCCCAGGGTGCCGGTCCATACCCCGGCAAGTTCGGCGGACGCGGCACCGGCGTAAGCTGAAACACCGGCCAGGGCCAGGAGGGTCAAGGGCTTGAGCATGGGGATCGGACTTCCGGTTGTCTGACGGGCGCGCATCATAGCTGAAACCTTGCGGCTGCCGAGGCGCTGGCGCTGAACAGTCTGCAGCTCGCGCTTATGCTTCCTGGGCAACGGCATAGGGCAAGTCGATCGGCGGGGCATCCGGCAGCTGGCGCGAGGATTTCACCATCAGGTAACCGATGATCTGCGCCGAGCTCAGCTCGACATGCAGCATCCCTTCATCCCCAAACCACTCGTTGGGCCAGAAGATCAGGTCCGAGGCATTGGCCTCCGGGAAGTTGGTTTCCAGCAGGTCTAGGGCGTAGTCCGTATCAGACTCCGTACCTTCGCACTGGCAGATGAAATCCGTCACTGCACAGGCCTCTTCGAAGCTCAAATCGTCTACGTACTTTTTTTGATGAAAGGCCGTACGCAGGAAGTTCGCCTCGCTGGTATGGCTGTGCATGTCGCGAAATTCGTGAAACTCGAAAGCTCGGCCGGCGTGGCTGTTCCACTGCTGGATCAGTGCATTGATCTCGGGGCTTTCCCGTTCCTGGTTGTCCCAGGTCGTGTCGAGGATCTGCTTGAGCAAGTCCTTCATCAAGGCACGTACTTTCGGCGTCGCTGGTGTTGGTTTCAGCCGTTCCGGCATGGCCATGTGGGTCTCCCTGATCGTCATTTCATTTGTGTGAGTCGGCTGGTCGGCGGATGGGGGCGCAAGACTGCCGCCATGGCCGAGCGGCGCACAGGATAGGCCCTTCGCGCCGCCAACTAAAGCACCGGCCCCAGCAGCAACAGCGCACACAACCCGCCCTCAGGTCGATTATGCAATTCCAGGCGCCCGCCGATCTTGCCGACGATCATCTGCACAATCGCCAGCCCCAGCCCGGCGCCATTGGCGTTGCCCTGGCTGTAGAAACGCTCCAGCAAACGCCCGCGCTCTTCTTCATTGATACCGGGCCCGGCATCTTCCACGCACAGGTGCATGGCACCGTTCGCCTGAGGGCGCAGGCTGACCCGCACCTCGCTGCCCGCGGGGGCAAAGTTCAGGGCATTGGTCACCAGGTTCTGCAGGGCAATGGCCAGGGCCAACGGGTCGGTAGCGATCAGGCAGTTTTCGTCGCCTTCGAGCACCAGTTCCACCTGCTTCTCCAGGGCCAGGGGAGTGAGTTCCGCCAGCTCCTCGCGCACCAGGGCGCCGAGGTCGATGCGGCTCAGGCACGGGTTGCTCAACTGCGGCTCGATACGGGCCATGGTCAGCAACTGGCTGCCGATGCGGGTGGCCCGGTCGACGCCGCTCACCAGAAAGTCCAGGGCTTCCTGGCGTTGCTCCGGGCTGCTGGCACTCTGGGCGTTCTGCGCATGAATCCGCAGGATCGCCAGGGGGGTGCGCAGTTCATGGGCGGCATCGGCGATAAAGCGCCGTTCGCGTTCCAGCAGGCTATCGATCTGCGCCAGCAACTGGTTGAGGGCGGTCTGCATCGGCTCCAGGTCCTGGGGCAGCGGCTTGAGCGCCAGGGGCAGCAGGGTCTCGGCATTGCGACCGCGAATGGCCTGGGCCATGGCCCGCAGTGGCGCCAGGCCCCAGCCGATGGCCAGCCAGGTCAGCAGGGCCAGCAGCGGCACGCCGATCAGGGTTGGCCAGAGGGTATGACGGACGATGCGCTGGATCAGGTCCTGGCGGATGTCGTCACGCTCGCCGACCCAGATCAGCAGGCCCTGTTGCGGATCGGCCAGGAGAAAGGCGCACCAGTCCCTGCCGTTTTCCAGGAGGTCATGGCTCCCCAGGGTCGTGGGCGGAGTCTCCAGCACCGGGGCTTCGGCGGAACGCACCAGCAACTGGCCGTCGTCACGCCAGACCTGGAAGGTCAGGCGGGTTTCATAGGGGTGGGCGGCGCCCTCTACGCCGACCCGGCTCATGGCCTGGTCGAAGGCCTGGTACAGACGCTCCCAGTCGGCATTGCCCGGCGCCTGCGAGCGCAAGACCCCCTGCAGCAGCCGCGCGCTCTGGGCCAGTTGGGCGTCGTAGACCTCTTCGATTTCATGGTGGCTGTCGCGCAGCACCAGCCAGCTGATCAGCACGTCCCCCAGCAGCACCAGCACCAGCACCGGCAGCAGGATTCGTGCGCGCACCGAGTTCATGGCTTGAGCTCCAGCACGTAGCCGATACCGCGCACGGTGCGGATCAGCTCGGCGCACAGCTTCTTGCGCAGGTTGTGGATCAGCACCTCCAGGGTGTTGCTCTCGACCCGGTCCTGCCAGCCGTACAGCGCCCGGGACAGGCGCTCGCGAGTGACCACCTGGCCCGGGCGGGCCATCAGTTGATGCAGCAGTTGGTATTCCATGGGGGTCAGTACCACCTCGGCCTCGCGGTAGTGCACCTGCTGGCTGGCCGGGTCCAGGCGAATGCCCGCGTGCTCCAGCAATGGCTGGGCGCGGCCCTGGCTGCGGCGCAACAGGGCGCGGACCCGGGCCTTCAGTTCGTCGACGTCGAAGGGCTTGACCAGGTAGTCGTCGGCCCCGGCGTCCAGCCCGGCGATACGCTCGGCGGTGCCGTCGCGGGCCGTGAGGATCAGCACCGGCAGGTCCTGCTGCGCCGCGCGCAGTTGCTGCAGCAGATCCAGGCCATCGAGCCGCGGCAGGCCCAGGTCCAGCAGCAACAGGTCGAAGCTTTCGCTGCGCAGGGCGTGCAGGGCGCTGGCGCCATCCTGCAGCCAGTCCAGGGTGTAGCCCTCGGCGCCCAGGGCCACGCGGATGCCCTGGCCGAGGGCGCGATCATCTTCGACAAGCAGCAGGCGCATGGGCGGTTCTCGGTAGGGTGAGGGGGCAGGGAGGGGCGCATGATGACGCCGGTCGCGAGGCTTCGTCAGGGCTTTTGCCGGGGGGAAATGTTACGGCACGTTGCGGCCTAAGCTTTCATTAAGCTTGGTTTTGCACAGTGGCGGCCCACACACCTGCGGAGCTGTTTTTCATGCGCAAGATCCTGCTGCTGTCCCTCATTCTCGCCAGCCCCCTGGCCATCGCCGGCCCTCAGTGCACCACCGCCGAACGTTCACAGTGGCAGGATCAGAAAGCCTTCCAGGAGCAGCTCAAGGCCCAGGGCTACGAGATCAGCAAGTTCAAGGTCACCGACGGCAACTGCTACGAGATCTACGGCTTCGACAAGGACAAGCGCAAGGTCGAGATCTACCACGATCCGGTCACCGGCAAGGCAGTGAAGACCGAGATCAAAGGCTGATGCCAGAGGCTTCCCTGCGACTGTGGGACCCGCTGGTGCGACTGTTTCACCTGTCCATCGCCGGGGTCTTTATCGGCAACTACTTCTTCAATGAGGCCGGTGACGACTGGCATGTCTGGCTTGGCTACTACGCCATGGCCTGGCTGCTGTTGCGCGCAGTGTGGGGGGTTGTCGGGCCGCGCAGTGCGCGCTGGTCCGACTTCTGGCCGACCCGGGCGCGGCTGACGGGGCATCTGCGCTCGCTGCTGGCCGGGCGCCCCGAGCATCGCCTGGGGCATTCGCCCCTCGGGGCTTTAGTGATGTTGCTGATGCTGCTGGCCTTGTTGCTGATCGGCATCAGCGGTTTCCTGATGGAAGAGGTCGATGCCCTGTGGGGCGCCGACTGGCCGCTGCAAGTGCACGAAACCAGCGCCGATGTGCTGCTGGGGCTGGTGCTGCTGCACGTCTGCGCGGCGATTTTTGAAAGTGTGCAGGTGCGCGACAACCTGCCGTTGTCGATGCTCACCGGCCGCCGTCGGCCCTTGCCGGACAGAGACCGGCACTGACGTTTTCCCTTGTTCCCAACCGGCACTTGCCACGGGCCTCTTTATGCGTGCGCTGTCCTTTCGCCTGATCTTGCTCAGCAGCAGCTTGCTGCTGGTCGTCGTCTTCATCGCCGCCTGGCGCAGCCATCCGCCCCACCAGCTGGCGCCTTTTGCCCAGGCTGCTGTCAGCGACGATGCGGCCAAGACCAACAGCACACCGCAATACACCAGCCGCTTCGTCTCCTCGGAGCTGGATGACTTCGTGCATTCCTCCTCGGTGACTGCCTTGCCCGGTGGCGACCTGATGGCGGTGTGGTTCGCCGGCTCCCGGGAAGGCGCTGCCGACGTCCAGGTGCGCAGCGCACGCTTTGACGCCAAGAGCGGCGAATGGGGCGCCGAGCAGGTGCTGGCCACCCGGGAATCGACCCGTGACGGCACCGGGCGCTACATTCGCAAGCTCGGCAACCCGGTGATCGCCCTGGGCCCGGACCAGCGCCTGTGGATGTTCTACGTATCGGTGTCGGTGGGCGGCTGGGCCACCAGCGCCATCAACCTGATGGTCTCCGACGACCTCGGGCACAGCTGGTCGGCGCCGCGCCAGCTGGTGACCTCGCCGTTCTTCAACATCAGCACCCTGGTGCGCGCCGCACCGGTGTTCCATGCCGACGGCGCCATCGGCCTGCCGGTGTACCACGAGTTCATGGGCAAGTTCGCCGAGTACCTGTACCTCAGTGCCGACGGCGCGGTGATCGACAAATTCCGCATCAGTCGCGGCAAGCACTCCCTGCAACCGACCATCGTGCCCCTGGACGAACGCCGCGCCGTGGCCATGCTGCGCTACGCCGGCGACACCCACCACAAGGTCCTGGCCAGCCGCACCGAAGACGCCGGGCAGACCTGGAGCGAGCCCTATCCTCTGCAACCGTCCAACCCCAACTCGTCCCTGGCGGCGGTGGGCACCGACCACCAGGGCCTGCTGGTGGCCCTCAACGACCTGCAGGACGGGCGCTTCAAACTCAGCCTGTACGGCACCGACGCCGGCCTCAGCCAATGGCGCCCTCTGGTGGAACTGGACCAGTCCCCCGATCCCCTGGGCCAGCCGTTCTCCCACGAGGCCTACAAGGCAATCATCGGCGAAGGTTTCCGCGCCTCCAGCGGCGCCCGGCGCCTGCCACTGGAACAGCGCTTTCTGAGCAACCTCGACTACCGGGTGTGCAAGCCCCGGGGCTGCGACTTCGAGTACGAATACCCCTACTTCAGCCGCGGGGCGGACGGCATGTACCACCTGGTCTATTCCTGGAACAACACCTTTATCAAGCACGTCAGCTTCAACGCGGCGTGGCTGGCGGAGCGCCTGTGATGATGTCGCTGTGGCAAGCCCACCTGAGTTTTATCCTCCTGGGTTTCGTGCTGCTCGGCAGCCTGCGCCTGACCGCGCCCTGGCGCCCCTGGCTGCTGCCCGTGCTGGCCCTGGTGAGCTTTATCCCACTCAACCAGCTACCACTGGCGGCCTATGTGCGCAGCTTCACCGATGACCTGGCCATCAGCACCCTGGTGCTGCTGGGCTGGGTCAGCCTGCGGCGCTTGGGGGTGGTTGCGCCGCTGCCCGGCAAACACCGAGTGCAGGTCCTGCTGCTGTTTATCGGCCTGACCCTGAGCTTGTACCCCGCGACCCTGGGCCTGACCTATTTCGACCCCTATCGCTGGGGCTACAACCCGCGGCCGATGATTGTGCTCATAGGCCTGGCGGCGCTGCTGTTGCTGTGGCAGCGCAACCTGCTGGGGGTGCTGATGCTGGTGGCCGGCACCCTGGCCTTTGCCCTGCGCCTCAAGCCCTCGGAAAACTACTGGGACTATCTGATGGACCCGCTGCTGGCGGGCTACTGCCTGATCGCCGGCAGCGTCGGGCTGCTGCTGTGGCTGTGGCGCCGCTTTGTCCTCCGCAGCCGCGGGCAGCCCCTTGCCGGATAAACCAACAGGCCGCGCCGCGGCCTTCGACAACACCACACAGAGGTCAATGATGGGCGGGTTGCAATCACGCCGCCTGCGCTACGGCGTGGGCGCGATAGGGCTGGTATTCGGCTTGCTGGCACTGCTGCGGCTGCTGTTCGCCGTGGGTTTTTCCGGGGTCGACCTGAGCGCTGCCAATGAGCGCGAGGCCATCCTCCAGACCCTCGGCATCGGCCTGCGCTTCGACCTGCGCCTGACCCTGCTGCTCCTGCTGCCCCTGGCCCTGCTGGCCTGGCTGCCGCGCTACAACCTGCTGCGCCTGCCGGCCCTGCGCTGGCTGGCCCGGGCCTACCTGCTGCTGGTGCTGGGCGGGGTAGGGCTGCTGTACATCATCGACTTCGGCCACTTCGCCTACCTCGGCGTACGCATCAACGCCACGGTGCTGCGCTACCTGGACGACGCACAGATCTCCCGACAAATGCTCTGGGAAAGCTACCCGGTGCTGTGGATCGTCCTCGCCTGGGGCACCGCCCTGGCCCTGTGGTGCTACGCCTTGCTGCGCCTGGAACGCCTGACCCTCGACCGCCCGGCCCAGGCCATTGGTCGGTTGCCCCTGGCCAGCGTCAGCGCCCTGGGCATCGTCGCCGTGTTCCTCGCCCTGCTGGGCCGGGTAGACAACCTCAACCTGGAAAACCCCGTGCCCCTGCGCTGGAGCGACGCCTACTTCTCCGGCAACAGCCAGATCGCCGCCCTGGGCCTGAACCCCGTGCTGTTCTTCTACGACACCCTCAAGGCCGGCCAGGCCCAGTACGACGAAGCCCAAGTGCGCCAACACTACTCGGCCCTGGCCCGCTACCTCGGCGTCGACCACCCCGACCCGCACAGCCTGACCTTCACCCGCCAACAAGGTATTCAGCCCTACCGCATCGACCGCCCGCGGCCGCCCAACGTCATCTTCGTCATGCTCGAATCCCTCGGCACCAGCGCCGTGGGCGCCTACGGCAACCCGCTCAACCCCACCCCCAACCTCGACCGCCTGGCCCGCCAGAGCTGGTTCTTCAAACACTTCTACGTCCCGGTCACCGGCACCGCCAAGACCGTGTGGGCCAGCATCACCGGCGTGCCCGACGTCACCCGCCAAGAGACCGCCACCCGCCAGCCCCTGATCACCCGGCAACACAGCCTGATCAACGCCTTCAGCGACTACCACAGGCTCTACCTGATCGGCGGCAACGCCGGCTGGGCCAACATCAACGGCCTGATCCGCCAAAGCATCGACAACGTGCGTCTATACGACGAAAGCCACTGGCAATCGCCCCTGGTGGACGTCTGGGGCATCTCCGACCTCGACCTGTTCAAGGAAAGCGATCGCCTGCTGCGCGCCATCCCCCAGGACCAACCGTTCTTCGCCTACCTGCAAACCTCCGGCAACCACCGCCCGTTCACCATCCCCAAGGACAACGACGGCTTCCAAGCCCAGGACCTGCCCCTGGAGCAAGTCCAGGCCGCGGGTTCGCGCAGCCTTGCGCAATACAACGCCGTACGCCTGCTGGACTTCAACATCGGCCGTTTAATGGAGATCGCCAAGGCGGGTGGCTACTACGACAACACGATTTTCGTGTTCTTCGGCGACCACAACACCCGCATCAGCCAGATCCCCCACATGGCCCCCGCGTTTGAACAGCTGGGGCTGGAAAGCAATAACGTACCGCTGCTGATTCATGCGCCAGGGATGTTGCAGCCCAGAGTGATCGAACAAGCCGTCGGCCTCGCCGACCTGCTGCCCACCGTGGCCGGCATGGCGGGGATGCCGTTCACTAATGGCGCCATGGGGCGGGATATTCAGCAGCCAGCGCCGGAGGGGGAGCGGGTGGTGCCGCTGGTATTGAGGGAAGGGACCTTCCCGGTGATTGGCGGTGTGACCAAGGATTTTCTGCTGCAGATGCAGCACGACGGTAGTGAGGCTACGTTGCATGATTTGGCGTCGAGCACCCCGCGGGAGGATGTGGCGCAAGAGCATCCGCAGGAATTTGAACGGTTGCTTGAGTTGACGCGGGGAATGCATGAGGGGGCGCGGTTGATGCTCTACCGCAACGTGCGCTGACACCGCATAACCATCGGGTGACGCTGGCCCGTGTAGGAGCCTGGCTTGCCAGCGAAGGCGGCCGCAAGACCGCCTGAGCTCTATTTAACAGACAGCCAGTTCAGGTCTGAAGCTACTGGTGGTTAGGCGTTTGAGCGCTGTATCAAGCGCCGGTCGTCGAACAGCCTGTTCTTGCGAGCAGCAGAAGTTAGATGGAAACGGGTTAAATCAGGCTTATTTTTAAATACATATCTGTCTACCCACGTGTCCTCCCAGGCCGGTGCTGCGTGACATTATCCGCGCTTTCGGTGCATGGACAGCTGCGTTGGGTGCCTGATACCTTATCGAAAGGTAATACCTTTAGATAACAAGGGTTCGGCTATGGCCACTTCTATCAAGATTGATGACGAGCTAAAAAAACGCATTCAGCATCTGGCAGGACTGCGTCAACGTTCGTCCCACTGGATTATGCGCGAAGCAATAGCGCAGTACGTCGAGCGCGAGGAAGCCCGTGAGGGTTTCAAACAAGAAGCCTTGGCGTCTTGGGCGGCGTATCAGGAAACGGGTCGGCATCTGACCGGCCAAGAAACTCGGGCTTGGCTCAATACCTGGGGTACCGAGGCTGAGACGGAGCTGCCTAAGTGCCACGATTGATTCTCACCGAAGGTGCTGCGCAAGGGTTGGAGCGTTGTCGCCAGTTTCTAGTCGAGAAAGGCCCGCTGATCGCTCAACGAGCAGCCCAAGTGATTGAGCGTCAAATTGCTCGACTGGAGGAAGACCCAGAAATCGGTCGTCCCTTTCCAGAACTGCCGGAGCTGCGCGAGCTGATCATCGAGTTCGGTGATTCGGGTTATGTCGCACTTTATCGGCATGAGCGTGTGGATGATGCTGTTTACCTACTTGCCTTTCGGCATCAGAAAGAAGCCGGTTACTGAGTTTTGGTCGCAAGCTGTTTAGCGCTTCAGTTAGATGGCAACGGGGTAAGTCACGGCTTACCCCGTTTTCTCCTTCCTCAGATTTGCTGAATGTTTTCTGCCGGTCTACTGGCATCCAGCAACGAATCCACCACCGCTCTAGCCATCTCCACCGAATGGATCATCGACCAAATCAACCCACGCTCCACACCGCTGGCGCGCTCGGTGATTTCATCGCTGACCTGTACCGCACAGTCCAGCAGCAACAACACATGCACCAACGCTTCTTCGGCATTGATGCCGGGGCGGACACTAAACATGGATTGATGACCTACGGACGTAGGTACGGTGTCTTTCAGGTTATTGAGGATCGAGGTTTCAGCGCTATGCGCCGCCAAGGCCAAGCGAATGCGCTGGGTGTCGAAATCGTGTTCGGGGGTTCTGAACTGCCCGAATATTGACAGGGGATATGGGAATGAGTTTTTTCATGACGTATCTCCTAGTACAGCTTGTGGAGTCATCGTCGCTGCTAAAGGATTGAGTGGTGGCTGTTCGCAGGTTAACAGGCTGGTGTCTTGCGTTGCGCCTCAGAGACAATCAGCTTTTCGTCGACAACGCTCGTGTCAATCGCCATGTGCGGAGTTTGTTCCCGGTGTGTTTGGCGAAGATAGTCAAGGCTCATTGTTCCCAGACGGATTTACTGCCGAGCGTTTTGTGGAAGCTGTCGAGGCAGATGAGCTGTGGGGAGGCATTTGTTAACGGAAGGAAGGGAGTTGCCTTGGCTTGGTCTTTTGGATATGGGACATCGCTTTAGTCCTTGGGAGGGGGCAAGCGATTCGTCGTCATGTGCACAAAGCGTGATCTACCACACCAAACACACGCTACACAGCGAGCCGAGTTTGAGCAGGCGTGGTTTGGTTGGTTACAGCTTCTTGGATAGGGGATAGCCCACGAAGGCGTTTGCCGAATAGCGGCTGGAGCGGATTTCCTACCAAGGCTTGATCTCGCGCTCAATCTACAAACAAGTTGAAAGCCGCTAAAAAGTTACTTTGGGTTGTAAAATTTTAGGTTGACTAACAAAATGTCGTTCTACAAGAGACGTCGTGTTACTCTCGGGGCTTCATGAGAAGAGAAATTGCTAGGGGCACAGCCATGATCCGCTGCCACCTCGCCCGCATGATGGGTGAGCACAAGATGCGTATTGCTGATGTTGCCAGAGAAACAGGGCTAAGCCGCGCCACGGTAACCCTGCTCTACAAAGAAACAGCGCAGAAAGTGGATCTGGAAGCCATTGAGAGGCTGTGCCTGCTGTTTGAATGCCAAATAGGCGATCTGTTTGAGCTGACACAAACATAGATGGCGCTGCCGCCAAGGCTCCAGATCACAAACAGACGTCTTAACTACATCAAACAAATGACAAACATTTAGATAATCAATAGGAATACCCCATGACCAGCACCCAACAACGCGCCGCCCTGCAACGCCAGATTTGGGCAATTGCTAACGATGTTCGTGGCGCAGTCGATGGTTGGGACTTTAAGCAGTACGTGCTTGGCACCTTGTTCTACCGTTTCATCAGCGAAAACTTCGCCAGCTACATTGAGGGCGGAGACGACAGCATCAAATACGCTGAGTTGCCCGATAAGGTCATCACCGCAGATATCAAAGACGATGCCATTAAGACCAAGGGCTATTTCATCTACCCCAGCCAGTTGTTTGCCACTATCGCTGCCGGTGCCAACACCAACGAAAGCCTGAACACCGATCTAGCCGCCATCTTTGCCGCTATCGAAAACTCGGCAAACGGCTACCCCTCCGAGCGCGACATAAAAGGTCTGTTTGCGGACTTCGACACCACTAGCAACCGTCTGGGCAATACCGTAAAGGACAAGAATGCGCGCCTCGCCGACGTGCTCAAAGGTGTAGCCAAGTTGGACTTTGGCACCTTTGACGAAAGCCACATCGACCTGTTTGGCGACGCTTACGAATTCCTCATCTCCAACTACGCCGCCAATGCCGGCAAATCGGGCGGTGAGTTCTTCACTCCACAGCAGGTCTCCAAGCTGATCGCCCAGCTCGCCATGCACAAGCAAACCAGTATCAACAAGATCTACGATCCCGCTTGCGGATCGGGCTCGCTGCTGCTGCAAGCCAAGAGGCACTTTGATGAACACATCATCGAAGACGGTTTTTTCGGTCAGGAACTCAACCACACGACGTATAACCTGGCGCGGATGAATATGTTCCTCCACAACGTCAACTACGACAAATTCAATATCCAGCTCGGTGATACGCTGATCGAGCCGCACTTTGGCGACGATAAACCCTTCGATGCCATCGTCTCCAACCCGCCGTATTCGGTGAAGTGGAAGGGGGCGGACGACCCCACCCTGATCAACGATGACCGCTTTGCGCCTGCCGGTGTGCTGGCTCCCAAATCGAAAGCCGACTTTGCTTTTGTGCTGCATGCCCTCAGCTATCTTTCAAGCAAAGGCCGCGCGGCGATTGTTTGCTTCCCCGGTATTTTTTACCGTGGCGGCGCTGAGCAGAAAATTCGTCAATATCTGGTGGATAACAATTACGTTGAAACCGTGATTTCGCTCGCACCCAACCTGTTCTTTGGCACCACCATTGCTGTGAATATTCTGGTGCTGTCCAAACACAAAACGGACACCAACACGCAGTTCATTGATGCCAGCGGCAAAGACTATTTCAAGAAGGAAACTAACAACAACGTGCTGCTGGATAGGCACATAGACCAGATCATGGCGGTGTTCGACAGCAAGGCGAATGTGGAGCACTTCGCCTTGTCCGTTCCGTTCGAGAAAGTGGCCGCCAACGATTACAACCTGTCCGTCAGCAGCTACGTCGAAGCGAAGGACAACCGCGAAGTGGTAGATATTGGTGAGCTCAATGCCGAACTAAAAATTACCGTAGCCAAGATCGACCAGCTTCGGATCGATATTGATGCCATCGTCGCAGAGATTGAAGGCGAGGAGCTAGAGGCATGAGCAGCATGAGCTTTATGGAAAAGCTGCTGGATGGCTACGAAGTTCAATGGAAGACATTGGGCGATATTGGAGATTTTATTCGTGGCTCAGGCATACAAAAGTCGGACTTCACGGAGTCGGGCGCTGGTTGCATCCACTACGGCCAGATTCATACGCACTACGGCACATGGGCTGTTAAAACCAAGTCGTTCATTAACCCTGAATTCGCTGAACGCCTACGGAAAGCAAATACCGGCAATCTGGTGATTGCCACGACCAGCGAGGATGATGCTGCTGTAGCCAAAGCCGTTGCGTGGCTGGGAGAAGAGGAAGTGGCAGTTAGCACGGATGCCTACATCTATCGGCACACCATTGACCCAAAGTACATGTCGTACTTCTTTCAAACCGAACTATTTCAGACACAGAAGAAGCCTCACATCACAGGGATTAAGGTTCGCCGCATATCTGGTGACAGCCTCGCAAAAATCAAAATCCCCATCCCCTGCCCGGAAAACCCAAAGAGATCGCTTGAAATCCAAGCCGAAATTGTCCGAATTCTGGACGCTTTCTCCGAACTTGCCGCCGAACTTGCCGCCGAACTTACTGCCCGCAAAAGACAATACAACTACTATCGCGATCAGTTGTTGAATTTTGATGAAAGGGACGTGGAGTGGAAGACGTTGGGTGAGCTTGCTGAAAACCTTGACTCAAAGCGCAAGCCTATAAGGAGTGGACTAAGGGATGTTGGTAATATTCCATACTACGGCGCGTCGGGCATTGTCGATTACGTTAAAGATTACATTTTTGATGGTGACTTTTTGCTTGTTTCTGAAGACGGTGCAAACCTGTTGGCACGAAACACGCCAATAGCATTTAGCGTTAGTGGTAAAAGCTGGGTAAACAATCACGCACATGTACTTAAATTTGAGACATACGCCGAAAGAAGATACGTTGAGTATTACTTAAATAGCATTGATTTAACGCCATACATTTCAGGGTCTGCTCAGCCGAAGCTGAATCAAAAGAACTTAAATGGCATTAAAATTCCAAATCCTTTACCTGAAGAAAAAGAACGCATCGTCGCCATCCTCGACAAATTCGACGCGCTCGCCAGCTCTATCACGGAAGGCTTGCCGCGCGAAATTGCGTTGCGCCAACAGCAATACGAGCATTACCGCGATTTGCTGCTGAGCTTCCCTGAGCCTGAAGAGATGGGGGCATAACATGAGCAGGACGCTAACAGAAATTGCTCAACAACTGAGTACACCAAAAACAGTTAAAAAAACTGTACCTGAAAAAACCAAGGAGGTTGAAGAAGCCAAGCCGGTTCCAAAGGTGCAGCTGATATATGCCTTTAATGGTACAGGCAAGACACGCCTTTCACGGGAGTTCAAACAGCTGATTGCGCCCAAAGCCGATGACAATGAGGGCGATGATGAACCCAATCAGGCTGAGTTGACGCGCAACAAAGTCCTTTATTACAACGCTTTTACCGAGGACTTGTTTTATTGGGATAACGATCTGGAGAGTGATGCAGAACCGAAACTAAAAATTCAGCCCAATTCTTATACAGACTGGCTGCTCACTCTACTCAAAGATCTCGGCCAAGATAGAAACATCGTTACCTACTTCCAGCGATATGCGAATGACAAACTAACTCCGCATTTTAGCGAAGACTTTACTGAAGTTAGCTTTTCACTAGAGCGAGGTGACGATGAACGTACCGGTCATATCAAAATATCAAAAGGCGAAGAAAGTAACTTCATCTGGAGCGTTTTCCATACTCTGCTAGATCAAGTTGTAACGATTTTAAATATCGTCGAGCCTAGTGAGAGAGAAACCAACCAGTTCGATAAATTGGAATATGTGTTTATTGATGATCCAGTCAGCTCTCTCGATGAGAACCATTTAATTGAATTGTCCGTCAACTTGGCGAGCTTGATAAAATCCAGTCAATCTTCTCTAAAGTTCATCATTACAACGCACAGTCCGCTGTTTTATAACGTGCTGCATAATGAGCTAAAAAATAAAACCTGTTACATGTTGGGGCGACTTGAGGATGGCACCTTTGATCTGGTTGAAAAGCATGGTGACTCCGATACAAGCTTTTCCTATCACTTGCACCTTAAGAAAATTCTTGAGAAAGCTATTGCTGATAATCAGGTGCAAAAATATCATTTTACACTCTTGCGTAATTTGTATGAGAAAACAGCCAGTTATCTGGGCTATCCAAGATGGGCGGAGCTTTTGCCTGACGATAAACAAACCTATTTAAAGTTTATTATTCAATTTACCAGTCATAGCACCTTATCCCACGAAACCGTCGCCGAGCCTAGTGAGCCAGAAAAAAATACGGTCGCGCTATTGCTTAATCACTTGGCGAGCACCTACAGATTTTGGCAGCAGGAAAATCAAAATGGTTGATTACACAAAGCCCATCGCCGAATCGAATAGCTTCATCGTTCTGGACAAATACACCCAAGAATGGAACGTCGCAGAAAACTACCAAAGCGAAGGCGACCTAGAGCGAGAGTTTATTCAAGACATGCAGAATCAGGGCTACGAGTATGCCCTTGGTTTAAACACACCTGCGAAACTGCTGTCCAATGCGCGCGAGCAGTTGCAGGCATTGAACAACATGCAGTTTCTTGAAGGCGAGTGGCAGCGCTTTGTTGAAACCTATCTGGACAGACCCAGCGACAGCATCGTCGATAAAACCCGCAAGATCCATGATGACTATATCCATGACTTTGTGTTTGACGATGGTCATATTCAGAACATATATCTGCTGGATAAAAAGAATATTGTCCGTAATAAGGTGCAGGTGATCAAGCAGTTTGAGCAAGCGGGCAGCCATGCCAACCGATACGATGTGACGATCTTGGTCAATGGTCTGCCGCTGGTGCAGGTGGAGCTGAAGAAGCGAGGCGTGGCGATTCGCGAAGCCTTTAATCAGGTGCACCGTTACAGCAAAGAAAGCTTTAACAGCGAGCAGTCTTTGTTCAAGTATTTGCAGCTGTTTGTCATTTCCAACGGCACCGATAGCCGTTATTTTGCCAACACCACCCAGCGTAACAAAAACAGCTTCGACTTCACCATGAATTGGGCAAAGTCGGATAACAGCCTGATCAAAGACCTGAAAGACTTTACCGCTACGTTCTTTCAGAAAAACACCCTGCTCAATGTGTTGCTGCATTATTCGGTGTTTGATGTTAGCAATGCGCTGTTGGTAATGCGTCCCTACCAAATTGCTGCCACTGAGCGAATTTTGTGGAAGATCAACAGCGCTTATCAGGCCAAGAGCTGGAGTCAGCTTGAGGGCGGCGGCTTTATCTGGCATACCACCGGCTCAGGCAAAACGCTGACCAGTTTTAAAGCGGCGCGCTTGGCTACCGAACTTGAGTTCATCGACAAAGTGTTCTTCGTGGTGGATCGCAAGGATCTGGATTACCAGACCATGAAGGAATACCAGCGTTTTTCACCGGATAGTGTGAATGGCTCTGACTCTACCGCCGGCCTGAAACGCAACCTGGATAAGGACGACAACAAGATTGTCGTCACCACGATCCAGAAGCTCAATAATCTGATGAAAAGCGAAGGCGACCTACCCATCTATAACAAGCAGGTGGTGTTTATTTTTGATGAATGCCACCGAAGCCAGTTCGGTGAAGCTCAGAAAAATCTAAAGAAGAAATTCAAAAAGTTCTATCAGTTTGGCTTTACCGGCACTCCTATTTTTCCGCAAAACGCCCTGGGCGCGGACACTACTGCCAGCGTGTTCGGTCGGGAGTTGCATTCGTATGTAATTACCGACGCCATTCGTGATGAAAAAGTGCTCAAGTTCAAGGTGGACTACAACGATGTGCGCCCGCAGTTCAAAGCCATCGAAACCGAGACAGACGAGAAAAAGCTGAGCGCAGCAGAGAACAAGCAAGCCCTGTTGCACCCCGACCGTATCCGCGAGATTACGCAGTACATCCTGAATAACTTCCGGCAAAAAACCCACCGCCTGCAATCTGCAACAAAAGGCTTCAACGCCATGTTTGCGGTTAGCAGCGTGGATGCAGCCAAGCTGTACTACGAGTGCTTCAGGGAGCTGCAGAAGAGCAGCGAAAAACCACTGAGGGTGGCCACTATCTTCTCGTTCGCTGCCAACGAGGAGCAGGATGCGATTGGCGACATTCAGGACGAAAGTTTTGATGTGGCTGCCATGAACAGCAGCGCCAAGGAGTTCTTGAGCGCGGCCATTGTCGATTACAACACGCTGTTCAAAACCAACTTCAGCGTGGACAGCAATGGCTTCCAGAATTACTACCGTGATCTGGCCAAGCAGGTTAAAGCCAAGGAAATTGACCTGCTGATCGTGGTCGGCATGTTCCTGACCGGCTTTGACGCCCCCACGCTGAACACCCTGTTTGTGGACAAGAACCTGCGCTACCACGGTTTGATGCAGGCTTACTCGCGTACCAACCGAATTTTCGACGCCACCAAGACCTTTGGCAATATCGTTACCTTCCGCGACCTGGAACAGGCGACCATCGACGCCATTACCTTGTTTGGAGATAAAAACACCAAGAATGTGGTGTTGGAGAAGAGCTACAAGGAATACATGGAGGGCTTTACCGATGTGGCCACCGGTGAAGCGCGGCGCGGTTTTGTGGGAGTGGTGAAAGAGTTGGAACAGCGTTTTCCTGACCCTTCAGCCATTGAAAAAGAGTCCGATAAAAAAGCCTTCGCGAAACTGTTCGGCGAGTATTTGCGCGTTGAGAACGTGCTGCAGAACTACGATGAATTTGCCAGCCTGAAGGCCTTGCAAAGTGTCGACCTGAATGATCCGGAGGCAGTTGAGGCATTTAAGGCCAAGCACTATTTAAACGATGAAGATCTGGCTGCGTTGCAAACAATTAAGATGCCGGCAGAGCGGAAAATTCAGGACTATCGCTCAACCTATAACGATGTTCGCGATTGGCTGCGTCGGGAGAAGTCCTCCAACGACAATGAAAAATCAACTATCGATTGGGATGATGTGGTCTTTGAGGTGGACCTGCTCAAGTCGCAAGAAATCAACCTAGATTACATCCTGGAGCTGATCTTCGAGCACAACAAAAAGGTCAAGAGCAAGTCCGACCTAGTGGATGAGGTGCGTCGCGTGATTCGCGCAAGTCTGGGCAACCGCGCCAAAGAGAGCTTGCTTGTGGACTTCATCAATCAAAACGACCTTGACCAGATTGGCGATAAGGCCAGTGTGATAGACGCCTTCTTCATCTTCGCCCAAGCGGAACAACAACGAGAGGCTCAGGAACTGATTAGCGCTGAGAACCTTAATGCAGAAGCGGCCAGACGCTATATCACCACTGCTCTCAAGAGGGAGTTCGCCAGCGACAGCGGCACAGAGCTCAACGCCGTGCTACCCAAGATGAGCCCGCTGAACCCACAATACCTAACCAAGAAGCAGAGCGTGTTCCGAAAGATCGCTGCGTTTGTCGAGAAGTTTAAAGGTGTGGGTGGGAGTGTCTGGAAAATATGAAATTTAGCTCTTGGAGCTTCATTTAGCGTGAATATGCTTCATTTGTTAGCTATTTAAACCCAAGTTGACAAAAACAGAGAGCTTACAGTCAGAGCTGTGGCTCTCCGAACACCATTGCTTTAGCGAGTGAGTAGGGGGTTGAGCTTTAATCAAGCCCAGCTTGTTAGCAGCAAGGCTACAAGTAGTAGTGGGAAACGCGGTAGGGTCAATAGCAGGGCTATGACCATACAAACGCCGGCGAAGATGCCGATCACCAGCAGCAGGTTAATAAAAAGCTGAGCGTGCATTTTCATGGGTGAGCCCCGTTCTGTCAGTACCCGCAGCCCTTGTATCCTACTATTGGTTTTTTCCTATCTTCCGTTGTGTCCCCCGCCTGTCTCCACCACTTCATCGTCGGATGAGGTACAAATGACGTTGTACGCCATTGGACAGGGGAATACACGCCCCCAAGAATAGCTAAGCTATCAGGTGAGTTACCGGATGGGATAGGTTTATTTTGGAGAGTAAAAAAGCCGGTTTGTGGCCGGCTTTTTTAGTATTTAAATCAAGTACTAAACACTCTTGTTTCAATCGCCGCCAACACATCCCGGACATCTTGCAGCAACAACCTAGCAGTATTGGTAATGGTGCCAATGTCCTTATCGCTCGCATCTCGCAAAGTAGTACAGGCCATCAGATTCAGATAGTCGAGAGTAGTGAGCAAGCGCTCGCTAGCACACGCATGTAGATCCACCAACGGTGCATGGCTGTCGATAAACAGCACCGGAATGTCACTGGCAATTGGAGTCAGGGGGATAAAACGTTGGGACTCGTCTTGAGTCTTCATGGCATTACTCCTCGTATCGAAATGTACGGCTGCCGTTCGCTGCGAATCGAATGGGTGGCAGCTGTGCGCGGGTTCGCAGACCGAAGATACGAGAACTCGGCAGATCCGAAGATCTCCCGCACACAGCCGCCATAAAACAAACTTCGGACGCGAGGAGCGGCCGGTGTTTTATGGTGCTTGGGTTAATCGTATCTGTAGGGCTGCGAAACCCTGTCGCTGGCCGGAGCCAGCGGACGGGGCGAACTATAAACTTGGGTATTAATGGGTGCAACAGCGGAGCTGTAGGAAGCGTCTTGATTGTGGGTAGGGAAGGGCTGTTTTGCTGATTTTTGTCGTAAGGAGAGATTCTGGAGCTCTTCGTATCTTTCGTCAGCGATTACGCGACCTTATACCATCAGATGCTCACCTGATTTTGCTATCCTGCGCCCCTTTTCCCCACCGCAAGGAGCGCAGGCATGACCCAGCCCATTGGCAGCAGTACGCAAACAAGGGCTGGCCAACAGCGTCACCTGCCACACCTCCTTTTCCGTCTGACCGCAGCACTCTTGCTCGGCATCGGGCTCCTCACCCCAACCGCGCAAGCCAACCCCACCACCACCTACCGCGGCACTCTCGGTTCCACCCCGGTTGAACTGGCGCTTACCTACGACTCGCGATACGGCGGCGGTATGTCTGGCTACTGGTTTTCCGAGGCCGAGCGCCTGCCCATGGCCTTGGAATCCACGCCTTTCCATCCTGGCTCCGCGCTCTTGATCAACATCATGGACAACCCGACCCTGCCGGCGACAGCGGTGTCGTTGCAGCCGTTCGCCGAGGGGGCGGACGTGTTGCAGGGCAGTCTGGTGGATTTGCGCACGGGCACGCAGCAGCCGTTGCAGTTGCAGCGGGTGGCGCGCTTTGGCGACAGTCAGCGGACGGCTTTCGAGGCCGATGTGCTGCAGCCGGTGTTCGATCGGGATTTCTATTTCAGTGTGCATGCGGTGGGCAAGGCCGGGGAGGATGTTGCGCGGGTGGACAGTATCCGGGTGATGAGTCGTACCACCGGCAAGCGGGTGCAGGAGATCCGGGGGCAGTGGTGCCTGTCGTCGGTCGGCACCAGGACCCTGACCTTCGGGCATTTCCAGGCCGAGGCGCGGATCGATTTCCAGGTGCAGGGCCATCGCCTGGATGAGTCGGATGGCCGGGTGTGGTGCGCGCCGACCCAGTATTACCTGTTCAACCGCGAGAACCGTGAGTACCTGCGCCATCCGCTGTTGGAGCAGTTCGCGGTGGACGGTTCGTTGCGCTTTTCCCCCAGTGGTCAGATGGAGTTCAGCAAGCAGGCCTTTGTCAATTACGACAAGCGCATTCAGCGTTGGGATTATTACCGGGTAATCACCCCTGACCGGCTGGAATATCTGTCGTCGGGCGAGGAGCGTTTCTGATGCGCGGGTTTGATCTTGCTCGGGGGTTGGTGGCTGGGTTGTTGGCGCTGTGGTTGCTGCCGGCGCAGGCGTCCCATGGGGTGTATGAGGGCACGGTGGGCAAGCAGGCGATTGTCTTGACCCTGGGCAGCCAGAATGCGCTCTACCAGGGCACCTATGCCTATCAGCGCTATCGCACGCCGATCCGTCTCAAGCCGACCTTGAACTTCAGCAGCGTGCTGGCCATGGATGAGTTGGATGAGCAAGGTTTGCCAGTGGCGCGCCTGCAGTTCAATGACTTGATGAACTACCGCCAGCAGGAGCAGGTACGCGGCACCTGGACCAGTTATCGCACGGGCAAGACCTTGCCCATTGCGCTGAAGCTGGTGGGCCTGGTGGATTCGGATCGCTCGTGGCCGCAGCCGGTCACCACGCTGTTGCAGAGCGCTTCCACCAAGCGCTGGTACTTCCAGGTGCCGATGCCGGGCAATGATCAAAGGATCACGACGGTGGAGGTGATGGACAAGGCCACTGGCAAGTTGCTGGTGAGCCTGGCGATCGCGGCACCGGGGTGTCCGAATCAGGGGGTGGATACCTTGCAGTTGCAGGGTGAGGGAGAGCAACTGCGGATCGCTTTCAAGGACTGCACGTTTCCGGGGTTTCGCTGGAATGAGGGCGGTGGGAGCTTTGCACCGTTGCCTTGAGGCAGGGGATGGGTGTGCTGCAGTTTGCAGGCGCCGGGTGGTGAGAAAAGGAGTATTGAACGTGGACACTGTGGAGCCCCGTATGGATGACAAGCAATCCCCTGTGCTGATTCAGGTGTACATGGCCGATGATGATGGCGCCGTGCGCGAGGAGCTGCTGGCGCGCCGGATCGACGGGGATACTTACGAGTTGCTGTCCTCGCCGGGGCTGGCGCAAAACCTGGCGCGGGGCGATATCGTTTCCATTCGCCATCCCGATGCTCCGGCGCAAGTGCTGAAGCGGGGCGGGAATTTCTGCATCCAGATCTACGCCGACTACATTGATCCGGCGGTGATTACGGCACTCGAAAGCGATGTCATTCGTGAGCTGGAAGGAACTCTGGATGGGGTGTGCGGGGGGACGCTAGCGTTGGCGGTCCCGGCAAAAAACGGGATGGAGAACATCAACCGGTTTTTCGATGGTTTCCGCGAAAAGACCGGGATCCAGTGGTACTACGCGAACGTCTATCAGAACCTCGATGACGATGAAGACGAGACGCTGTTGAACTGGTGGTTGGACTGATTCAAGTGGTCCGCGATGGTGTTGCTCTCGGGTGTGGCGGGGCGGCGTAGATGGTTTCGATATTGGTGCCGGCGAGGGCGGTCTTGAGGACGCCTTCGCCGGCAAGCCGGCTCCTACAGTGGGGCGGCGTCAGGCAGTTTGTAGCCGTGCTGTCTTGCGTACGTGGTTGACCATCAAGCCCAGCCCGCCGCCGATCAGCAGGATGGCGGCCATGAAGTACATCGCGGCCTGGGTATTGCCCGTTACCTGAGTCAGCCAGCCCACCACGATGGTGCTGAAGAATCCGGCCACGTTGCCCAGGGTGTTGATCAATGCCACGCCCGCGGCAGCTGCGGCGCCGCCCACTACGGCGGTGGGCAGGCCCCAGAACACCGGCAGGCTGCTGATCATGGCGGCGGTGCCGATGATCAGGCCGAGCATGGCCAATACCAGGTTGTCGCCGAAGAAGGTGCCGAAGGCCACGCCTAGCGCGCCAATTCCGGCGCAGACTGCCAGGTGCCAGCGGTACTCGCCGTGGCGGTCCGAGCTGCGGCCCACCAGCACCATGGTCACAGCTGCGGCGGCGTAGGGCAGGGCGGTGAGTACGCCGATGGCCCAGGGCTGCTGCACGCCGCTGTTGCGGATGATGGTGGGCAGCCAGAAGCTGATGACGTATTGGCCCAGCACCAGGCAGAAGTACACCGCGCCCAGCAGCCAGATCTGTGGGTTGAGCAGGCCGTCGCGCAGGCGGTGGCTTTGTTTGTGGGCGGCTTCACGGTCTATGGCGGCTTGCATGCCGTGGCGTTCTTCGGGGGTGAGCCAGTGGGCGTCGGCGATGCGGTCGCGCAGGAGGAAGAACACCGCGGCACCGAGGGCCACGGCGGGCAGGCCTTCGATGACGAACAGCCATTGCCAGCCGGCGTAGCCGGACACGCCGTTGAGGTGTTGCAGGATCAGCCCGGAGATCAGGGAGCCGAACAGGCTGGAAATCGGCAGGGCCATGATGAACAGGGCGGTCATCACTCCTCGGCGCTGGCTGGGGAACCAGGTGGTGAGGTAGAAGATAATGCCGGGGAAGAAGCCGGCTTCGGCAATGCCGATCAGCAGCCGCAACACGTAGAAGGTCAGCGGCGTCTGGATGAACATCATGGCCGCTGACAGCAGGCCCCAGGTGACCATGATCCGCGCGATCCAGCGCCGCGCGCCGAAGCGGTGCAGGGCGATATTGCTGGGGATCTCGAACAACAGGTAGCCGACGAAGAAGATCCCGGCGCCGAGGCCGTACACCGCTTCGCTGAACTTCAGGTCGTCGAGCATCTGCAGCTTGGCGAAGCCGACGTTGACCCGGTCCAGGTAGGCCACCAGGTAACACAAAATCAGCAGCGGGATGATGCGCCAGGCGGTCTTGCGGTAGGCCGAGTGCAGGGCCGCGTCGTCGAGGGCCGCAGGCGGCGGGGAAGGTGGGTTCATGGCTAGCCTCTTTATTCTTGTTGTCGAAGCAATGGATGAAACAGCGGTTCAGGCCTCGGGCAGCAGGCGGGTGGCGGGCCATTCGCCAGAGCGGCTCATGTCGCGCACCACCTGGGCGAACAGGTTGGCGATGGCGCTGCGCAGGTTGCTGCCGGGCAGGGCCTCGCAGACGCAGATGCCCAGGGTGCGGAAGACTTCCCGGGGCTGGATGGCGTGGGCCACCAGCCGACCTTCGGCGACTTCGCGCAGGGCCAGGTTCAGCGGCATGATGCTGGGGCCGATGCCGGCTTCCACGGCGCTCTTGAGGATGTGCACCGAGTTGACCTCCATGGCCACTTGGGCCGGTGGCAAGTGCAGGCGTTCCAGGGCCTGGTCGACGCAGGCCCGGGTGCTGTGGCTGTGGGCGCGGCTGGGAAACACCAGTGGCCGGGCCACGGCTTCGGCCAGGGTGACGTCGCCTGCTGGCGGCGCGTGGCAGTCGTCGGCGCGGTGGATCAGGTAGAAGTCTTCTTCCAGCAGCGGGCTGAAGCTGACCTGCGGCGGCAGGCCGATGGGGGTGAACAGGGCAATGTCGACCCGACCCCGCACTAGTTGGTCCACCAGGTTGCCGGTGAGTTCTTCATTGAGGTGCAGCTCGACCTTGGGGTAGGTACGGGCCACGGCCTGGATCAGCGGCAGGGCCACGGTGCTGGCCACGCTCTGGGGCAGGGCGACGACGATGGAGCCGCTGAGTGCGCCGGGTTCGCTGCTGACTGCGGCGCGGGCGTCCTGCAGGTGCTTGAGCAGGCCCTGGGCGTATTCGTAGAACAGCTTGCCGGCGTCGTTGACGCGGATGCCGCTGTTGCTGCGATGGAAGAGTTGCGCGCCGAGGTCGGCTTCCAGGGCCGACATCTGCTTGCTCAGGGCCGATTGCGCCACGTGCACGTCCCGGGCGGCGCGGGACAGGCTGCCGGCATCGACCACGGCGACAAAATACTTCAGCTGGCGGATTTCCATGGGTGCTCCTTGGCGGCCGTGGTCTTAGTCGATTGCCGGGCCGCGGGGGAAGATCTTGCCCGGGTTCATCAGTTGCCGCGGGTCGAGGGCGGCCTTGATTGCCGCCATCACGTCCACCGCGTTCTGCCCGTGCTCCAGGCTCATGTAGGCCTGCTTGGTCAGGCCGACGCCGTGCTCGCCGGTGCAGGAACCCTGCAGGGCGATGGCCCGTTCCGCCAGGCGCTGGGCCACGCCGTCGGCGCGCCGCACTTCCTCGGGGTCGTCGGGGTTGACCAGGATCACCGCGTGGAAATTGCCGTCGCCGACATGGCCGAAGATCGGCGCCAGCAGGCCTTGCTGTTGCAGGTCGGCGGCGGTGGCTTCGATGCATTCGGCCAGGCGCGAGATCGGCACCACGGCGTCGGTGGTCAGGGCGCGGCAGCCGGGGCGCAGGGCCACGGCGGCGAAATAGCCATCGTGCCGCGCCTGCCACAGGCGGCTGCGGTCTTCCGGGTGCACCGCCCATTCGAAGTCCTGGCCGCCGTGTTCGTCGGCCAGCAGGCGGATGGTTTCCACCTGTTCCTTGACCGAGGACTCCGAGCCGTGCAGCTCGAAGAACAGCGACGGCGCCTCGTTCAATTGAGTTTTGCTGTAGGCGTTCAGGGCGCGCACGGTGAGGGCGTCGATCAGTTCGATACGGGCAATCGGCACCCCCAGCTGGATGGCCTGGATCACCATTTGCACCGCTTGATCAACGCTGGGGAAATTGCACACCGCAGCAGAAATCGCTTCGGGAATCGGGTGCAGCTTCACCGTCAGCTCGGCCACCGTGGCCAGGGTGCCGCCGGAGCCCACCAGCAGGTGGGTGAGGTCGTAACCCGAGGAGGATTTGCGTGCCCGGCCGCCGGTGTGCAGCACGCGGCCGTCGGCCAGTACCGCGGTCAGCGCCAGGACGTTTTCGCGCATGGTGCCATAGCGCACGGCGTTGGTGCCGGAGGCCCGGGTCGCCGCCATGCCGCCCAGGGAGGCGTCGGCGCCAGGGTCGATGGGGAAGAACAGGCCGGTGCCGTGCAGCGCGGCGTTGAGCTGCTTGCGGGTTACCCCCGGTTGCACGGTGACGTCCATGTCGTCGACGCGGATTTGCAGAATCTGGTTCATCGCCGACACATCGATGCATATCCCGCCGTGAACCGCATGCAGCCAGCCTTCCAGGGAGCTGCCGCTGCCGTAGGGAATGATCGGCACCCGATGGCGGTGGCAGGCCTGTTGCACGGCGATGATTTCGTCGAGGTGATTGACGAAAGCCACCCCTTGCGGCGGCAGCGGATCGAGGGCGGAGATGTCCCGGCCGTGGTGCTCGCGAACACTGGCGGAGGTGCTGAAGCGCTGGCCCAGCAGGCGGGTCAGTTCATCCACTAGGGCGGCGGGCAAGGGCTGGAGTCGGGCGGTATCGGGGGCAGGGGGCAGCATCGGGCAATCTCCGGTTTGTTGTTCGCACCCTTGGCTGGGCCAGGGCGGGGAGTTGCCCATATCCTAACTGCATGAACGTGGTGCCGGTCGTGCAGATTGGAGATGGCCTTATCGCGAGGGCAGATGGTCGCCGCCCCGCCCCATACAGGAGCTGGCTTGCCAGCGAAGGCGTCCTTGAGACAAGCGCCAGTCGTGTGGGCCCCTTCGCCGGCGAGCCTGTAAGGCATGTCTGTATTTACCGTAAGCAGTGGCTGCTCTCGATGATTGCGACCACCCTCGGTGGTTAGTTGATCAAATGCCCAACCCTCGCGATGTCCCGCTGTCGGAGGGGGTATTGGGCTTTCTTGGGCTAGCAGGTTGTATCGGACGAATGCCTGTCTGTTCGTCTATACGGCCTTGCCGTATATGGTGGGGTCATGTAGACCGTCATCGAAACTGAGGTCTTCAAGCGGTACGCCGAGCCGATCTGGAACGACACCGAGCGCTTGGAGTTCATCACCTGGCTGGTCGCTGACCCATGGGCCGGGGATGTGATCCCCGGTACCGGAGGGCTGCGCAAGGTTCGCTGGTCGTACAGTGGCAGTGGCAAGCGCGGCGGTACACGAGTCATCTACTACAACCTGCTTTCGGAAGGTCTCATCTGGTTGTTGATCGTCTACACCAAGGCGAAGTTCGACAACTTGCCCAGTGGCTTTCTGAATCAATTGAAAGAGGGAATCAGGCATGGACCATGAACTGCAGCAGTTTCAGAAGGATTTGCTGACTTCAGTGGGCCAGATGAAAGCCAGCAAGGCGGCGCGTGCCACGACGGTAAAGCTGTCCGTGGCGGCAGAGGCCCGGGCCAAGGTGGGCCTGTCTCAGAGTGCATTCGCCACGTTGTTGGGAGTCAGCCTGCGCACGCTACAGGATTGGGAGCAAGGCCGGCGCCAGCCGACGGGCGCGGCGCAAACGCTGTTGCGTGTGGCCAGCCAGTACCCTGAAGCCTTGCGTGCTTTGCAGCCGGTGTGACGGTGAGCAATGCGATAGCCAGCCGGTCTTGAGGACCGGCTTTTTTGTGTATGCCTGAAAGACCCGTGTAGGAGCTGGCTTGCCAGCGAAGGGGCCTGTGAGATCGCCTTCGCCGGCAAGCCGGCTCCTACAACGGCCTAGGACAGTTATGCCTCAGAAGTTGATCGAGGCGCTCAGGCGTGCATTCAGTGGCGCGCCCTGGAACAGGTAGTCGTCGCCCAGGTATTCGCCGACGTCGCGCCAGTAGCGCTTGTCGAACAGGTTGTCCACGGTCAGGCGGAACACCGTGTCGTAACCATCGATGCGGGTGCTGTAGCGGCTGCCGATGTTGAAGATCGCGTAGCTGCCGGCGCTGACATTGCCCGTGCGGTCGGCGTACTTGCTGGCGCTGTATTGCATCCCGCCCAGCAGGGCCAGGCCATCGAGCCAGGGCAGGGCGTAGTCGCCCTGTAGGCTGGCCCGCAGGCGTGGCACGTTGAGGGCCTGGTGGCCTTCGTAGGCCGGGGTGCCGGTGTCCTCGACCCGCGAGCGAATCGCCGCGACGCTGGCGGCGATCTGCAGGCGCTGGGTGGCCCAGCCATTGGCCGAGAGCTCCAGGCCGGTGTTCTTCTGCTGGCCTTGCTGGATGTAGGTGAATTCGCCGTTGTCTTCCGGACGCGAATACTGGTAGGCCTGGCGCATCTGGAACAGCGCGGCGGTGAAGCTCATGCGCTGCCAGTCGTACTTGACCCCGGCTTCGATCTGCCGTGAAACGGTGGGGGCCAGGGTGGTGGTGCCATTCTCGGTACTGGCGTACCAAGGCGCCTGGCCGCCCAGGGACAGCCCCTTGCTGTACTGGGTGTAGAGCGACAGGTTGGCCACCGGCTTGTAGATCAGCGCTGCCTGGGGCAGGAACATGTAGCGCTGGGTATGGCGTTCACGCACGCCATTGGTATCGAAGCTTTCTTCATCCAGGCGCACTTCACGCCCGCCCAGCACGGTCTGCCATTGTTCGTTGAAACTGATGCGGTCGCTGAAGAACAGGCCGTATTGACGGCTGTCCAGGCGTTTGTGGGAGTCGTTGAGCTGTTGAGTGGAGCGGGGGAAGTTTTTCGGCTCGCTGTAGATGTTGCCAGTATCGATTGGATACATCGTCTGGCCACGGTTATGCACCACTCGGCGGAACGCACTGGTGCCCAGGCTCAGCTCATGCCTCAGGCCCGCAGTATCGAAGCGGCCATTGACCACTGCCTGGATTTCGTCGTTGCGCCGGGTGTCGTCGGGGCTGGGAAAATCGTAGATGCCGTAGTTGCCTTCAGGGCTGAAATAATTGCCCTTATTGTTGACGCAGTCAGTGGTACAGCCACCCCACGCAAACGAGCTGTAGTCATCGATCACCACCCGACTGCGCGAGGCGCTCAAGTTGCCCTTCCAGTCATCGTTGAAGCGGTACTCGAAGTTGCCGCTGACATTCAGCGATTCGTTGGTCACCGGTTTCGAGCCGCTCTGGTGGGCCAGCAGCTTCTTCGGCGAGGCGTGGTGCGGCAGGGCCGTGCCGCCCAGCAGCTGGTAGCCCGGGGCCGAGCGCTGCTCCTTGTTCTGGTACTCGATGTCCAGTTGCAGCAGGGCGTTGGGGCTGATGTTCCAGTCGAAGGCCAGGGAGGCGAAATCCCGTTGGCCATTGGCGTGTTCGACATAGGAGTGCAGGTCTTCGTGGGCCAGGTTGGCCCGCAGGCCGAACTGCTGCTCGCTGCCGAACCAGCCACCCACGTCGGTGGCCAGGTAGCCGCTGCCGCGATCATCGGTGGAGACGGTGACCGAGCGAATATCCGTGGGCCGCTTGGTCACGTAGTTGATCAGCCCACCGGGTTCGCTGACCCCACTCTGCAAGCCGGACAGGCCCTTGAGCACTTCCACCCGCTGCTTGTTTTCCAGGGCGACGTTCTGCTCGCCGGTGATGGTGCGGCCGTTGATCTTGTAGCTGCTGGCGGCATTCAGCGAGAAGCCGCGCACCTCGAAATTCTCGTAGTAGCCCACGGGGGCGTAGCTCTGGCCCACCGAGGCATCGTTGCGTAGCACTTCGCTGAGCAGCCGTGCCTGCTGGTCCTTGATCATGTCCTCGTTGATCACGCTGATGGAGGCCGGGGTATCCAGTAGCGGCGCTTCGTCGAAGCTGCCCACCGACGCACTGTCGCTGCGATAGCCATAGGCCTGGTTGCCGCTGACGGTCTGGGTCGGCAATTCGGTAGCGGCGCCAGCGGCGGTGGCACTGCCGGCCAGCAGCAGGCCGAGGGTCAGGCGATTGAGGCTCAGTCCCGTGGCGCGCTCTGGCGCTGGGGTGGTCGGATGGGTGCGGTTCATGGGCATTCCTTGAGGGCCAGCCTGTTCCGTGGCAGGTGCCTGGGCAGGTTCCTGGAGCTGGCGTGTGGCGAGTTGTGCGAGCAGGGCAAGCCACAGGATGTCGGGTCGACGCAGGGCGGCAATCGGCGCGCGGCTTTTGGGTTGGCGCCATCATACAAGTTGCAACGAAGGGGTAAAGGCAGGAACGCACCAAAGGAGAGCGCGGCAGGGGCACCTGCCAAAGAAGGGTAGGGCTAGCGCCCGGGGTCCTGGCTGGCCTTCTGCAAGGCCTCGATCTGTTTCTCGAGAAACTCGACCCGGCGCAACAGCAGGGCGACCAGCTTCTCGTCGATGTTGCGGGCATCGTCGCTGGCCAGGGATTTTTCCAGGCGATCGACGATTTCGTGGTTCATGCTGCGGTTTTCCCTGCGGGCCACCCGCTTGACCTGGGCATGCAGGTCATTGGGCAGGCGGACGATGAACTTCTGAACCTGGGCACGCATAGCGGAATTCCAGCCGGTTGAAAAATCGCATCATAAAAAGGCCGTGAGCCCGGTGGCTTCAGGAAAATTCTGAAAAAAATGCGGATTGTGCTGGGCTAGGGGTAGGCAATCATCGAGATACCAGCCCTCCTGGAACCATTCGGGGTCCCGATGCCGAGCGCTCGAGAACATAACGTTCCCGACCGACTCCCCATCGTTCCCGCCGGCTTGGCCCCCGGTACAGGCTCGCTCGAAGCGCCGGCCCACTTGAGCCAAACCACAACGTCATGACGCAGCCCCAGTAGCGGCCCGTGGAAAACAGCCTATACCTAGGATGGCGCAACGCTATGACTGCCGGCAGCCCTCGGGGAGACACTTTATGCATGAACACCCGCTCATTATCGTGGTTGGTGGCCTTGGCAATCATCACGCTGCCTGGAAGCGACTGGAGGCGCGGTTGCACGATCAAGGGATCAGCGGAGACTGGCACCATTACGACACCCAGGGAGTGGGCAGCATCCTGCGGGCTGGCCGGGTACGTGACCTGACCCGAGCGCTATTGGCCAACATCGACCGGCTGGCCGGGGATTACCGGCGGATCATCCTGGTCGGGCACAGTGCCGGCGGCATGATCGTGCGCGATGCCTATCTGCTGGCGGCAGGTGCCTACCCGGATCAGCCGTCACGACGTGAATGGTGGAGCAAGGTCGAGTCGGTGCTGTTGTTTGCCTCCATCAACCGCGGCTTTCGCCCTTACGCAACCGCTACCTGGGCCTTGGGCATGGCGCTGATGAAGCTGGTTTCGCTGCAGTGGCTGCTGCTCAAGCCACCCTCCTGGTTTGCCCTGGGCTGGCTGATGGAGTTGGAAAAGGGCTCTTTTTTTGTTACGGATCTGCGCTTGTCCTGGATGCGTCACTTCCATGAACGGGACGGTGAGCATCGGCCGTTCGTGGTGCAGTTTCTCGGCGATATCGATGGCGTGGTGGCCCGTGAGGATGTGCGCGATACCGAAGCGTTTGCCAACTCCTACACGGTGACCATCGAGGGGGCCGATCACAGCAACCTGTTCGATCCGGCGGCGCCTCCTGGTGCCGCGGGTTTTGTGCGGATACTGGAGGTGTTCCGCAACCCGGACCCTCAACTGCATGAGCCCGAGCAGGCCGGCGAGTTGCCAGCCACCGGACCTGGGCGAGTGGTGTTCGTGCTCCACGGAATCCGTGACGGCAATTCGGGCTGGGTCACCGACATTGCCGAAGCCATAGAGCAACAGGCCAAGTCAGACGGGCAGGACAAGCCACCGGCCGCTACCTGTTCGAGTCATGAGTCGCCGGTGTTGGTGGATCGCTCCACCTATGGCTGGTTTTCCGCAATCAAGTTTGCCTTGCCGTGGGTGCGTCGCGGCAACCTGGCCTGGTTTCTCGACCGTTACAGCTACCACGTGGCGCGCAATCCAGACGTGCAGTTCCACTTTGTCGGCCACAGTAATGGCACCTATATCCTCGGCACCAGCCTGCTTGAGGTGTCGTCACTGAAGTTCGACCGGGTGTACCTGGCGGGCAGCGTACTGCCTCGGGAGTTTCCATGGCGGCGGATGATGTTGCAGCGCCAGGTGGCGACCGTGGCGAACCAGTGCAGTTCCGAGGACTGGCCCGTAGGCGGGTTGTGCCGGGGCCTGCACTTGATCGGCTTTCGTGACGTGGGGACCGGTGGCGTCGATGGCTTCGACGAACTGCAGGATTTGCCGACCCAGCCTCAGACCCTGTGGTTCAAGGGCGATCACGGCAAACCTCTGCAACGGCCGAACCAATCGAAGATCGTCAACTATGTGCTGTCCCCGCATATCGCGACCCCCTTGCTGCCCGCTCCGACAGGGGCCGATCTGTGCGAGCGTCCATCATTCTGGTTCAGGGCCAGGATGTATGGTTTTGCCCTGCTGACGGCCCTGGGGGTAGGGGTCGCGTTCTATGGCGCTTGGTGGGGGTTTACCCATGATCTTGAGGGGCTGGTGATCGCCGGGATATTGCTGCTTTATTTTGTGCTGAACACCATTTGAGCCTTCCAGAAAACGGACCTGATCCAGGTCCGTTTCTTCATCTGGGCATTGCGCCCTTGGGGTGGCCGCCCGGTCTCAGCGTCGATCCAGCCACACGGTCTGGGCGTTGCAGAACTCGCGCACGCCAAAGTGCGACAGCTCGCGGCCGAAGCCGCTTTTCTTCACCCCACCGAAAGTCACCCGGGGGTCGCTGGCGCTGTAGCCGTTGATGAACACACCGCCGGTTTCCAGCTCGTCGGCCAGCTGCCGGGCCCGCTCCAGGTCCTGGGTGAAGATCGTTGCGGTGAGGCCGAACTCGCTGTCGTTGGCCAGCGCCAGGGCGTGCTGGGCATCGCGAGCGGTGATGATCGAGGCCACCGGGCCGAACAGTTCCTGCTTGAACGAGGTCATCTGGTCGGTGACGCCCGCCAGCACCGTAGGCGCGTAATAGTTGCCGGCACCTTCAAGCTTGTCGCCGCCCAGCAGCAGGGTAGCGCCTTCGGCCAGGGTCGCCTGGACTTGCTGGTGCAACTCGTCGCGCAGGTCGAAGCGGGCCATGGGGCCGAGGTAAGTGTCGCTGGCCAGCGGGTCGCCCATGACCAGGGCGCGGGTGGCTTCGACGAAACGGTGGGTGAAGGCTTCCACCACCCCCTGTTCGATGATCAGGCGCTTGGCCGCGGCGCAGACCTGTCCGGTGTTCTGGTAGCGGCCAATCACTGCGGCTTTCACCGCCTCGTCCAGATCGGCGTCGTCGAGCACGATGAAGGGGTCGGAGCCGCCCAGTTCCAGCACGCATTTCTTCAGCGCAGCGCCGGCCTGGGAGCCGATGGCGATGCCGGCGCGCACGCTGCCGGTCAGGGTCACGGCGGCGATGCGCGGGTCGGCGATGGCCCAGGACACCCCGTCCGGGGTGACGTTGACCAGCTCGAACACCCCTTCAGGGAAACCGGCACCGTGCAGGGCGTTGAGCAGCAGGTAGGCGCTGCCCATGACGTTCGGCGCGTGCTTGAGCACGTAGGTGTTGCCCGCCAGCAGCGCCGGCACCGCGCCGCGCAGTACCTGCCAGAGCGGGAAGTTCCAGGGCATCACTGCCAGGATCGGTCCCAGCGGCCGGTATTCGATGCGGGCCTTGTTGTTTTCAACCAGGGTCGCTTCCGGGGCCAGCATGGCCGGCCCGTGTTCGGCATACCACAGGCACAGCTGCGCACATTTCTCGACCTCGCCCCGGGCCTGGGGCAAAGGCTTGCCCATCTCCTGGGTGATCATGCGGGCCAACGGCTCGCTGTTGTCGCGCAATACCTGGGCCAGGGCGACCAGGCGGCTGGCCCGTTCGCTGACGTCCAGGCGCTTCCACTGGCCGAAGCCGCGGCGGGCACGCTCCAGGGCCGCGTCCAGTTCGGTTTCGGACTGGTAGGGATAGGCGCCGATCTGCTCGCCGGTGGCGGGGTTGATCGACAGGGCGTGGGTGTGGCTGGAAACAGAGGTCATGGCACCGTCCTGCAAGGGGGTAGTAGCGGCAGGTTACGGAGTTGGTTCTTTGCTGAAAACTGAATAATACTAAGCAAGTCATTCACGAATGGAGAATGCTGTGGATCTGGTCCAGTTGGAAATTTTCAAGGCCGTAGCCGAACAGGGCAGCATCAGCGCTGCCGCGCAGTTGATCCACCGCGTGCCGTCGAACCTGACCACGCGGATCAAGCAGCTGGAGCAGGACCTGGGCGTGGAATTGTTCATCCGCGAGAAGAGTCGCATGCGCCTGTCGCCTGCCGGCTGGAATTTCCTCGACTATGCCCGGCGCATCCTCGACCTGGTGGCCGAGGCGCGCCTGACCGTGGCCGGCGAGGAGCCCCAGGGCCCGTTTGCCCTGGGTTCCCTGGAAAGCACCGCGGCGGTGCGCATCCCGGCGCTGCTGGCGGCCTATAACCAGCGGTACGCCAAGGTCGAGCTTGACCTGTCCACCGGCCCCTCGGGGACCATGATCGAGGGGGTGCTCTCGGGTCGTCTGGTGGCGGCTTTTGTCGACGGCCCGGTGCGCCACCCGACCCTGGAAGGGCTGCCGGTGTTCGAGGAGGAGATGGTACTGATCGCTCCGCTGGGGCATACGCCCATCACCCGGGCGCAGGAGGTCAACGGTGAAAGCATCTATGCCTTTCGCGCCAACTGCTCCTATCGCCATCACTTCGAAAGCTGGTTCACCCAGGACGCCGCAGTGCCGGGCAAGATCCACGAGATGGAGTCCTACCACGGCATGCTGGCCTGCGTCAGCGCCGGCGCCGGGTTGGCGCTGATGCCCCGCAGCATGCTCGAAAGCATGCCCGGCTGTGCCACGGTGAGTGTCTGGCCGCTGTCTCCGCGCTTTCGTTTCCTGCGCACCTGGCTGGTCTGGCGGCGCGGCACCGTGTCCCAGAGCTTGAGCAGTTTTGTGAAGTTGCTGGAGGAGCGGGGGGCCGTGCTGGCTGAGGAATGAGTGGGCCTGCTCGGCCATCGTTCGATGGCTGCCTCGGTGCGATTTGTGTAGGCTTTCGGCCTTTGCCTCGCACCTGGAAATGAGCCATGACCGATCAGCTTTGCCTTGTGTTCGTGCCGGCGTTGGTGGCGGTGCTGCTGAATGCCGAGACCACCAAGGGCACGCCCCTGACCGAAGCCGAAGTGCTGGAGATTCGTGATAACGCCGCCTGCATTGCGTTGCCGGTAGCGGTAGCACTGAGCATGGAAAACGAGCGGGGCTATCGCGATCTGGTGGCCGAGGACTGCTGGGCGCAATGGCAGCAGTATCGGCGCGAAAACCGAGCTTGAGCGGCCGTCTCGGCGTGCCTGCGGTGGGTTTTCGGGAGCGCAGGCAGTGGCTGGGAGCGGTTTCTCAGCGCCTGCTCAAGGCCAGGCGAGCCGCGAACAGCACGAAGATCATGCCGGTGGTGCGATCCATCCACTGAATCACCTTTTCCCGCCGCAGTACCCCGCTCAGGGGGCGAGTGGCGCCAATCAGCAGCAGTGACCAGATCAGCCCGAGCATCACATGGATGCCCACCAGGGCGAAGGTCCAGGGCACCAGCGGCTGCCTCTGGGGAATGAACTGCGGCAGGAAGGACACATAGAAAATCCCCACCTTGGGATTGAGCACATTGCCCAGCATGCCCTTGAGAAACCAGTTGGCATCGGGCTTGGCGTCGGTGCCTGCGGGGGCAACGGTGCGGCGCGGGCGCAGCAGCATGTTCAGCCCCAGCCAGGCCAGGTAGGCGGCGCCGCAGTACTTGAGCAGGTTGAAGGCCAGCTCCGACACCGCAATCAAGGCCCCCAGGCCGAAGGCCACGGCCGCGCCCCAGAGCAGGCAGCCGGCGTTGACCCCCAACGCTGCGCGCAGAGCCTGCCGCTTGCCTTCCACGGTGGCGGTACGCAGCACCAGGGCGGTGTCCAGGCCCGGGGTCAGGGTCAGCAACGTGGCGGCGAAGGTGAAGGCCAGGAGATTCTCGGTGATGGACATGGGCAGGGCTCCAGGGGCAGGGTTGCGAACGTTAGCACAGCCGTGGAGTGCCAATCTGCTCCACGGATGCCCGTGTTAGACCGCTGCCGCTGGTGGTCCGGGGCGAGCCTCAGGCCTTGCACCTGACCAGTGCCAGGTACACCCCGGCCTCTTTCTCCGACTCGATGTAATGGGCGCCTTCCAGGTCGGCGACCTGAATCGGCTCCATCGCAAGTTCCAGCTCGGGGGTGCCCTTGTAACGGTCAGCGTGATCGCTCAGTGCATGCCTGAAGGCTTGGAGAAAGGCCTCACGGTTGGCGAACTTGCCGTAGACATAGTTGCCTCGTTGGTCGCTGTAGAAGCGCGAGTAGGTCAGCAGCACGATGCCCCAGCGTTCGATGTGTTCGTCAGGGCTGGTGTGGGGAATTGGCTTGGCCAGGTCCCTGCGAATTTGCCGAATCTTGTCATACGCATTCTTGTTGTTGTGTATCACCTTGAATTCGATGGCGGTGGAGGGCTGTTCGCCGTAGCTGTCCTCGACCCAGATATCCACCTTGCGTCGCTCGGCGGCGATCAGCCAGCGCGGGACGTTGCTGCGCGGCGGCTGGTCGGAGCAGAGGCGGTAGTCTTCGCGTTCATCCAGCTGGCCGCCGAGGCCGAAGTGGTCGCGATTGATGTCCAGCAGCGCTGCCGACTCCAGGCTCAGCCACAGCTCGGGAGCGGAGGCAACGACGATGGACTTGAGGATGCGCTGGCGTTCTTCCTGTTGCAGGTGGGTCAGCAGCAGTTCGGTGAAGCGAGGAACGAAGGACATGGGATCTCCGTATCAGGTGCAAAAAGGGGGGCAGGGTGATCTGTAGGCGCGAGCTTGCTCGCGATGCTTGCCAAAGCACCGCATGCTCCTGTGAGTGCGCGCTATCGTTGCCGTCCTTGGCGAGCCAGCTCGCTCCTGCGAGAGGGCTGCGGTCAAAACGGGCTGCAGGGTTGCGGGATGCCCAGTTGCAGTTGCCGGGCTTCGACCTGTTTGTCCACGGCGTGTTTGCCACTGAGCAGCTTGAGGTGCTGCACGCTGGGCGGCAACTGGCTGTCGATCAGTGTCAGTACATCCACCTGAGGAGCCTTGATGATGCGCAGGTCAGTGATGTTCGAAGTTTTCAGGCCGCTGAGTTCCTCCAGGGTCTTGAGGTTGATCAGGCTCATCTTGCGCAACAGCGGCGCACCGCCAAGGTCCAGCCGGGTCAATTGCGCCTGATCCTCGATCTTCAGCACGCCAAGCTGTGGAAAGCCGTCCAGGTCCAGGCGCTCGAGGCCGCGCACGCGCATGATCTCCAGCTCCCTGACGCAGGGACTATGCAACTCGGGCATCTGCTCACGGCTGCTGAACGCCACCGACAGACTGCGCAGGCCGCTCATGTCGGCGACCATCTCCAGGGTTGTGTTGGCCGGCAGGCGATGCAGGCTCAGGGTGCTGATGCTCGGACACTGGCGCAGGATCTCCAGGTCATGGCCTTGCGGGCTGAGGTGCAGGCTCTGCAACTCGGGCATGCGGGCAAGCGGCGCCAGATCGATGGCTGGGCCCTGGTCCAGGCAGAGTCGCAGGCTGTGCAGGCGTTCGAGGTTGGGCAGGGCCAGAAGCCCGGGCAGATCGGCCCGGAAGACTTCCAGGGCAAGCTCCCTGAGCTGGTGCAGGCTGCCAATGGCCTGGAAGTGGTCCAGGGTCTCGAGGCCGTCCAGGCTCAGCGAGTGGACGTTGGGCAGGGCGAGCAAGGTCCGGCCATCAAAACTTCTGCTCGAGTAATGGTTGTAGAAACGCACGGTGATGCGCTCGCCATAACGTGCGCAGAGGGCATCGATCTGTTCCAGCAGTTGGCAATCGTATTGTTCGACGCTGTGCCACTGGACGATGACCCGGGCCCGCGGATCGGCCTCCAGCCGCGCACCGACCTGCAGACGCAGGTCGGCCTGGGTCGGTGCCTTGATTCGATGGGGAAACATCAGCGGTCCTTGATGATTGTCGCGCGGCATAATGCCATCACTCTGGGCTCGGCGTAACACTGATGGCCAACTGGCCGCCGCGGTCGAAGTGCTTGCGATCAATACGGGCCGGTGGGTTCAGGAATGCCCAGTTGCTGTTGCCGGGCTTCGAGCTGTTTGTCCATGGCGCGTTTGCCACTGATTAGCTTGAGGTGCTGCACGCTGGGCGGTAGCTGGCTGTCGATCAGTGCCAGCAGATCCATCTGTGGGGCCTTGATGATGCGCAGGTCAGTGATGTTCGAGGTTTGCAGGCCGCTGAGTTCCCCCAGGCTCTTGAGGTTGATCAGGCTCAGCTGGTGCAGCCGCTCCAGCCCGGCGAGATCCAGCCGGCGCAGTTGCGCCTGGTCCTCGATCTTCAGGACCTCAAGCTGTGGAAAGCCATCCAGTTGCAGTTGGTGGAGGCCGCGCACCCGCAGGATCTCCAGATCCGTGACCTGGGGGTTGCGCAACTCCGGCATGCTCTCGCGGCTGCCGAAACTCAGCGCCAGGCTGCGCAGCCCGGCCATGTCGGCCACCATGCCCAGGGTGGTCTTGGCCGGCAGGCGATGCAGGCTCAGGTGCCTGATGCTCGGGCACTGGCTCAGCACATCCAGCTGATGGCTCTGCACGCTGATGCTCAGGCTGTGCAACTCGGGCATCCAGCCAATCGGCGCCAGTTCAATCGCCGGGCCCTTGTCCAGGGACAGCCGCAGGCTGTGCAGTTGCTCCAGGTTGGGCAGGCTGAGCAGTTCAGGCAGGTCGGCGCTGATCACCTGCAGGGCAAATTCCCGAAGCAGGGGCAGGCGGCCGATGGCCTCGTAGTGATCCAGGGTGTCGAGGCAGTCCAGGCTCAGGGACTGCACATGGGGCAGGGCCAGCAACACCCGGGCATCGAACGCGCTGCCCGGGTAATGGCTATAGAAACGCAACTTGAGGCGTTCACCGAAACGGGCGCAGAGCGTGTCGAGCTGACTCAGCAGTTCGCCGTCGTACTGTTCGGCCTTGGCGAACTGGACGATGACCTGGGCCTGGTCATCGGCCTCCAGGCGGGCGCTAACCTGCAGTTCCAGGTCGGCCTGGCAGGGGGCTTGAATTCGATGGGGAAACATCAGCGGTCCTTGATGATTTTCGCCGCGGCATCATGCCATTGCGTGATCTTCACCGCCATGCGCGCGCAACCCCGGGCCGTCGCCGAGCCGCCCTGCAGCACCGGCTACGGGTCGACCTGGCCCATCAGCTCGGCCACCGACTCCGGGCGCTTGGCGTAGCGCTGGGCCAGCACCGCACAGACCATCAGCTGGATCTGGTGGAACAGCATCAGCGGCAGGATCAACACCCCCATGGTGCTACCGGCGAACAGTACCTGGGCCATGGGCACGCCGGTGGCCAGGCTCTTTTTCGAGCCGCAGAAGAGGATGGTGATGCGGTCTTCCTGGTCGAAGCCCAGCAGCTTGCCCAGGACGCTGGAGGCCAGCAGCACCAGCGCCAGGAGGATGCAGCAGGCCACCACCAGCCCGCCCAGTTCCCACAGCGGGATCTGGTGCCAGATGCCTTCGTTCACCGCTTCGCTGAAGGCGCCGTAGACCACCAGCAGGATCGAGCCCTGGTCGACGAAGCGCAGCCAGTTCTTGTTGCGCCCGACCCAGGCGCCGATCCAGCGTCGGGCAATCTGCCCGGCGATAAAGGGCAGCAGCAGTTGCACGCTGATCTTGAGGATTGCATCCACGGTCGAGCCGCTGTCGCCATGGACGTTGAGCAGCAGGGTCACCAGCAGCGGCGTCAGGAAGATCCCGAACAGGCTGGAGGCTGCAGCGCTGCAGATGGCCGCCGGGATATTGCCCCGGGCCAGGGAAGTGAAGGCAATCGCCGATTGCACCGTGGCCGGCAGGGCGCACAGATACAGCATGCCCAGGTACAGCTCGTTGCCCACCAGCGGCGACAGCAATGGCTTGAGGGCCAGGCCCAGCAACGGGAAGAGTACGAAGGTCAGGCTGAATACCAGCAGGTGCAGGCGCCAGTGGCCGGCCCCGGCGATGATCGCCTCGCGCGACAGCTTGGCGCCGTGGAGGAAAAACAGCAGGCCGATGGCGAGGTTGGTCAGCCAGCCGAAGCCCACCGCCACCTGGCCGCTGGCGGGCAGGAAGCTGGCCAGCAGGACGACGCCGATCAGGGTCAGGGTGAAGTTGTCGGGTAAAAGGCGGGAGCGAGTCATAGCGGGATCATCCGGGGTTGCCAAGTGCGGTGGGGCGACTCTAACGTGGCTGTGTTTTACCGACTAACGCCAAGGAGCCAGTTAATGCCGCCTAAAGGACATGAAAAGATCGTCCGGCGCACTATTCCCGGGTTGCCGAGCCTGCCGCGACCGGTATACGGGCGAACCGAATCCTTGCCCAATCGGGCCCTGACCCGGCGCCATAGCCATCCCTGGGTGCAGTTGTCCTATGCGATTGCCGGGGTGCTGGAGATCCAGACCAGCGGCGGGCGTTTCATCGCGCCCCCGCAGCGGGCGGTGTGGATACCCGCCGGGGTGCCGCACCGGGTGTTCAGTTCGCCGCGTACTGAAATGCGCAGCCTGTACCTGGATTGCAGCGTCACCGGCTGGGCCGCCACCGACCGCTGCCAGGTGCTGGCGGTCAGCGACCTGCTGCGCGAGCTGATCCGCACGTTCAGCGAGCTGCCGGTGGCGTATGTGCAGGACAGCGCCGACGGCCGCCTGGTGCAGGTGCTGCTGGACCAGCTGGCCGCCGCGCCGCAACTGGACCTGATGCTGCCGCTGCCCCACGACGTGCGCCTGCGGGCGATCTACCGCAGCCTGCAGGCGCACCCGGAGCAGGCCACGACGCTGGGCCAGTGGAGCCAGAAGCTCGGGGTGACGGAGAAGACCCTCAGCCGCCTGTTTCTCAAGGACACCGGGTTGACCTTCCGTGCCTGGCGCCAGCGCCTGCGATTGCTCGGTGCCCTGACTCCCCTGGAGCAGGGCGAGCGGGTCACCGATGTGGCGCTGGCCTGTGGTTATGACTCGACCTCGGCGTTTATCGCCGCCTTCCGCCAACAGTTCGACGCCACCCCGGGCGAATTCTTCCGCGACCTCTGAGCCCCCGCGATTCCTGTAGCCGCTGCTGAGCCCGCGAAGCTGCGCAAAGGTCCGCAGGACCTTGCTTGACGACCTCCCGTCGAACCTCTATCGATCTTAAGAACCCTACTTCCCTTCGGGCCGTTCGCAGCCTGCGGCAGCGGCTACAGGGTACGACGATGCGACGATGCGACGATGCGACGATGCGGCAGGTGCGACAGGTGCGACAGGTGCGACAGGTGCGACAGGTGCGACAGGTGCGGCAGGTGCGACAGGTCAGGCCTTTGATGGGCGCAGCAGTTCGATGCGCTCCGGCGGCACCAGGGTGCGCAAGGTTTTATACAGGGCCCGGGTCTCCAGCAGGTTCCAGATCCGCAGCAGGGTTTCCAGGGCATCCAGGGGCTTGCTGATGAAGTCCCGGGCGCCCAGGGCCAGCGCCCGCAGGCGGGTGTCGCGGGTGGCGTCGGCGGTGAGTACCAGTATCGGCAGGTAGTCGTTGGCCGGGATGCGTCGGTTCAGCTGCTCCAGTACGGCAAAGCCATCGAACTCGGGCATGTGCAAATCGAGGATCACCAGGTCCGGCTCGAAGCTGTTGAACAGCTCCAGGGCGCGCAGCGGCTGGGTGCTGCTGAGGACATTGTGCAGCCCTTCGCGGGCCAGCAGCTGTTCCATCAGGTCGAGGTTGGGGCGCTGGTCATCGATGATGAGGATGCGCATGTCGGCAGTCATGGGAGCTCCGGGAGACAGGCATCGAGGTGGGCGAAGAACGCCGGGATGTGGATCGGCTTGGTCAGGATCGCCGTGGCCCCGGCATCGAGCAGGGCGCGCCGGGTGGGTTCGCTGGCGTCGGCGGTGATCATCAGGATCGGGGTGTTGGCCGTGGCGCCGCAGGCCCGCAGCCGTTGCAGCACGTCCAGGCCGGGCAGGTCCGGCAGGTTGACGTCCAGCAGGATCATCTGCGGCGCGTGCTGGCGGGCCAGGTCCAGGCCCATCTGGCCCTGCATGCTCGACAGCAGCTGGATGCCCGGACGCCGTTGCAGCAGGGTCTCGATCAGCGCCAGGCTTTGCAGGTTGTCCTCTATGCACAGCACCTTGCCCAGGTAGCGGCTTGCGGGCTGTGGCGCCGGCACATTCAGCGCCGGGGCGTCGAAGGGCGCCACGGCGGTTGTAGCGGCCAGGCGCAAGAAGGGCAGCTCCAGGGTGAAGCAACTGCCGCTGCCTGGGGTGCTATTCACGCCCAGGCTGCCGTCCATCATTTCCAGCAGGCTCCTGCTCAGGGCCAGCCCCAGGCCGGTGCCCTCGACCTTGGGGTCGGCATCCAGGCGTTCGAAGGGCTTGAACAGGCGCTCCAGGCGCTCGGCGGTGATTCCGGCGCCGGTGTCGAGCACGCTGATGCGCAGGCGCGAGGCCTCGATCTCCACGTCGATGCTGACCCGGCCGCCCGTGCGGTTGTACTTGATGGCGTTGGACAGCAGGTTGAGCAGCACCTGGATCAGGCGCTGGCGGTCGGCGACCACGCCGCTGTCCGCCGCCAGTTCCGGCAGCGGCGCCAGGGCAATGCCGGCGTCGGTGGCCATGGGCGACACCAGGGTCAGGGCTTCGTGCAGCACCGCCGCCAGGGCCATGGGCTCGACGTTCAGTGGCAGGCGCCCGGCCTCGATGCGAGCAATGTCCAGCACCTCGTTGATCAGCCCCAGCAGGTGCTGCCCGGCCCGCAGGATATGCCCCACCTGCGGCCGCTGGCCGGCGCTGGAGTCCATGTCCAGCAGTTGGGCGAAGCCAAGGATGGCATTCAGCGGAGTGCGCAGTTCGTGGCTCATGCGCGAGAGGAATTCGCTCTTGGCGCGGCTGGCGCTTTCCGCTTCTTCGCGGGCGGTGCCCAGGGCGATTTCCGCGGCGCGGCGGTCGGTGATGTCCCGGGTGATCTTGGAAAAGCCCCGCAGGGCGCCGCTGGCGTCGTACTGCGCGGTGATCACCACACTGGCCCAGAAGCGGCTGCCATCCTTGCGGCAGCGCCAGGCCTCTTCCATGTAGTGGCCGTGGGCGGTGGCTTCGCGCAGGGCCATGTCCGGGTGCTGTGGGCATTCTTCCGGCAGGTAGAACAGGGAAAAATGCCGGCCGATGATTTCCTGCTCGCTGTAGCCCTTGATCCGTTCCGCGCCGACGTTCCAGGTGGTGACCCGGCCCGCGGTGTCCAGGGCGAAGATCCCGTAGTCCTTGACCCCGTCGATGATCAGCCGCAGGCGTTCTTCGTTATCACGCAGGGCCCGTTCGCGCTCGGCCAGCAGTTGCCCGGCCTCCACCAGGCGAGTGCCCAGCTGGCCGATCTCATCCTGCTCCGGCGCCTGCGGGCGCAGCGGCTGGCCCAGGGCCAGGCGTTGGGCATTGCCCTGTACCTGCTGCACCCGCGTGACGATGCCCCGGGACAGCAACAGCACCGCGACGATGGCGCCGAACAGGCCGCAGCCGGCGGCCAGCAAGGTGGCGAACAGCAGGCGCATGCGGGTCGCCGCGGCGGCTGCGCTACGTTCGGCCAGCAGTGCATCCTCGCGCACGCGCATGGCGCTGATCTGCTCGCGCAGCACGTCCAGCACCTGTTTGTTGTCGATCAGGATCGCGGTCATCGTCGCAGCGTCGTCGCGGCTGCCGTTGCGCAGGGCCACCAGGCCGTCGAGCTTGGTGCGGATCAGCGGGGTGATGGTCTGCAGGTAGTCGCGCATGCGCGGGTCCTGGACATTCTGGTCCAGGCGCTGCAGCGCGGCCTCGATCTGCGGCCGGGCCTGGAGGTAGGCGGGCAGGAAGTCCTCGCGCCGGGTCAGCAGGTAGCCGCGCACGCTGGCGGCGGCCTCGGCCAGCAGGGTGTGCACCGCCTGGATATCGCCCTGCACCAGTAGCACCCGGCGCACGTCCTCCTCGGCGCGGGCGGTCTGGCGCTCGGTGCTGTAGATCAGCACCAGCGACAGCAACAGGATCACCAGCGGCAGGGAGATCACCACCAGCGCCTTGCCCCGCAGCGGCAGGTCGGCCCAGCGCCGGGCGCTGAGCAGGTTCACGGCCACTGCCCGGCAGGTTGCGCCACCAGTCCCAGGGCGATGCCGCGCACCGCGGCCTGGGTGCGGTCGGCGGCGCCGAGCTTGCCGATCACCCGCTCCACATGGGCCTTGGCGGTGCCGGTGGTGATGCCGAGCTTTTCACCGATCTCGCGGTTGCTGAAGCCGCCGGCCACCAGCCCCAGCACCTGGCGCTCCCGGGCGGTCAGGGCCTGAGCCTGGGGCGCCTGGCCGTTGCCGCGTTCGCTCATGCGTCGCAGCAGGCGGGCGCTGACGGCACTGTTGAGGGCCTCTTCGCCCCGGGCCACGCGCTGCAGGGCGTCGAGGACTTCTTCGCGGCTGGCGTCCTTGAGCAGGTAACCCACGGCGCCGGCGGCCATGGCGGCTTCCAGGTGATCGGGGCTGTCGTCCATGGTGAAGATCACCACCTTGATCTCCGGCTGGCGCTGTTGCAGCAGGCGCGCGGCCCCCAGGCCATTGAGCAGGGGCATGCGGATGTCGAGGATGGCCAGGTCCGGGCACAGTTGTTCGCACAGGGCCAGGGCTTGCTCGCCATCCCTGGCTTGCCCCACCACCTCGAACTCCGGGTTGCCCGCCAGCAGGGCGATGAAGCCGGTGCGGGTGACTTCATGATCGTCCGCCAGGACCAGGCGTATCAGCGCTTTCATAACGCATGCTCCAAGGCATGGACCGGCACGTGGGCGAGAATCCGGGTGCCGCTGCCGGGCTGGCTGTGGCAGGTGAAACGCCCGCCCAGCAAATGGGCGCGTTCCTGCATGGCCACCTGGCCCAACTGTTCGATGCCCTGGCCGGATGCCGGCTGGAAACCTGCGCCGTCGTCGCTGATACCGAGCACGGCCTGGCCCGCTTCCAGGGCCAGGTTCAGGCTGACGTTGTGGGCCCGGGCGTGCTTGAGGATGTTGTTGATGGCTTCCTGGGCGATGCGAAACAGGGCGATTTCCAGGGCCGCCGGCAGGCGTCCCGGGTAGCGCTGCTGCCAGTGCACCGCCAGCCCGGCGTCGCGCAGGCGGTCGGCCTCGCGGTCGATGGCCCGCAGCAGGCCGAAGTCGTCCAGCACATGGGGGCGCAGGCCGCCGATCAGTTGCCGGCCTTCGCCGACGCAGCCCTGGGCCAGTTGCAGGATGGTCTGCAATTCATCGTGCAGGGGCCCTGGCAGTGGCGGGCAGCGCCCGGCGAAACCCTGCAGGCGCTGGTGCAGCCCGGCCAGGGTTTGCGCCAGGCCGTCGTGCAGGTCGTAGGCGACGCGCTTGCGCTCATCCTCCTGGGCGCTGAACAGGCGCTGCACCAGCTCCGACATGCTGCGTTCCCGGGCTTGCAGGTCTTGCAGCAGGCGCTGGTTTTCCAGGTGCGTGGCCAACAGCGTGGCCAGCAGTTGCAGGGATTCCAGGTCTTCGCTGTCCGGCGCGCTGATGGGCACGCTGTTGGCCAGCAGCAGCGCGCCGAAGGGCTGGCCGTCGGCACGGTGCAGCAGTACGCGCAGCACCCCGGTTTGCGCAAGCGGGCGCTCCAGCCACTGGGCTTGCCCGGCCACGGCACGCAGGGCTTGCAGGCACTCGCCGTGACCTTGTTCAGCGCTGGCATGGGCCACGCCGTCGCTGGTCCATTCCAGCAATAGCCCCTGGTCCATGGCGACGAAGGCGCAGGCCCGTTGCACCACCCGCTGGCGCATCTGTTCGGGGGGCAATCGCAGCAGTTCCTGGCCCGTGTCCACCAGCAGTCGCAGGCGCGCAGCGCGGCTTTGCGACTGCCGGTACTGGCTGCGCAGGGCCAGGGCGCTGGCGGGATCGAGGGGCGGGCTGGGCATCGGGAAACTCCAGGGTGGGGGCGGTGCAGTGGTTCGGGGCAGGGCATTAGACTCCGCGCCCGGTATCGCGCCTATCTGCCGAATGGCATAGGCCGCGGGCTCCAGTTGGCCGATGGCACGGGCGGCGGCCCTGGGCACAGTGGGGGTCATTGAAACCCACTGGAGTCCGTGAATGAAACTGAAAACCACCGCCCTGGCCCTGTTCTTCGTGCTGAGCGCGCCACTGGCCCAGGCCCTGGAAGCCACTCCCTACGTGTACCGCACCGTGGCCGAGCAGCCGCAGAACCTGCAGGACCGGGAAATCGCCGGCCTCTTCGACCATTGGAACAGCGCCCTGCAGACGGGCAACCCGCAAGCCGTGGTCAGCCTCTATGCACCGGATGCAGTGCTGCAACCCACCGTCTCCAACCAGGTGCGCAGCACCCACGCGCAGATCCAGGACTACTTCGAGCACTTCATGGCCTCGCGGCCGGTGGGCCAGATCAACTACCGGGAAATTCGTCACCTGGGCCCGGATGCGGCCATGGACAGCGGCGTCTACACCTTCACCCTGACGGCCGCCGACGGCAAGAAGCAGCAGGTCCAGGCTCGCTACACCTTCCTCTACGAACGCCTGGGCGGGCAGTGGAAAATCCTCAACCACCACTCTTCGGCCATGCCGCAGGTGCAGCCGCAGTTGCAAGCCAGCCACTGATCCAAGCCTTTGCAGCCTCGCGCCGAGCCTTTGCTCGGCGTTGTTGTCACTGCTCGCGGTAGCGCCCCGGGGTCATGCCGAACCAACGGATACAGGCCTTGTGAAAGCTGCTCTGGTCGCGAAAGCCCAGCAGGGCACCGATGTATTTCACGCTGCGCAGGGAGTTGCGCAGGAAGCTGTGGGCCAGCATTAGCCGGGCTTCGTCCTGCAACGCCGAGAAGTGCACGTCTTCATGGCCCAGGCGCCTTTGCAGGCTGCGGGCACTGACGCCGACCATCTCGGCGATGTGCGGCAGGTCGCTGGGGGCACCCCGGGCCAGGCACTCGGACAGGGCCCGGCGCACCCGGGCAGTCATGGAACCGCTGAGCAGCACGTTGAGTCGGGTGCGGGCGTATTCCATGTGCAACACGTCCAGGGCCGGGTCGGCACTGGGCAGCTCGATGGCGCAGTCCTGGTTGCTGAAGGTCAGGCTGTTGTGGGGCGCGCAGAACTCCAGGTTTTCTCCCAGCAACCGACGCAGGGCCCGGGTGTCCGCCGGCTCGGCGTAGGTGAACGCCGCGGCCATGGGGCGGGGCTTGTGCTGGGGCAACAGCCAGTGCAGCAGGCCCAGGGTCTGGGCGGCACCGGCGTCGATCACCGCCCGGGGCATGAGCGAGGGCTCGGCGGTGACGTCGAAGCCGATCAACTGCATGGCCTGCGGCTGGCGTTCCAGGCACATGCAGAAGCCGTTGCTGATCAGCGCGTGGTAGTCCACCAGGCGTTGCAGCGCCGCGCCCAGGGTCGCGCAGGACATCACCGCGTAGCCCAGTGCCTTGAGGTTGGCCGGGTGGGCCTTGTTGTAGGCCAGCAGGCCCAGGTCCGGGTTGCCCGTGCGACGCGAGGCCTCGCCCATGACCTGGTAGACCAGTTCCAACCGGACGCCCCTGGGATTTTCATCAACGTCCTGGATGCTGCTGCCGAAGTGCTCGAGCAGGGCGTCGACGTTGGCGCCGCCCTCTTTCATGACATCGGCGAGCACCCGAAAGCTGGCGCTGGTCATTCTATGCATAGGTCTTCCTGGACTGGTGGCTAAACGATGCCGATGCGGCCTCGGGCATGATTGCAATAAACAAAAGGCCGCAGACGATTAAGCAGGGGGGCAGGTTTCCGAGGACAAGCGAAAGGTGTCCGGGAACACTTCCTCCTGGACAGAGTGAGGACCGATCATGGTCGGGCAGGGACCCTTGGGTGACCGCGGCAACCGCTTTGCCGCGCCACTCTTGCCAGGGAGTGCCGTTGCCTTGTCGAGGGATCTGTCATGCAAAGCAGCAATGAGTTTTATCGTGAACTGGCCGCCGGCCGTCTGCTGCTGGCTTTCCAGCCGGTGGTCTGGCTGCCCGACAGCAGCCGGGTGCTGTACTACGAAGGGTTGTTGCGACAGGACGCCGCCCGTGGCGGTGAAGCCTATCCGCTGGCTTCCCTGGAATCGCATCCACTGATGCGCGAGCTGGATCGCGCCGTGGTGCTCTGCGTGATCGACTGCCTGCGGCGAGACGAGCGGTTGCGCCTGGGCTGCAACATCTCGGCCCGCAGCGCCATCGTCGATCCGTTCTGGTTCGGTATTCTCAAGGCGTTGCGCGAGGCTCCATCGGTGGCCGCGCGGCTAGTGATCGAGATCACCGAGAGCGCCACGCCGCCGAGCATCGAGGCGGCCAGCGAGTTTGTCCTGGCCCTGCGCGAACTGGGATGCCGGGTGGCCATCGATGATTTCGGCGCAGGCCTGGGAACCCTGGAGTTCATCCGCCAGACCCGGCCGGACATCGTCAAGATCGACAAGGGTTACATCCAGCGTGCCCGGGGCGAGGCCAACAGCGTGCAGACCCTGGGTCACCTGGTGCAGCTGTGCAAGACCCTGGCCCCCTGCGTGATCATCGAGGGCGTGGAAAGCGCCGCCGACCAGGGGTTGGCCAGTGCCTGTGGCGGCGAGTGGGGGCAGGGCTACCTGTTTGGCCGGCCCCAGGTGGAACGCCTGGGGCGTACATGTCGCTTGCAGCGGACCCAGCCCGAGCTGTGTGCCCCGAACCAGGCCTGAGCCGGCCCCATCTCACCATGGCCAGCCTCGGGGAGTGTCACCTGCGCGTTGATCCCAGCGCTCAGGCCGGTGGCACGCACAACTCGCCAACGTCCAGGAAGGGTTCGCCCAGCGGGGAGGTGCCTTCAAGGTCCGGGTACTTTCTTTCTGAGTTCATCTTGCGTTTGGGCCGCTCCGGCTGCATGGCGTCGTAGGGCAGCAGTACGGTATCGAGCAGGGCATCTGCCGGCAGGCTGACGATGATCGCGATGGGGCAGACCACCAGTACCCAGCAGCCGCCGGTGATCATGCGGCCGTAGCCATCCAGGTGGTAGCCGGTAAGCACCTGGGCGCTGGTCTGGGTGCTGCGGTAGTAGCGGTCATCGCGCCAGTCCAGGGCGCCGCCACGGGCCATGTAGGTGCCGCAGCCTGTCAGTGCCAGCAGGGTGAGCACGAGTGCAGTCGAGAGGAGTTTGATGGCGCCATTCCTTAGCCAGTGGATTTTTTGCGCGCGCATGTTCGCAGAAGCCTGCTGCAGACGCTAGATTGGCCGCGGAAAAATCCTCGCCACCAGGAGCCCCGATGAAAGCCACGCGCACCACCGACCTGTTATTCGTTGAAGAACCGTTGACCTGGGGGTTGCGGGGTGACCCGTACCTGTGGCGCGCGATGGCGGTGCAACTGGCCAATGCACCCTGGCCGGACAGCCTGGAGCAACTGGACGCCATGCTCACCCAGGCGTTCGAGCAACTGACCGGCAGGGGCCTGGATGCTCAGGAGCATTTCTTCGTCGAAGCCTTTGCCCATGGCGGCATGTCCAGCGGGGGAATTTCCCCGCAGTTCTGGCGTGACCAGGGGTTGCCACTGCTGCGCAAGCGGTGGGCTGGCGCCTGATCAGCTCGCCGAGGGAATCAGCAGCAGGAGGTCGGTGGCGCCCACATCCACCCCTGCCTGGCTCAGCAGGGTAGTGGCCTGGCCGCGGTGGTGGGTCTGATGATTGAAGAAGTGCACCAGCAGGCCGTAGACATTGCGTTCGGCTGCGATGCCCTGGGTGTTGCTGTAGGACAGGCTGCTGTCCAGCTCGGTCTCGTTCAGCCCCTGGCTGAAATCGAGGATCAGTTGATCCAGCCACTGACGCTGCTGCCACAGCCCGCGGATGTCGGCAAACAGCAGGGTCTTGAGGTCCTGGGGCGTGGCCACCTGCTGCAGCGGCGCCAGGGCCGCAAACCGCGCCGGGTGCCGGGCAAGGCGCTTGAGCCAGATCGTGTCGCCGGCCAGCAAGTGATTGAGGGTGCCGAGGATCGAGCCGAAAAAGGCCTGCCGGTCCAGAGCCAGTTGCACATCCGGCAGGTTCATGGCGGCGCTGTACAGCTGGCTGTTCATCCACTGGTTGTAGCGGGCCATCAGGCACAGGTGCTCGGTGCGGTTCATTGCGGCTCCTTTCGGGTTTGCAGGCTGGCGCACAGCAGCTTCGCAAGCCCCGGTGTCGCAATGCAAGAGGCGTCGTAAAAGCCTTGTGCACAGGCCGTTTGCAGGGCTTTCAGCCATTAAAAAAACCGCCCCTTTGGCCCCGATAACATCGTTTCTCGGGGCTTGGGCTTTTCTCTATATTGGCCACCAGATCCAGCGCGGCAACAGGCCGCGCACCCTTTATGGTGAGCCGTCGCAATGAATAAAAAACCTGAACGCACAGGGCTGGAAAACCCCGGGACCGCTACTCGGGTGGTCTGGGGCGGAGAGCAGGTCCGTCACCCCTACAACGCCACGCAAACGCCGATTGTCGCCAGTGCCGCCTATGGCTACGACGACATTGACCAGTGGTACGACGTGGCCCTGGGCAAGGCCCCGGGCTTTATCTACAGCCGCATGAGCAACCCCACGGTGGAAACCCTGGAGGCCAAGCTGCGGGACCTGGAAAGTGCCGAATCGGCGGTGGCCTTCAGCAGCGGCATGGCGGCCATCAGCGGCGTGCTCTACAGCTTCCTGCGCCACGGCCAGCGGGTGGTGTCGACCAAGGACAGCTACGGTGGCACCAACAAGATCTTCGAGGAATTCCTGCCGCGCATGGGCGTGGCCGTCACCCTCTGCGAAACCTTCGACCAGCAGCAGATCGAGGCCGAGATCGCCAAGGGCTGCGACCTGCTGTACCTGGAGACCCCGACCAACCCGACCCTGAAGATCGTCGACATCCAGCGCCTGGTCGCCGCGGCGAAGCAGGTCGGCGCCCTGGTGGTGGCGGACAACACCTTTGCCACGCCGCTGAACCAGAACCCCCTGGCGCTGGGCGTGGATGTGGTGATCCACAGCGCCACCAAGTTCCTCAGCGGCCACGGCGATGTGCTCGGTGGCGTGGCCTGCGGCAGCGAAGCGCTGATGAGCCAGGTGCGTCACTACCGGGAAATCAACGGTGCCAGCCTCGATCCGTTCTCGGCCTACCTGATCATCCGCGGGATCAAGACCCTGGCCCTGCGCATGCGCCAGCAACAGCACAGCGCCGCGCAACTGGCGCAGTTCCTGCTCAACGAGCCGCTGGTGGAGGCGGTGAACTACCCGGGCCTGCCCAGCCATCCGAACCACGCCGTGGCCTGTGCGCAGATGCGCGGTTTCGGCGCCATCGTCAGCTTCGTCCTGGTGGGTGGCATGGACAGCGTCAAGCTGCTGTTGCCGCGCCTGCGCTATGCCCACTGCGCCGGCAACCTGGGCGCGGTGGAAACCATCTACGGTCCGGCACGCACCACCAGCCATGTCGAAAACACCCTGGAAGAGCGCCAGGCCCTGGGTATTTCCGAAGGGCTGGTGCGGATCTCGGTAGGCATCGAAGACACCGATGACCTGCTGGCGGACCTGCAGCAGGCCTTCGCCTGGCTGCGCCAATCCCTCAAGCAGAACGCGGCCCCCGGCGGCGCCTCTTCCCTGGATGCCCGGGCCGAGGTCGCCCACTGAAAGAGCGCGCAATACCCCCACAGCAAGGCAGCCAGTGGGGGCTTCATGAAGAGGAATAACAATAAAAACCTGGTGGCATCCGATTTGTTTTCTGCCCATTTCCACAATCGCAGAAATTGAGACTTGCCCTGACAACTTTCATGAGAACCATCATGTCCCAACAAGAACAACAGACCGACTTGCGCGGCGGCTTCAAGCAAGAAATGCAGACCCGGCACATTGTCATGCTCGCCCTCGGCGGGGTGATCGGCACCGGGCTGTTCCTCACCTCCGGCTACACGGTGAACCAGGCCGGCCCGCTGGGCGCGGTGATTGCCTATATCATCGGTGCGCTGATGGTGTACCTGGTGATGATGTGCCTCGGCGAGCTGGCGGTGCAGATGCCCGAGACCGGTTCCTTCAGCACCTACGCCACACGTTTTCTCGGCCCTGGCACCGGCTACACCGTGGCCTGGCTGTACTGGCTGACCTGGACCGTGGCCATCGGCTCGGAATTCACCGCCGCCGGGATCCTCATGGCCCGCTGGTTCCCCGAAACCCCGGTGTGGATCTGGAGCGCGCTGTTCGCCATGGTGGTGTTTTTGTCCAACGTGGTGTCGGTGCGGCTGTTCGCCGAGACCGAGTTCTGGCTGTCGCTGGTCAAGGTGATCACCGTGCTGGCGTTTCTGGCAGTGGGCGGCGGGGCGATTCTCGGTCTCTTGCACATCGACCAGGCCCACAGCATCGGCCTGAGCAACTTCACCCGCGAGGGGCTGTTTCCCACCGGCTTCATGCCGATCGCCATGACCCTGCTTGCAGTGGCGTTCGCCTTCTCCGGCACCGAACTGATCGGCATCGCCGCCGGCGAAACCCGCGACCCGCAACGCAACGTACCGCGGGCGATCCGCACCACAGTGCTGCGCCTGGCGATCTTCTTCGTCGGTACCATCTTCGTCCTCGCCACCCTGTTGCCCCGGGAGCAGGCGGGGCTGGTGGAAAGTCCGTTCGTCACGGTGTTCACCTACATCGGCATTCCGTACTCGGCGGACATCATGAACTTCGTGATCATCAGTGCGCTGCTGTCCGCCGCCAACTCCGGGCTGTACGCCGCCTCGCGGATGCTCTGGACCCTGAGCGACCAGGGCCACCTGCCCAAGCAGTTCTCGGTCCTGACCCGCATGGGCACGCCGCTCAACGCGATCATCGTGAGCATGGCCGGCGGTGCGGCTTCCCTGCTCAGCAGCGTGTTTGCCCCGGACACCATCTACCTGGCCCTGGTGTCGATTTCCGGGCTAGCGGTGGTGGTGGTGTGGATGAGCATCGCCGCCAGCCAGATCGCCTTTCGCCGGCACTTCGTGGCCAACGGCGGTGATGTGCGCGACTTGAAATTCCGTGTTCGTGGCTACCCCTGGGTGCCGCTGGGGGCGCTGTTGTGCTGCGCCCTGGCCTGTGTCGGCATCGGCTTCGACCCCGAGCAGCGCGTGGCCCTGTACTTCGGCCTGCCCTTCATCGCCTGGTGCTACTTCGTGTATTACATTACCCGCAGTAGCCGCCAGCGGCGCCTGTCCCTGGCAGCGCTGGCACGGCCCTCCGATGCCCTGCAGGGTTGAGGAGTGCGCCCGGCGCCCAGGGTGTCCATGAGAGCCAGGCCATGAAGCAGAAAAGCTTGCCCCCGCTGAACTGGCTGCGCGCGTTCGAGGTGTCCGCCCGTTGCCTTAATTTCACCCACGCCGCCGAGGAGCTGTTCCTCACCCAGGGTGCGGTGAGCCAGCAGATCCGCCAGCTGGAAAGCCACCTCGGGGTGGCGCTGTTCAAGCGCCTGCCCCGGGGCTTGGACCTGACCGAAGAGGGTCGTTCCTACCTGCCCGTGGTGCAGGACGCCATTACCCGGCTGGCGGTGGGCACCAACGAAATCTTCGGCCAGCACAAGCGCCGGCCGATCAAGGTGCGCGGCAGCCTGGCGTTTTTCGTCCACTGGCTGGCGCCCAAGCTGGCGGATTTTCAGCACAGGCACCCGCTGGTGGATATCCGCTACATCAGCAATATCTGGGTCAAGGAACTGGACGGCGAAGACGACCTGGAAATTCGCTGGGGTCATGGCCACTGGCCGGGGCTGGTGGCCCAGCGGCTGACCTGGGACACGCTGTTCCCGGTGTGCGCCCCGGCCTTGCTGGACAGGGCGCCGCTCGAGGTACCGGCGGACCTGGCCCGGCATCCGCTGCTGCATGTGCTGGGCTACGAAGAGGGCTGGGGCTACTGGTTGCAGCGCTCTGGCGCCGAGCAGGTGGATTCGTCCCGGGGGATGCAGTTCGACACCCTGATCTCTACCTTGCGCATGGCCGAACTGGGCCTGGGCGTGGCCCTGGCGCGCTCCTCCATGGTCGACCAGATGCTCGCCGATGGGCGTTTGCTGGAGCCCTTCAGCCAGCGCATCGAAGCCAGCGAATCCTTTTACCTGGTGCGTGGTGCCGGGGCCGATCCACACCCCGATGCGCTGGAATTTTCCACCTGGCTGGTGGAACAGGCCCATCGCCATAAATGACTGGCCGGAGCCAAGCATGCGTTATGTGAGTACCCGCAGTACCACCGTGCAGGTGGATTTCGAAAGCGTGGTGGTGTCTGGCGTGGCCGCCGATGGCGGGCTGTACGTGCCCGCCGAGCTGCCACGTTTCAGCCCCCAGGAGATCGCCAATTGGTCGACCCTGGATTACCCCGAACTGGCCTTCCGGGTGCTCAGCCCCTTTGTGGGCGAGTGCCTGCCCGAGGCGGATTTCAAGGCCTTGCTCTGCCGCGCCTACAGCGGCTTTGGCCACCGCGCGGTGGCGCCCCTGCGACAGATCGACCGCAACGAATGGGTGCTGGAACTGTTCCATGGCCCCACTGGCTCGGCCAAGGATTTTGCCGCGCGGTTGCAGGCGCAACTGGTGGGCTATTTCCTCCAGCGCCGACAGCGCCGCGGGGTGCTGGTGGGGGCCAGCAACGGCGATACCGCGCTGGCGGCCATCGACGCCTTCAAGGACTGTCCGCAGACCCAGGTGCTGGTGTTCTATCCGCAGCACGGCGTGCCCGAGCAGCAAGGGCAGCAGTTGCAGGCCGCGCACAACCCCGGGCTGTGGCGCTTTGCCGTGCAGGGCAGCTTCGACGACTGCCAGACCCTGGTGGGTCGCTTGCTGCGCCAGTGGCCCCTGGCGGAGCGTGAGGTGATCGGCTTCAACTCCAGCAACTGGGTCGGGGTCATGGCCCAACTGGTGCTGTATTTCCATGCCGTGCTGCAACTGGGGGGTGGCCAGCGGCCCATCGGTTTCAGCGTTCCGGCGGCGAGCTTCGCCGAGGTCTATGCCGGCTATATCGTGCAGAAAATGGGCCTTCCCATCACCCAGATGATTGTCGCCACCAACCGCAATGACGCCCTGCATCAGCTTTTTTTGAAGAATCGCTATTGCCGCGCCCCGGCCAGCCAGAGCCTGTCGCCGGCCATGGACCTGTCGCTGTTCGCCAACCTGGAGCGTTTTGTCTGGGAGCTGTATGGCCATGACCCGCAAGCGGTGGCGGGCCTGATGCAGCGCTTCGAAGACAGCGGCGAGATGAGCCTGGGCAACGAGTTCTGGCTGCAGGCACGGATGATCATCGACTCCTATTCGGTGAGCGATGAAGAAACCGGCAAGGAGATCAGCAGCCTCTATCGCGATACCGGCTACATCATCGACCCGCATGCCGCCATCGGCGTCCTGGCGGCGCGCCTGTACCGCCGCAGCCTGGTGGCGCCCATGGTCACCCTGGGGGAAATCGCACCGGCCAAGTCGGCGCGTCTGCTGGCTTCCCTGGGCATTCCCGGGCTGGCGCCTCAGCCGCTCGCGGCGCCTTACACGGCGCAGTGGCAGGCACTGGCGGCGGATGATTTTGCCGCCGTAGTGCACTGCCTGAAGGCACTGTGATGGGCACCGCGAAGGAGGCTTCATGAAGCGGATTCTGGATCCACTGGACGAGCGCATCATCGCCGAGCTGACCCGCAATGCCCGGGCGGCCCATGCCGAGCTGGCGGCCAAGGTCAACCTGTCGCGCAACGCGGTGCGCCAGCGCATCGAGCGCCTGGAGCGCGACGGTGCGATCCAGGGCTACACCATCCGGGTGGGCGAGGGGCGTGGGGCGCACACCCGGATCAATGCGCTGATCTTCGTCTACCGCTACGACCGCATGCGCGGTGCCGATGTATTGCAGGCGCTGCGCGCGATGCCGGAGATCGTCCAGTGCGAAGTGCTCAGCGGCGAGTTCGATGTGCTGGTGCGGGTCAGCGCGGCGACGGCTGAGCGGGTGCATCGGGTGTGGAATGAAATCGCCGCCTTGCCCGGGGTGGAAAACACCGTGACGTCCTTTGTCTTGTCCTCGGTGGCCTGAGCGCGAAGCCCGATCTTCTGGCCTCCTGTAGCCGCTGGCGCAGCCTGCTAAAAGGCCCGAAGGACCTTCCCGCGCGGTAAATCAGCATGTTGCGATGAATGGAACCCTGTGTGGTGTCCTGATGGACCGCACCGCCAGGGTTAGCGTCTCCTGCGGAGCCGGGCGCAGCCTTCGGCAGTGGTCACGGGCGCTGGGCAAAATGCTCAGCAAATACAGCAAAACGGCATATTTCACTGCCCGGGCCCGACCCCTAACCTTGTGTCCATCAGCTTCTCAACCCGGATGGAACACAACAAAAATGACTGAATACAACATCGCCCTGGTGGGCTTCGGCGGGGTCAACCGAGCCCTGGCGCAACTGATTGCCGAGCGCAATCAGGCGTGGAAAAAACAACTGGGTTTCAGCTTGAAGATCGTTGGCATCAGCGATCTGTTCCTGGGTTCCATCGTCGCTCCCCAGGGGCTGGATGCCGGTCTGCTGAGCAAGCTGCCGGCAACCAAGGGCGCCTTGGCGCAACTGCCGGGCGGCCAGGTGGAGGCGCTCAACGAACAGGTGATCAAGGACTCCGGCGCCGACATCATCGCCGAGGCTACCTTCACCAATCCGGTGGACGGCGAGCCGGCCAGCACCTTCTGCCGCTGGGCCCTGGAGCGGGGCAAGCATGTGGTAACCACCAACAAGGGCCCCATTGCCCTGCACGGCGCCGAGCTCAAGGCCCTGGCCCAGCGCAATCAGGCGGCGTTCGAGTACGAAGGCGCGGTGATGAGCGGCACCCCGGTGATCCGCATGGCCAAGCAGTCCCTGGCCGGCAGTGGGCTGCTGGGTTTCGAAGGCATCCTCAACGGCACGTCCAACTTTGTGCTGACCCGAATGGAAGCCGGCCTGGGCTTTGCCGAAGCGGTGGCCGAGGCCCAGGCCCTGGGGTACGCCGAGGCCGATCCGAGCGCGGATGTCGAAGGCTTCGATGTGCGCCTGAAGGTGGTGATCCTGGCCAACGAACTCTTGGGTGCACAGTTGACGGTCAATGACGTTGCCTGTCGCGGGATCTCCGGCCTGACGGCCCAGGACTTGGCCCAGGCCCGTGCCGAGGGCGCGTGTTGGAAGCTGGTCGGTTCCGCCCGGCGTCTTGCCGACGGCTCCCTGCAGGCCAGTGTCGAGCCGTGCCTGTTGGCGCAGGAGCATCCGCTGGCAGGTATCTCCGGGGCGATCAATGCGCTGTCGTTCAACACCGAGCTGTTGGGGGCGGTGACGGTTTCCGGTCCGGGCGCCGGGCGCATCGAGACGGCCTTTGCCTTGCTCTCGGACATCATCCATATCCACCAGTCGCGCTCGGCTCGCTAGGAGAATGCCCATGAATCTGTCTCGCCTGGTGCCTGTCGCCGATACGATTGAAGTGCGCAGCCCCTTTGATGGACGGGTCATCGGCAGCGTGCCGCGCACCGATGCCAGCGCCGTGCCCTACCTGTTGCAGCAGGCCCGCGAGGGCGTGCAGGCCTGCGCGGCGCTGCCGCGTTTCCAGCGGGCGCGGATTCTCGAGCAGGCGGCCCTGAACATTGAACGTGACGCCGAACACTTCGCCCGGTTGATCGTCGATGAGGCGGGCAAGACCCTGAAACAGGCGCAGAAGGAGGTCAAGCGCTGCGTCAATACCCTCAAGCTGTCGGCCGAAGAGGCCAAGCGCAATGCCGGTGAGGTACTGCCCTTCGACGCTTACGAAGGCTCGCAAAACCGCCAGGGCTGGTTCTCTCGCGAGCCCCTGGGGCTGATCCTGGCGATCACGCCTTACAACGATCCGTTGAACCTGGTGGCGCACAAGCTTGGTCCGGCGATTGCTGGCGGCAACGGGGTGATTCTCAAGCCTTCGGAGCTGGCGCCGCTGTCGGCGATCAAGCTGGTGGGGTACCTGTGCGATGCCGGCCTGCCAGCGTCGGTGGTGACCCTGGCCACCGGTGGCGCGGATTTGGGCAGGGCCCTGGTGGAGGCCCGCGAGGTGCGCATGGTGTCGTTCACCGGGGGCTTCGTCACCGGCGAGCAGATCGCCCGCAGCGCCGGGTTGAAGAAGCTGGCCATGGACCTGGGCGGCAACGCGCCGGTAATCGTGATGGCCGACTGCGACCTGGCGGCGACGGTGGAAAGCTGCGTGTCCGGGGCCTTCTGGGCGGCGGGGCAGAACTGCATCGGCACCCAGCGCCTGTTGGTCCAGGCCCCGATCTATGAGGCGTTTCGCGAGGCTTTTGTCCGTCTTGCCCGTACTCAGGTCAGTGGCGACCCGCTGGCCAGCAGCACGGACATCGGACCGATGATCAGCCTGCAGGCGGCGCAGCGCGCCCAGGCGACGGTGGACGAAGCCCTGCAGCAAGGCGCGCGGCTGCTGTGCGGGCACCAGCGCCAGGGTTCCTGCTACGCCGCCACGGTGCTGGAGAACGTCGACCACCACAGTCGCCTGTGGCAGGACGAGGTCTTTGCGCCAGTGGTGGTCTTGCAACCGTTCGACGACCTGGACCAGGCCATCGCCCTGGCCAACCAGCCGGAGTACAGCCTGCATGCGGGAATCTTCACCAACGATCTGCGTATCGCCATGGATGCCGCACGGCGCATCGAGGCGGGTGGGGTGATGATCAACGACTCTTCCGACTACCGTTTCGATGCCATGCCCTTTGGTGGCTTCAAGTACGGCAGCCTGGGGCGCGAAGGGGTGCGTTTTGCCTATGAGGAAATGACCCAGCCCAAGGTGATCTGCTTGAACCGCCTCGGCTGAAGAGCGTAGCCGTAACACGACAGGTCGTCGGCACCGGGCAGGTTTGGTCACCTGCCCGGTGTTTTTTTGCTGGCGACGCGGGGCGGTGAATCGGCCGCGATACGGGCAGTGGTAGAGTTCGCCGCTTCAGGATGAACGATGCGGGAAGCAGGCCGATGATCAAAGTGTGGTTGCAACAAGGGCGTGGCCTGTGGCTCGCGCTGTTTCTCGGGCTGCTGTTGCCGGCCCTGGTGCACGCCGAGGAAGCGCCGCCGGGGCTGGTGAAGGTGCCCCTGGACCGGCGGGTGATCGACCTGACCGCGACCTTGGATAGCGCCACCCAGGAGCGGATGGTGCACAAGCTGGAGGCGCTGGAGCAGCGCCGCGGCGCGCAGATCGCGGTGATGCTGGTGCCCAACCTGGGCCAGCAGAGCATCGAGGCGTTGGGCAACCAGCTGTTTCGTGCCTGGAAGCTGGGGCGCAAGGGCGTAGACGACGGCATCCTGCTGCTGGTGGCGAAGAACGACCGCAAGGTGCGGATCGAGGTCGGCTATGGCCTGGAGCCGGTGGTCACCGACCTGCTGGCCGGGCAGATCATCGCCCAAGACCTGGCCCCGGCCTTTCGTCAGGGCGACTTTGCCGGCGGTATCGACCGTGCCCTGGACGACCTGATCCTGCTGGTGGACGGGGGCTTGTTGCCCAAGCCTGCGGGGCTGCCGGAGCCTGCGGAGCTGGCGGTGCCACTGGAAGCCTATGCCTTGCTGCTGGCGTTCATTTTCGGCTCGGTGGCGGGGGTGATGCTGGCTGCCGGCTGGAACTGGCGCCGGGTACTGGGGGGCGCAGTGGTGCTGATAGCGGTGCTGGTGGGAGCCGTGGGCGGCCATGAGTGGCTGGCGCAGTTGTTCCTGGTGCCGTTGTGCATGTTGATCGGCGGTGCGACCTTCGCCGGACTGTGGCAGGCACGAGGGGTGTTCTACGGGGTGCTGGGACTGCTGCTGTACATCGGCCTGCTGACCCTGGTCAGCCAGTATCTGGGCAGTCTGACTTTCCTCTATGGCCTGGCCTGGCCAGCGGGGGTGCTACTGGTGCTGGGCGGCCATTGGCTGCTGTACTGGATGATGCGCAACAGCTGGCGCAGGAGCCCTCGGGGCTTTTTGTGGCGCTTTGCCGTGCTGCTGACGCTGGTCCTGCTGATGGGCCTGGGCGTGGATGCCTGGCAGGCGGCCCAGCGTTGGCTGACGGTAGTGCCGTTCGCCTATTTCCTGAGTTTCATACTGTTTGCCGTCGGCAGTGGCTTTCGCTGGAGCAGCGGCGGTGGCAGCAGCGGTGGTGGCCACTCAAGCTCGGGGGGCGGTTTCTCCGGGGGCGGCGGTTCCAGTGGCGGTGGCGGGGCGTCGGGCAGTTGGTGACGGTGCAGGGGAGGACAACCTGAGTTGCGCCAGCGCGTGCGGATTCATGGGTTGAGTGACTGCTGCGCCAACAGTGGGTGAGGCCGGGCGAACATCCTCTTGCACACCTCGTGGCAAATCCCACCCGCTTCACGATCATGGCCTGATGGCGTTCGCCGGTTCATACCGTGTGCGGACCGGCCATGGCATGGCCGTGTCCGCCGATTGCCGATCAGACCACTTCATCGATCAGTGAGGTTTTTGCCGGAGGGAGCGCGACCGGTGGGGTAGGCGTTTCCTTGAGCTTGTCCCTGAGCCGCTCCAGTGCTTCCTTCTGTTCGGCGGTCAGTGGTGGCGGCGGAGTGTCGGAGACGGGGAGGGTGATGGGGCCGTGAGTGCCGCCGCTGGTCAGTGGGGGCAGAGGGCGATTGCTGATGTTCATGTCACTGCTTCCGTGAGTGAGGGTTGAACCCTGGGTAGCGGCCGTTCTTTGCCGGACTTTAGTGCTGGGGGTTGTTTTTGGTGAGTTTGATAATTGTTCTCATTGTTTATTATGTTATGTTATTACATCTAAATCAGCCCAAGGAAACATCGCCCATGAAAGTCCTGTCGTCCCTCAAGGAAGCCAAGAATCGCCACCGTGACTGCCAGATCGTCAAGCGCCGTGGTCGGATCTATGTGATCTGCAAATCCAACCCGCGCTTCAAGGCCCGCCAGGGCGGGGCCAAGAACCGGAACAAGGGGTGAGTGCAGCGGTAGGTCGGGAGGAGCAGGGCGCTGTGCGAACTGCCCGCTCTCGACAGCGCCCCGGGCCCTGGGCGCGTTGCCCCGTGGGATGCGGGCCATTGTTTCCCCGGGCCAGACCCGGTAGAAAGGCGCAACGCATTCAGAAAACAGATATCAGCATGAGCGACATTGAGAAACCCAATAGCCGCCTGTTCGACCTCGACTTGTTGCGGGCCATTGTCACGGTGGCCGACTGCGGCAGTTTCACCACGGCGGCCACGCGCCTGCACTCTACCCAATCCACGGTCAGCCAGAAGATTCGTCGCCTGGAAGAGATGGCCGGGCATCGGCTGCTCGAGCGCGGCAACCGCGATGTCTTGCCCACCGATGCCGGTACGACGCTGCTGGGTTATGCGCGGCGCCTGCTGGCGCTGAATGACGAAATGCTCGAGGCCCTGTCCGGAGCCACGGTGGCCTTGACGGTGCGCATCGGCGTACCCGATGACTTTGCCACCGGCCGGACCACCGAACAGCTAGCGGCCTTCAATCGGCATTACCCGCAGGTCAAGCTGGAGGTCACCAGTGGCATGAGTCGCGACCTGAGTGCCAGCTACGACCGCGGTGAGCTGGACCTGGTGCTGCTCAAGCAACGCCAGAACAGCCGTGAGGCGCAGGCCTGCTGGCCGGAGAAAACCCGCTGGGTGGACAGTGCGAGGAACCCCTGCATCGACCTGGATCCGCTGCCGATCGTGACCTTTCCGCCACGGGGGGTCTATCGCGATGAAATGATCAATGCCCTGGAGGGCGTCGGTCGACGCTGGCACATCAGCTTCACCAGCTCCAGCCTCAGTGGCTTGCAGTCCGCCATTGCCGACGGCATGGGCATCGGCCTGCTGCCGTTGCGAGCGGTCACGGCGGACCACCAGGTACTGTCCAGGACCACCGGGCTGCCGGCAGTGGATGTGTTCGAGGTGGCGCTGCTGCACCGTCCAGCGGCTGACCCGATGGTCAAGGAGCTGGCGCGGGTATTGTCCCGGGTACTGGCCCAGGACACGGCGGGATAAGTCGGTCTGTAATTCGATAAATGAATGTCGCGTATTTCAGTATTTAATTTGTGCATGAAGTTGCCGCTGGATATCGTGGCGGTCATGGCCGTCCGCGTCGTTGCGTTGGACCCAGGCTTTGTTCACCCCGCCACCTGTCATGCGCGGGGCAGCAAAACAACAATGAGGAGAGTCTCCATGTCCAAGTCCACTTACTACGCGCCGCACGGCGGGCACCCGGCCCAGACCGAGCTGCTCACCGACCGTGCGATGTTCACCGAAGCCTATGCGGTGATCCCCAAGGGCGTGATGCGCGACATCGTCACCAGCCATTTGCCCCATTGGGACAACATGCGCATGTGGGTCATCGCTCGCCCGCTGTCGGGGTTCGCCGAGACCTTCTCCCAGTACATCGTTGAAGTCGGTCCCAATGGCGGCAGCGACAAGCCTGAACAGGACCCCAACGCCGAGGCGGTGCTGTTCGTCGTCGAAGGCGAAGTCACGCTTACCCTGCAAGGCCAGGAGCATGTGCTGACGCCGGGCGGTTATGCCTTCATCCCGCCGGCTGCCGACTGGAAGCTGCGCAACACCACTGGCACCGAAGCGCGCTTTCACTGGATCCGCAAGCACTACCAGAAGGTCGATGGCGTGCCGTACCCGGAGGCCTTCGTCACCAACGAGCAAGACATCGAGCCGCGGGTGATGCCCGACACCGAAGGTCGCTGGAGCACCACCCGCTTCGTCGACATGAGTGACATGCGCCATGACATGCACGTCAACATTGTCAACTTCGAGCCGGGCGGCGTGATTCCGTTCGCCGAGACCCACGTCATGGAACATGGCCTCTATGTGCTGGAAGGCAAGGCGGTGTATCGCCTGAACCAGGATTGGGTCGAGGTCGAGGCTGGTGACTTCATGTGGTTGCGTGCGTTCTGCCCGCAGGCCTGCTATTCCGGCGGCCCGGGTCGCTTCCGCTACCTGCTGTACAAGGATGTGAACCGCCAGATGCGCCTGACCCTGAACGCGCCACATTGATGCGCGTGGCCAGGGCAGCGATCAACTCCTGCCCTGGCTGTACAGATTCCGACAAGACCGGCGAGCGATCGCCGGTTTTCTTTTGTCCCGGCAGCAGACCGGAGCAGCAGGCCCGGCCGATCTGCCTGCTCCCTCAGGCCGCTCCGTCGCGGCCAAGCCCGCCGGACGTTGCAACCGGCCCCGGTGACCTGAGGGAATACCCGGCGTGAACCAACCCGCAATGGATGGTTTGGCAAGCGCCTCGTCCGGCCACCTTCTGTGTTTCGTCGGTGTTCAGGCCCGCGTGACAGCGTGTCGCACTGGCGTGATCGCGCGGCTTGGTGTTTGCTGTTGCGGGCTTGCTCTGGTGCAGGCGGATATCGCTTCACACTGCAGGGTGGGCGGGTGTCCAGCTTCCTGTAGATGCTTGTAACGCTGCAGAAATGGACGCGGATCGTTATCGATGTTTCGACCAAGGAGGTCATGTTGAAAAAGAAATTTATGGCGGCTTCGCTGCTGTTTTGGGTGTTCTCGGCCACGGCGTACGCCGATTGCGCGGTATTGGGCCCTTGGGATGATCCGTGCACGAAGCCTGTGCTCGGGCCGACGCCCACGGTGTGCGAGTGCCCCAGTAACTGACCTGTACCCCGACAAGGGCTATGGAATGTTGTGTGACTGACCAGGAGGTCTTGAATGAAGAAAGTGATGTTGGCGGTATTGCTGCTGTGCGGTTTCTCCCTGACTGCCCAGGCCTCGTGCCCGGTGTTCGGTCCGTCCAAGGACCCGTGCAGTGGCCCGGTATTTGGGCCATCCACCTGCGTGTGCCCGTAAGGTAACTTGCCCGGCAGACCTGGCACCCGCCAGGCCTGCCGGGCAAGACGCTTGATAGTGCCTGCACTTCGCGCAGGACTCCCCAAACGCTGAAGGCTTTTCCTGGCGTGATCGATATCACCCTGACTGCCCCGTGGGTGAAACGCTATTGAGGCCGACCACCCTCACTGCTCTCATGAGCCCCTTGGCGCACGGCTTTTTCCCTGGGTTGGCCGTCCCGCGTTCGCCTGGCGAAAGAGTGGCAATTTGCACTTGGATGGAGTATTACGCTCCCCCAGATTCGACGTTCCGGGTCGAGTGCAAGCCAGGGCAATCGGCTCAAGCGATCAAGCGTTGAGACGCAAAGCCCGACCTGGCGATGCCATTGCCTCCGGAACATCTCGCTCCTCAAGCCCGCTCGCTTTGTTTCGGTCGTGGGTCATGCGGTCTTGAACAGCCCTCACGTCATTGGATGTCTCACTTGCTTTTACTCGTCGCAAAACTCAAGCGCAGGTTATCCCCACGTCAATTCATCCGGTTGCTTGATACCCACGATCTGGGCAAGAAACAGGCAAATCGCTTCATGGCCAAAACGGGCATTCGCACCGAGGGGCGCGTGGTCATTCGCCCACCGTTCTATTTCGAGCGTGGCAACCTGGAGCTGGGTGAAGGGGCCTTCATCAACAGCGGTTGCGTATTCCTGGACGAAGCGCCCATTCGCATTGGTCGCCACGCCATGCTGGGGCCACAGGTGCGGCTGTGCACCACTAGCCACGATGTGCACCCGGATCGGCGCAAGAGCAACGACTACACCGCGCCAATCACCGTCGGGGACAATGCCTGGATAGGGGCGGGCTCCGTGGTCTTGCCAGGTGTCAGCATCGGGCAAAACAGCGTGGTGGCGGCCAACAGCGTGGTGACCCAGGATGTCGCGCCCAATGCGCTTTATGCCGGTTCGCCGGCCAGGTTCAAGAAGTGGCTTGTAACCCCGCCCCCGGTTTGAACGGGCCATGCCTGCTTCGCGCCGGGGCATGTCTTGTGTGCAAGTACAGGCCTGGCAAAGAACTCGCAAAGCATCTTCCGTGCTCGGTACTGGTCATCGAATCAGCGGCCGCTGAACACGACATACATGGAATCCTTCTGCGAGTGCGCTCTATCGTGTGGTGTGTGAGATACGGCAGCCAATCGGCTGTGTCGCTCTCTTCGGTATGCACGGTACTACCTCGAATCCTATTCTGTGTATACATACAGTAATCGAGGTTTCGCAGGCCTGCGATTTGAGGCGACGAGATGTATGGGGTATGGGGGGCTAATACTGTTCGAAAGCTTCCTGTCTTTCTGGATGGAGCTCGATGAACTGTACTAGACGAAATTTTAGGAGAAGGCCGCTGATTGTACGGCCCTCAGGTTGATTTGAACGCTACTGCTGCATTACTGGAGCTTGTTTTTCAAAGAAGCGCGAGTCTAAGCGTCCGTAGTAACCTGAGTCTGTTCGAGATTCTTTTCAACCTCAGCAAATGCTGGGCCGCCTTTGAAAACGAATTTCCGTTTGCTCACTTTTCGGCCAGAGGCTCCTATTCCGGCGCTGAAGCCTTCGCCGTCGGCTCTCACCCCGGCGTGACCCTTGCCCGAATAATCGAAATATTCTGTCATTTCCACTTCATGGGCTGTTTCGATGCGCCGCGCGATAGCCAGCTCTTGGGCTACCCGCGCCTCAGCCTCGGACATGCGCATTTCTAGCTCCCTGCGCTCGGCCTCGATGCGCAGCTCCTCGATCTCAACTGGCTCAAGGCGATCACTCACCGATTTTTCGAATGCGTCAATGAGGTATCCGGTGGGACTATTGAAGATCTTGAGTGCCTCGAGTGCAGCTGCTCCAATTTCGATGGCCATTTGCTTCCTCCTTGGTGGGAACGCAAAACTATAGCGGACTGATTATTCTGTCCAGCGGGCGCAAGCCAATCGCCTGTTACGCATTGATTAAGGGAAAGCGGGGAGATCGTTCTGTGTGCATACAGTATTTCGATTGAAAGTTCCGGCTACCGGAAGCGGACGAACTGTATGTGGGGAGGGAGGCTGCTGGCTCGGCAGAGCGCCGGAGGCGGGCTACAGCAGTATGCGCCATCGGCATATTGCGGTTGCAGTAGATTGAGGCGAAAGCCTCTTCAAAAGATCAAAATATTCGGACGCGTCCAAAAACGCTTGAGCTTGGTCGATGCCGATAGGTCAGAAGCAAAATATGCCAGACACAAAAAAGCCCTGAAAAATCAGGGCTTTCTCGTTGAGATTTGGCGGAGGCGTAGAGATTCGAACTCTAGGACCTGTTACAGTCGGCGGTTTTCAAGACCGCTGCCTTAAACCACTCGGCCACACCTCCAGATCGCGTTGCGGGCGCCATAATACCCGAATGAAACACACTGTCAAACTCTCTGCGTCGCGAGTTACAGCGCCTCTGTTATCATCCTTGCCACTAAATGTTTCCCCCAACAGGAGTGTCGCCATGCGCGAACAGGATTACGCAGTCAACAACGGCGTGCAGGCCGAGCAGCTAGAGGTTAGCCGCGTCCTGCGCAACACCTACGGCCTGTTGGCCCTGACCCTCGCCTTCAGCGGTGTCATGGCTTATGTGGCACAACAGATGCGTGTCGGCTACCCGAACGTCTTCGTAGTGCTGATCGGTTTCTACGGTCTGTTCTTCCTCACCAGCAAGCTCCGCGATTCGGTCTGGGGCCTGGTCTCGACGTTCGCCCTGACCGGCTTCATGGGTTTCCTGCTGGGCCCGATCCTCAACCGCTACCTGGGCATGCAGGGCGGCGCTGAAGTCGTCAGCTCGGCCTTCGCCATGACGGCGCTGGTGTTCGGTGGCCTGTCGGCCTACGTGCTGATCACTCGCAAGGACATGAGCTTCCTGGGTGGTTTCATCACCGCCGGTTTCTTCGTCCTGATGGGCGCCGTGCTGGCCAGCCTGTTCTTCCAGATCAGCGGCCTGCAACTGGCGATCAGCGCCGGCTTCGTGCTGTTCTCCTCGGTGTGCATCCTGTTCCAGACCAGTGCCATCATCCACGGCGGCGAGCGCAACTACATCATGGCGACCATCAGCCTGTATGTATCGATCTACAACCTGTTCGTCAGCCTGCTGCAGTTGTTCGGCATCATGAGCCGCGACGATTGATCTCCAGGTCCACGACCTTGGAAAAACCCGCTTCGGCGGGTTTTTTTATGGCTCGGTTCTACTGGCCGGGGCAGGGGCCGTGATCATTCCATGGGCGGCAGTCGGCGCTTTATCGGCGACTTCTTGACGATCGAGGTATTGGTTTCGGCGTACTGGTTGAGACGGTCCAGCAAGCTGTCCAGTTGTTCCATGGAACGCACCTGGAGACGGGCGATAAAGCAGTCGTCGCCGGTGACCTTGTCGCACTCGGTGAATTCGGCAATCGCCAGGATCTGCCGCTCGACTTCCTGCAGCTTGCCCGGCAATGGCCGGATACGCACGATGGCCTGCAACTGGTAACCCAGGAACCTGGGATCGACTTCCAGGGTATAGGCGCTGATCACCCCGCGTTCCTCGAGCCTGCGCAGGCGCTCGGCGACACTGGGGGCGGACAACCCGCTGATTTGCCCCAGGGCCTTGAGCGAACGTCGGGAATCCTGCATCAGGGCACTGATCAGTGCCTGGTCAATAGCATCCAGCATGGCAATCTCGTTAGGTTGATAGGTGGTTTTGCCTTGATAAAAAAGGTGCCGGCTGAGTCTAGCCTAGGATTGGCCATGGTGAGTCTACCGATGGGTTGCGCATAATCTGGTGACTGATAAAGGAGCCTGATGATGGATGCACTGATTCGTCGCGGATCGCTGGAAATGAGCGCCGCCATGTTGATTTCCGGGACCATTGGCTGGTTCGTCCTGGTCTCCGGGCAGCCGGTGCTGGACGTGGTGTTCTGGCGCTGCCTGTTTGGCGCCGCCGCCTTGCTGCTGATCTGCGCCGCCCTGGGTTTCCTGCGCAGGGGCATTCTCTCCCGGCAGGCGCTGATCCTGGCTGTGGTCAGCGGTGCGGCCATCGTCGGCAATTGGGTGCTGCTGTTCAGCTCCTATTCCCGGGCCTCGATCGCCATCGGCACTGCGGTTTACAACGTCCAGCCGTTCATCCTGGTGGGGCTGGGTGCCCTGTTTCTGGGGGAAAGGATCACGGCGCAGAAACTGTCCTGGCTGGGCCTGTCGTTCGCCGGGATGCTGGCGATCGTCAGTGCCCATGAAGGGCAGGGGGAAGCCGGCAACGACTACCTGCTGGGTATCGCCCTGGCCCTGGGGGCGGCCTTGCTGTATGCCTTCGCCGCGTTGCTGATCAAGCGCTTGAAGGGTATCCCGCCGCACCTGATCGCGCTGGTCCAGGTCTGCACCGGGGTGCTGTTGCTGGCACCCTGGGCCAACCTCGGTACGCCGCCCCAGGAGGCCACTGCATGGGCCAGCCTGCTGGCCCTGGGCATCATCCATACCGGGGTGATGTACGTGCTGCTCTACGGCGCGATCCAGAAGCTGCCGACCGCGCTGATCGGCGCCCTGTCGTTCATCTATCCGATTGCGGCGATCTTCGTCGACTGGCTGGCGTTCGGGCATCGCCTGGGCTGGCTGCAGTGGCTCGGTGTGGGGGCCATCCTGCTGGCCGCCGCGGGCATGCAACAGGGGTGGAGCTTGAGGCCCTGGCGTGCCCTCCAGCAGTGAGCGAGCCCGGCCGCACCGACCGACGCCCGGCCTTGACAGCCAGGGGCGCAGGGCTAGATTTCACCATGCGCCGCGACGTTGTGGCGCACGTCCCCCATGATCCAGCCGCCTGGCGAACCGGCCATTGATGCCTGGATCATCGCCGGGTGCATGGCGCATGCCTGCGCCGCCCCGGTGGTCGATCACCTGTCATTGCCAGCTCGCGCCCCACAGGACCGGTTGGCGCCGGAGCGATCATGAGCACTCGACGCAAGGTTCCCGGAGTCCGTAGCTACGATGGTCCCGCCGGTGGCTGGGGTGCGCTCAAGGCAACGGCCACGGCCGTGCGCGAGCAGATGGACACCCTCAAGGCGCCCTTGACCCTGATGCGCACCAACCAGCCCGACGGCTTCGACTGCCCGGGTTGTGCCTGGCCGGACAAGGAGCACAAGTCGACCTTCCAGTTCTGTGAGAATGGCGCCAAGGCGGTGACCTGGGAGGCCACCAACAAACGGGTGACGTCCGAGTTCCTGGCCAGCCATCCGGTGGCCTCGCTGCTGCAGCGTTCGGACTATCAGCTGGAGGACCTCGGGCGCCTCACCGAGCCGCTGGTCTACGACCGTGCCAGCGACACCTTCAAGCCAGTGCAATGGCAAGCCGCCTTCGAACGCATTGGCCAGATCTTGCGCGGCCTGGCCCCCGAACAGGTGGAGTTCTACACCTCGGGCCGCGCCTCCAACGAGGCGGCCTACCTGTACCAGCTGTTCGCCCGGGAGTATGGCTGCAACAACTTCCCGGACTGTTCGAACATGTGCCACGAGCCCACCAGCGTCGGTCTGCCCAGGTCCATAGGCATTGGCAAGGGCACGGTATCGCTGGAGGATTTCGATACCTGTGAGCTGATCATCTCCATCGGTCACAACCCCGGCACCAACCATCCGCGGATGATGGGCACCCTGCACGAAGCGTCACGGCGCAAGGTGCCGATCATGGTCTTCAACCCGCTGCGCGAGCGGGCCCTGGAGCGGTTCGCCGATCCGCAGAACATGGTAGAGATGGCCACCTATGGCTCCACCCGCATCGCCTCGTCGTACTTCCAGGTCAAGGCCGGCGGCGACGCGGCCGCGATCAAGGGCATCATGAAGGCCCTGCTGGCCCTGGAAGACAGCCTGGGACAGGTGCTGGACCGCGACTTCATTGCCCAGCACACCCTGGGCTTCGCTGCGCTGGAGGCCGACCTGCACGCCACCCAATGGGCGGATATCGAACAGGCCAGCGGCCTGCACCAGGCAGACATGGAACTGGTCGCCGCGGCCTATGCCAAGTCCAATGCCACCATCGTCACCTACGGCATGGGCATCACCCAGCACAACGAGGGCACCGCCAATGTCCGGCTGATCTGCGACCTGCTGATGCTGAGGGGCAACCTGGGCAAGCCCGGGGCCGGGATCTGCCCGCTGCGCGGCCACTCCAACGTGCAGGGCAACCGCACCGTCGGCATCACTGAAAAACCTGCGCAACCGTTTCTCGACAAACTCGAGCAAGTGTTCGGCTTCAAGCCACCGGCAGCCCATGGCCATGACGCGGTGCAAGCCATGCAGGCGATGATCGCCGGCAGCGCCAAGGCCCTGCTGTGCCTAGGCGGCAACTTCGCCGTGGCCTTGCCGGACCCTGGCCAGTGTTTCCCGGCCATGGGCCAGCTCGACTTGAGCGTGCACATCGCCACCAAGCTCAACCGCAGCCACCTGCTGGTGGCCCGGGAAACCTTCATTCTTCCGTGCCTGGGCCGCACTGAACTGGATGTGCAGGACGGCCTGCGCCAGGCGATCACCGTCGAGGACTCGATGTCCATGGTCCATGCCTCGGCCGGCAAGCTGGCCCCGGCCTCGCAAGCCCTGATGTCGGAACCGGCGATCGTCGCCGGCATGGCCAAGGCGACGCTGACCGCGAGCAAGGTGCCGTGGCTGGAACTGGTGGCCGACTACGACAAGATCCGCGACCTGATCGAACGCACCGTGCCCGGCTTCGACGACTACAACGCCCGCATCCGCGTGCCGGGCGGTTTCCGCATGCCCCTGGCGGCGGCCGAGCGGCGGTGGCTGACGCCCTCGGGCAAGGCCGAGTTCTTTGTCTTCCCCGGATTGCACGAAGACAAGGAAGTGGACGGTGCTGATGTCCTGCGCTTGGTGACCCTGCGCAGCCACGACCAGTACAACACCACCATCTATGCCCTGGACGATCGTTATCGCGGGGTATTCGGCCGTCGCGACGTGCTGTTCATCAGCCCGACGGACCTGGCGGCCCGGGGCCTGGCCCATGGCGACCTGGTGGACATCGAGACGGTGACCGAGGGCCGGCGTCTGCGCTACGAGAACATCACCGCCGTCGAGTACAAGATCGCCCCGGGCACCGTCGGTGCCTACTACCCCGAGGCCAACCGCCTGGTGCCGCTGGACTACCTGGACGTCGACAGCGGCACGCCGTCCTACAAATCGGTGCCTGTACGCGTCGTGCGTTCAACCGTGCCGCTGCCGTAGGCTGCGCACGGGCGCGCAGCGGCCGCGAAGATCGTGAAAGCGCCGCGGCTCCAAGCAAGGCCCTGCGGGCCTTTGCGCAGCTTCGCAGGCTCAGCAGCGGCTACAGGGGCGTGCGAGGCCAGTGTCTCATCATGGATTACCTGAAGACCCGCGCCCCGTTCTGGAAGCAGCGGCGAGCACTGGGTCGAGAGTCGTGCGAACGATCAGCAAGCTGCCAGCCGCAACCCTGATCACCCTCTATTGGCCTGGAACCGGCTGTGGTGGCGAGGGAGCTCGCTCCCGCTCGGCTGCGCAGCGGCCGCAAGACCTGAATCCTCGACATGCCTGATCGAGCACCTGCGCAGCGGATGGCAAGGCTGCGCCTTGCAACGGGAGCAAGCTCCCTCGCCACGGGGAGCGGGGGCACTGCTGCTATTGGTCTGGAACCGGCTGTGGTGGCGAGGGAGCTCGCTCCCGCTCGGCTGCGCAGCGGCCGCAAGACCTGAATCCCCGACATGCCTGATCGAGCACCTGCGCAGCGGATGGCAAGGCTGCGCCTTGCAACGGGAGCAAGCTCCCTCGCCACGGGGAGTGGGGGCACTGCTGCTATTGGCCTGGAGCCGGCTTTGGTGGCGAGGGAGCGCGCTCCCGCTCGGCTGCGCAGCGGCCGAAAAACCTGAATCCCCGACATGCCTGATCGAGCACCTGCGCAGCGGATGGCAAGGCTGCGCCTTGCAACGGGAGCAAGCTCCCTCGCCACGGGGAGTGGGGGCACTGCTGCTATTGGCCTGGAGCCGGCTTTGGTGGCGAGGGAGCTCGCTCCCGCTCGGCTGCGCAGCGGCCGCAAGACCTGAATCCTCGATCTGCCTGATCGAGCACCTGCGCAGCGGATGGCAAGGCTGCGCCTTGCAACGGGAGCAAGCTCCCTCGCCACGGGGAGTGGGGGCACTGCTGCTATTGGCCTGGAACCGGCTGTGGTGGCGAGGGAGCTCGCTCCCGCTCGGCTGCGCAGCGGCCGCAAGACCTGAATCCTCGATCTGCCTGATCGAGCACCTGGCCAGTGGATGGCGAGGCTGTGGGGTTACACCGGGCTGTAGATCCTCGGGGGGCTGCGGTGGGGGACGTGGATCAGGTTCAGGTGGTGCTTGTTGGCCCACTGCACGGTCAGGGCAGTGGGCGCCGAGAGGCTGACCAGGGTGCCCAGGCGTGCCCGCACGGCCTTGTGGATCAGCTCCAGGCTGCAGCGGCTGGTGACCACGGTAAAGCCCTGGCGAGCATCGATCCCGGCGTGGAGCAGGGCGCCGATCAGCTTGTCCAGGGCGTTGTGGCGGCCGATGTCTTCCTGGCACAGGCGTACCTGGCCCTGTTCATCGACGTACAGCGCCGCATGCAAGGCGCCGCTGCTGCGACCCATGAGCTGGGCCTGCTCGATGCGCTCGCGCAGGCCCAGCAGGTGCTCGGACGGCGGCAGTGCTGCAGCTTCCAGGATCTGTAGCTGCGGCAGGGCCTGCTCCAGGGCCTCGACCCCGCACAAGCCACAGCCGCTGGTGCCGGCCATTTGCCGGCGATGGTCCTTGAGGGCCCAGAAGGCGCGGCTGGAGATCTGCACATCGGCCTGGCAGGCCTGGGGGAAATGACTCAGGCGGATGTCGTAGATCTCGTCCAGGCCGGTGACGATGGCGTTGGTGACGCTGAAGCCACGGATGAAGTCCTCGAGGTTGCCCGGAGAGACCATCATCACCGCCTGGCTCAGGCCGTTGTAGGTGATGGCCAGGGCAATCTCGGCGGCCAGGGGGGCCTGGGCCGTTTCCTGCGCGCCGTATTCGCGATAGGCCACGCTCTGGGGCGCCGGGGCCGGTGCGTTGGCCTCGGGTTGTTGATCCGGTTGTTCGATCCGGCAAACCATGCATCCACCTCTTGCTGCTCGGTGCGCCCCAGGGACGCGTTAAACGGTCATTCGCCCTTGATCGCAAACAGCTTGCGGGCTTCGGCGAAACACTTCTCGGCAATCGCCGAGCGCGGTTCGGTCTTGCGCATCACCATGCCCAGGGGCGCCAGCACGCTGGCATCGGGCAGGCTGATGAAGGCCAGGTTCTCGATGGGTGAGTCCAGCCCGCTCTCCAGCGGCATGATCGAGCAGCAGAAGCCTTCGTGGATGGCCTGGAACAGCTGGTAGGTCGAATCGCTTTCCAGGATCGGCTGCGGGTTGAGGCCGCGGCTGCGGAAACTCAGGTCGATGGACTTGCGATAGTGCATGCCGGTGCTGAGCATGCCCAGCGGCAGTTCGGCGGCGTCTTCCCAGCTCAGCTCGGTGCCCTCGAAATGATAGTGCCGGGTGTCGTACAGCAGGCCGACCCGGGTCTCGCCGATCTCGAAGAAGTCCAGGTAGTTGGAGTTGACGTGGTCCAGGTAGCAGACCCCCAGGTCCAGCTGGTTGTTGCCGATCTCCTCGATGATGCGATCGGAGCTTCCGGACGACAGGCTGAACTTGAGTTCGGGAAAACTTGCCGAGAGTTTCTGCACGTAGCTGATGGGGTTGAAGCCGCTCAGGGGCACCAGGCCCAGGCGCAGGTTACCCACCAGTTGCCCGCGGCAGGCGGCGGCTTCGGCGAACAGTCCGTCATGGGCGGCCAGCAGCGTCTTGGCCCAGGCCAGCACCCGTTCGCCGGCCTCGGTGAAACCTTCGAAGCGCTGGCCTCGGGTCACCAGGATCAGGTCCAGTTCATCCTCCAGGTTGCGCAGGCGCATCGACAGGGTCGGCTGGGTGATGTGGCAGCGCGCGGCAGCCTGACCGAAGTGGCGGGTCTGTTCCAGCGCGATCAGAAACTTCAGTTGCTTGATGTCCACAAGGGCACCTGCTGTGGGAGTGTCGTCATCAGTATTAACGCAGAGGTTCAAGCTGTGGGAAGACCCGAAGATCGCCCCGGGCAGTTCCGCCAGCCTTCAGGACGGGGAGCCGGGGGGTGTTTCAGACAGTAGTTCAGGGCTGTTGAAATTGCTCAATCGGGGGTCGTCGGTGGCGCAGTGCAAGGGCGTCAGGCCGTGTACGCGCAGGGCCCGCAACAGGCTGCGCTCGCCCTGGTCCCAGGCCTGGCGCAGATCGCCCAGCCGTGCCGTCGGCAACAGGCTGAACATGGGTTGCCATTGGCCGTCCTGCTGCACCATCACCGTTTGTCCATCATCGGCCCGGGCGTCCAGCAGGGCGTGCAGCAGGGCGTTGTCGATGCGTGGGGCGTCGCAGGCCAGCACCAGCAACCAGGGATGTCGCGCCCGAGCCAGGCCGGCCAGGACCCCCGCCAGGGGGCCGGGGAAGTCCTGCTGGGCATCGGCCACCAACTGATCGGCGTAGGGCCGGTACTGTTCGGCGTTGCGGTTGCAGGAAATGATCAGGTCATCGCTCAAGGGCCGCACCACGTCATGCACATGGGCAATCAGTGGCCGCCCCTGCCAGGGCACCAGGCCCTTGTCCCGGCCACCCATGCGCAGGCCGCGTCCGCCGGCCAGCAGCAGGATCGAGCAGGGCAGGGAGGTCGCGTGGGCAGGCTGGGTCGGGGTCATGGTCACAGGCACGTCGGGTCGATGGCGGGCACGATCTCATTGTCTGCCCGCTGCGTCCAATCGGAACATTCGAATGGCTGATCGACCCGGCTTATCGAGCCCTGGCCTGGGGCTGATGGCGATAGAGCGGGTCGATAATCCGGTCAGCCGGAACGATTAGACAGCCGCGCTTTACGGCCTTTAGCCTGGGCCCATGATTTTCATCTTGGCGGTCGGAGAGTGACATGAGCGTGAAGGCGGATGCGTTGTTCGTACCTTTGAATATTGCCGTGCTGACGGTCAGCGATACCCGGGAATATGCCACCGATACCTCCGGGCAGTTGCTGGTCAGCCGCTTGCTCGAAGCCGGGCATACCTTGAGCGAGCGCAACCTGCTCAAGGACGATCTGTACAAGATTCGCGCCCAGGTAGCGACCTGGATCGCCGACGAACGCATCCAGGTGGTGCTGATCACCGGCGGCACCGGCTTCACCGGCCGCGACAGCACCCCCGAAGCCGTGGGCTGCCTGCTGGACAAGCGCATCGATGGTTTCGGCGAGCTGTTTCGTGCGATCTCGATCCTCGATATCGGCACCTCCACCGTGCAGAGCCGGGCCCTGGCCGGGCTGTCCAACGGCACCCTGGTGTGCTGCCTGCCGGGTTCCACCGGCGCTTGCCGGACCGCTTGGGAAGGCATCCTCGCCGAACAGTTGGATGCCCGGCATCGGCCGTGCAACTTCGTCCCGCACCTCAAGCCGGTACAGGCTTGCGAGAGCCGGGGATGAACAACCGCCTGATGCCGCTGGAAGAGGCACTGGCCAGCCTGCTGGCCATGGCCGATGCCCAGCGTTTGCCCGAGAGCGAAACCCTGGCTTTGGACGAGGCTCGGCAACGGGTGCTGGCGAGCGACCTGGTGGCGACCCTGGACCTGCCGCCCTGGCCCAACAGCGCCATGGATGGTTATGCCCTCGATCTGGAACACTGGGATGGCCAGCCGCTGGTGGTGGCGCAGACGGTGTTTGCCGGTCGGCCCGGCACGCCGCTGCAACCTGGCACCTGCGCCCGGATCTTCACCGGGGCCCCGGTGCCTGCCGGCGCCGACTGCGTCGAGATGCAGGAAAACGTCGAGCTGCTGGAGGATGGTCGGGTGCGTTTCACCCAGGCGCTCAAGCCGGGGCAGAACATCCGCCCCCAGGGCCAGGAGAACCGCCTGGGCCAGGTGCTGCTCGAGGCCGGCACGCGCCTTGGGCCCTTCGAGCTGGCAGTGGCCGCCGCCCAGGGTTGTACCCAGTTGCCGGTGGTGCGCAAGCCCCGGGTGGCGCTGCTGTCCACCGGTGATGAACTGCTGGAGCCGGGCATGCCGGTGCGCGAAGGCTGCATCTACAACAGCAACCGCACCCTGCTCATGCACTGGCTCGATGCCCTGGGCTGCGAGGTGATCGACGCCGGGACGCTTCCCGACCAGCCGCAAGAGACCCGGTTGCGGCTCGAGCAATTGCAGCACGGGATCGACCTGATACTGACCACGGGCGGGGTGTCCGCAGGCGATGCCGATTGCCTGGGCCAGGTGCTGCGCGACAGTGGCCGGCCGCTGTTCTGGAAACTCGCCATCAAGCCCGGCAAGCCCCTGACCGTGGGTTACTTCGGCCAGGTGCCGGTGATCGGCCTGCCGGGCAACCCGGCCTCGGCCCTGGTGACCTTCGGCCTGCTGGCCCGTGCATACCTGCTGCGGATCCAGGGCATGCGCGACATCGAGCCGCTGGGCGTCATGGTTCCCGTGGCCTTCGACTGGACCCGGGCCGGCAGTCGTCGAGAGTACCTGCGCGCCCGCCTGGAGCAGGGGCGGGCGGTGCTCTATCCGAACCAGAGTTCCGGGGTGTTGCTGGGCGCCTGCTGGGCCGATGGCCTGGTGGAGATCCTGGAAGGCCACACCCTGCGGGTGGGAGCCCTGGCACGTTTCATTCCCTTCAGCGAACTGTTCTAGATCTTCCAGTGCCGGGCGCTCTTGGCCAGGCGCTGGCGCATCTCGCCGAGGGTTGCCACCAGTTGCCGGGTCAGCAATTGATAGCCGTCCAGGGCCGAATGCACCGGCGCTTCCAGAGCGTTTTCGAGAGGACCTTCCAGAGGCTTTTCCAGGCGCTGAGTGATACCAGATTGCAGGGCCCGGGCCATGCCCACCAGGTGCATGCGGATTTGCCGGTGCTCGGCCTTGAGGCTCAGTTGCATCTGCGCCATGGCCTGGTGATCGCCAGCGTCGGGGCGGGTGTTGCCGAGAATCTCCAGGGTGCTGATGCACATCCGCAAGTTGCGCTGGATGGCGTCCAGTTCGGTCATGGAAATTCGCACTTCCTTGGACACCGAAGGCATCAGCGAGCGCAGTTGCAGCATGGCGCTGTTGACCCGGCCCAGCAGCCTGAGGTGCTCGTCATCGGTCACTGACTGGCCCTTGATGATCCGCCCATACAACTGCGCGCAATCGCGCAGGGCGCTGGCCAGGTTGTAGCGCCAGGAGTAGACGGCATACAGCGGGATGGCAAAGGAAAACGCCAGGGCCAGGACGATCCCGATGAGGATGTCCACCGCTCGCCACAGGCCGTCGCTGACCTGGTTGTCGCCATGGCCGGCGACGATGAACACGGTGATCGCCGCCAGCAGCGCGGTGTACCCGCCCTTGCCGATGGCGTGGTAGGAGAAGTAGCCACATACCGCCGACATGCCCAGGTAGGTCAGCCAGGGGTGGCCGAAGTACGCCTGTTGCAGTATCAGCAGCAAGCCGACCCCGGCGCCCACCAGGGTGCCGATCGCCCGCTCGGCGGCTTTCTTGCCGATGTTGCCGTGGTGTTGCAGGCCGCCGATCACCACCAGCATGGTCACCGATGCCCACTCGCCGTGGGGCAGGTCGAGGCCGGTGGTCAGCAAGATGGTGGCGACCAGCCCGAGGGCTACCCGCACCGCGTGGATCAGCCGGGCGTGACGGTAGCGCCGGTACGGGTCGAGCACTGGCCGCAGCAGGTGGCGCAGCCAGGAGGGCAGGGTCATGCCCCGCAGGTGGTTGAACGGGCCCAGACCGGTTTCTCCTGTGGTGGGTGAAAGGCAGCGAATGGAAGGGAGCCTGCCAGGCAGGCCCCCGGTCGTGCTAGAAAATGTAGTCGGTGGTCAGGAAGCTGGAGTCACGGTTGCGGATGATGTCACTGATCAGCTCCTTGTTGCGCGCCTGGAACTTGGTCGCCACCAGGGTGCGGATCGAGAACGTGCGCAACGCGTCATGTACCGACAGCGTGCCCTCGGCGGAGTTCTTGCGGCCGTTGAAGGGGAAGGTGTCCGGCCCGCGCTGGCACTGGGCGTTGATGTTGATCCGACCCACCTGGTTGGCGAAGGCGTCCACCAGCCGGCCGATCTGCGCCGGGTCGCTGCCGAACAGGCTCAGTTGCTGGCCGAAGTCCGACTCCAGCACGTAGTCGATCACGGTCTCCAGGTCGCGGTAGGGCACGATGGGCACCACCGGGCCGAACTGCTCCTCGTGGTACACACGCATCTGCGGGTTCACCGGGTACAGCACCGCCGGGTAGAAGAACGAAGCCCGGGAGGCGCCGCCATCGGGGTTCACCACTTGCGCGCCATGGGCCTGGGCATCGGCCACCAGGGCGTGCAGGTAGTCGACCTTGGTGTTCTCCGGCAGCGGCGTCAGGGCCACCCCCGGCTCCCAGGGCATGCCCGGCTTGAGGCTTTGCAGCTTGGTGTTGAACTGCTCGATGAAGCGCTCCACCACGGCTTCATGGACGAACAGGATCTTCAGCGCGGTGCAGCGCTGGCCGTTGAACGACAGGGCGCCGGTCAGGGCTTCGCTGACCGCATTGTCCAGGTCGGCATCGGGCAGCACGATCCCCGGGTTCTTCGCGTCCAGGCCCAGGGCCGCGCGCAGGCGGTGGGGCTTGGGGTGGAGTTTCTTCAGGTCGCTGGCGGCCTTGTTGGTGCCGATGAAGGCGAAGATGTCGATCTTGCCGCTGGCCATCAGCGCACTGACGGTCTCGCGGCCGCTGCCGTAGATGACGTTGATCACCCCGGCCGGGAAGCTGTCGCGGAACGCCTCCAGCAATGGGCGGATCAGCAGCACGCCGAGCTTGGCCGGCTTGAACACCACGGTGTTGCCCATGATCAGCGCCGGGATCAGGGTGGTGAAGGTCTCGTTCAGCGGGTAGTTGTAGGGCCCCATGCACAGGGCCACGCCCAGGGGCACGCGGCGGATCTGGCCGAGGGTGTCCTGCTCCAGCTCGAAGCGGCTGGAGCGCCGGTCCAGTTCCTTCAGTGCACCGATGGTGTCGACGATGTAGTCGCAGGTGCGGTCGAACTCTTTTTCCGAGTCCTTGAGGTTCTTGCCGATCTCCCACATCAGCAGCTTGACCACTGCGGTGCGCTGCTCGCGCATGCGCGCCAGGAAGGCTTCCACGTGCTGGATGCGCTCGGCCACGCGCATCGTTGGCCAGGCGCCCTGGCCCCGGTCGTAGGCGCGCACGGCGGCGTCCAGGGCGGTGAGGGCGGTGTCGGCATCCAGCAGCGGGGTGCTGCCGAGAACCACCTGGCGGTCGCCGTCGGCATCGCTCAGGTAGATCGGGCTGCGGACCTGGGCCAGCGGGCCGTTCCAGGTGCGCAGCTCACCGTCCACCAGGTAGTCGCGCTGCTCCACCGGGTCGGGCAGGCGAAAGGCTTCGGGGATATCGGCGGCGGCAGGAAACAGATTGCTCAAGAGATTGGCTGTGGTCATGACTCTACCCCGTGTAGGAAATGGCTCCGGCGCGGTGACAGCGGCGGCATCGCTCCATGGTTTATACGCCTTAATGGCCCGGTGCTTTAGCGGTTTCTGTGCCGGGCGCGCGAGCGCGACGGCCCCTGGCACAAGCCTGTGGGCCAGCGGTCGCGGTTCGAGATTAAACGTTTCAGCTGCTGCCCAGCAACTGCCGGATCAGGGTCGGGGTGCTACCGGTCCAGCGCTTGAACGAACGGCGGAAGTTGGCCGGATCCTTGAAGTTCAAGTAGTCGGCCACCGCCTCGTTGCTCCAGCCCTTGATCTGGTACAGGTACAGGGCCACGTGCTTGTGCACCCGGTCCACCTGCTGCTGGTAGCCGCTGTGGTGCTTGCTCAGCTTGCGCTTGAGAGTTGCCGGGCTCATGGCGAAATCCTGGGCCGCCTGTTCCAGGCTCGGAGTGCTGCGCACCTGGGTTTTCAGGTAGCGGTACAGGGTGTCGAGGAAGCTGCTGGCAAACCCCAGCTGGCGCAGGTGCTCGCCGGCCTCCAGGCGCGCCACCTGGCCGGCGGTGGCCGAGGCGCCCGGCCAGGGCCGAGTCAGGTATTCCCGGGGGATGCGCATCAGGTCCAGGGGCCGCTGGAACTGGGTCTGCTCCCCCAGGTGTACCCAGTACTGCTCGACGTAGCGCGGTTCGCTGTGGCTGAAGCTGCATTCCCAGGGCAGGCGCTGGCCGGCCAGCCACTGACTCATGGCCACCAGCGAGGTCATGCTGGCTTCCAGCAGGAATCGCCAGTGCTCGCCGGCGCCGCAGCTGTCCAGCCAGTAGCAGTAGGCATGCTGGTCATCGAGCACCAGGCGCGGGCTGGCCAGGGGACTGAGCAGGGCCTGCTGCTGCACCAGGGCATCCAGGGCCTGGTGCAGGTTCTGCGCATGACGCAGGACATGGCTGGCGGCGCCGTAGTGCCCGGGCAGCAGGCGCTGGCCAAACAGGAAGCTGCTGTCATCGGCTTCCAGCAGGCGCCGGCCGTTGCCGATCAGCGCCAGGAACTGCCGGGGGCTGAGGCGGGTGTGACCGGCCAGGATGTCCTCGTGGAACAGCCCGGTGCCGCGCAGCAGGCGGTGGCTGTCGATGTCCCGGGACAGCGCCAGGTCGATCAGCGCCGCCGGCTGATAGTGCCCGGGAATGAACCGCGTATCGGCTTCGTACCAACTGGTTTTCACGGTCATGACGGTGCCTCAGGCGGTTTTCGCCAGGGGCTGCTTGGCCCGGGCCAGGGCCAGGTTGAGGCGCTTGAGCAGCCCCTCCGGGGTTTCCTCCAGGGCCATCACCACCGCGGTGCTGGCCGCCAGGTGCAGGCGCTCGCCGTGTTGCCGGGTCTTGTGCGCCAGGCCCTGCACCGCCTGTTGCAGTTCCAGGGCCAGCAGCCGCGCCTGGCTTTCCCCGGTATTGGGCAGCAGCACCACGAAGCGGTCGCCGGCCAGCCGGCACAGCAGGTCCTGGCGCCGCAGGTTGAGCAGCAGTACATGGCTCAGGGCCTGCAACACCGCATCACCCTCGGCATGGCCGTAGTCCTGGTTGATCGCGGCGAAGTGGTCCAGGTCAAGAGCCAGCAACGACAGGGGCTGCTGCTGCCGGCGGCTGTCGGCCAGGCTGCTGGCCAGCTCGCGCTTGAGGTAGTCGGCGCCAGCCAGGGGCGTGAGCTTGTCGAACTGGCGGTGTTCGCGAAACAGCCGCTCCTTCTTTTCCATCTGCGCGCTGATGGCCAGCTGTTCGCGGTGCCAGTGGTAGATGCCGATGGTCAGCAGGATCATGCCGATGGGCATCGGACCGGACTCCAGCCAGTGGTCCCAGGTGATGCTGTCAGGCAGGCGGATGAACTCGTCGAGGCTGTCGATCCACCAGGAAAAGAAAATGCAGCTCAGGCCCATGGCCAGGTAGTTGGTGACCCGCCCGGCGGGGCGGCTCTTGAGCACCAGCCCCAGCCAGACCAAGGCCAGCAGCGCCGAGCCGCCTTCGCCGATGATGTCCAGCCACTGCCACTCGTCGACCGATTTCAGGCTGCCGCAGGCCAGGTGCAGCAGCAGCCCGGCATTGGCCGCCAGCAACAGTACGGCGAGTTTCCAGCGGTGGGGTTTGAGCACGGAGAACATGGCCGTGGTCCTTTTTGCCAGGAGTGAGAGGGCGCCAGCACAGCAGATGTTTGTGACAGTGGGGTGACGCCGGGAAAAACCTGCGGGAGGTCGAATCAGCTCACCGCGTCGACGTCTTTTTTTACCTGCGCCCCCTGCCGAACCCGCTTTGTGTGGCGAGGGAGCTTGTTCCCGCTGGCGTGCGTAGCGCGCCCAAAGCAGGAGCCGTGAGGCAGGCACCTGCCCGGGGATGACGTGCGGGGGTCATTTCAGCTCATTGTGCCGGCCGAACCCCGGGCAAAAGGGCGTTTGCGCCGTTCGCCGCCCTGGCCTGTCACAGAACCGTCATTCGCCGACCCTAGCGTGCCCTCCCAGTTGCCGGGCCCCTTGCCCGGCGTCAGCGGACTCTTGGGGGAGGACCATCATGTACAAGCGCAGCAGTCCCGGGCTTGTCAGCTTTACCTTGACCGCGCTGGCCATGGCCATCGCCAGTGAACGCTTGAGCGCCGCGCAAACGGCCGCCACCGAGCATGTGCAAGTGGTGGGCCAGGCGGCCAGCGTCGACCAGGCGCTCAAGGAGCAACGTCGCTCGGACAGCATCGAAAGCGTGGTGCACGCCGACGGCGTGGCCCAGTTGCCGGACCAGAACGTTGCCGAGGCGGTACAGCGCCTGCCGGGCATCAGCATCGAGCGCGACCAGGGCGAGGGGCGTTTCGTCAGCGTTCGCGGCCTGGGCCCGGACCTCAACAGCGTGACCATCAACGGCACCCTGGTGCCTTCGCCGGAAAGCGCGCGCCGGGCCGTGGCCCTGGATGTACTGCCCTCGGAGCTGGTGCAGTCGCTGTCGGTGATCAAGACCCTGACCCCGGACATGGACGCCAACTCCCTGGGCGGCACCGTGGACGTGAAAAGCCTCTCGGCCTTCGACCACAAGGGCCTGTTCTACACCGGCAGCAGCGAGGCCAGCTACGACCAGAACACACGCCAGACCAGCCCGAAATTCTCCGGCGCGGCGAGCAACCGCTTCAGCCTCGGCGACGGCGTCGACAACTTCGGCGTGGCTGCGGCCTTGAGCTGGCAGAAGCGCGATTTCGGTTCCGACAACGTCGAGACCGGCGGCGCCTGGGACTTCAGCCAGGGCGCCAAGCTGCAGGAGTTCGAGCAGCGCGACTACGCCATCAGCCGCGAGCGCGCCGGTGGCGGCCTGAACTTCGACTACAAGCCCGACGACAGCAGCAGCTATTACCTGCGCACCCTCTACAGCCGCTACAAGGACAGCGAGACCCGCAACTCCACTAGCATCGAGTTCGCCGACCCCCAGGCGGCCGGCGAGCGCGGCGACGCCGAAGCCTCGCGCAAGCTCAAGCAGCGCGAGGAAACCCAGCAGATCCAGTCCTACGTGTTCGGTGGCGAGCGCCAGCTGGGGCTGTGGACCCTCAGCGGGCAGACCGGCTACAGCCGTTCCAGCGAAGACAGCCCGGCGCATATCGCCGGGGCCACCTTCAAGGGCAACAGCGATTTTTCCGACAGCGGTTTCTCCGGCAACGGCAAGCCACGGCCGGTGATCGGCGCCGGCTTCTATGACGCGGCCAACTTCACCCTGGACAAGGTCGACTGGGAAAAGCAGAACACCACCGACACCGAGAAGAACCTGCGCCTGGACCTGGCCCGGGACTACGATCTCAGTGGCTATGCGGCGCAGTTCAAGTTCGGCGGCAAGCTCAGCCGGCGCAACAAGGACAACGACCTGGAGGCCTGGGTCTACAAGGACTTCGACAGCCTGGGCTTCACTGACCAGCAGCTCAACCTCGGGCAGTTCCAGAAGGGCAGCGTGGACTATTCCCTCGGCCGCTTCGGCCCGGGCATCAGTGGCAGCGCCATCAAGGGGCTGATCGGCGGCCTGAATCCGGCGGCCTTCTACGACGCGGAAGAATCCCGGGCCAACGACTTCAAGATCCGCGAAGACATCAACGCCGGCTACTTCATGAACACCCTGGACATCGACGACTGGCGCTTTATCGCCGGCCTGCGCTACGAGGGCACCGAATTCGAGGCCAAGGGCACCGGGGTCACCGACGGCGCCTTCACCGCCACCGACACCCGGCGCCGCTACCAGCACTGGCTGCCGGGGCTGCATGCGCGCTACCAGCTGGACAAGAACACCCAGCTGCGCGCGGCCTGGACCAAGAGCGTGGTGCGCCCGACCTTCGGCCAACTGGCCCCGGGCTTTGTCATCGACGGCGACGAGGCGACCTTCGGCAACCCCGGCCTCAAGCCCCTGGAGTCGAGCAACCTGGACCTGGGCATCGAGCACTACATGGGCCATGCCGGCACCGTCTCGGCCTTCGTGTTCTACAAGGACATCCAGAACTTCGTCTACAACACCGACCTGGCCGGCACTGGCGCCTGGAGCGGGTTCTCCGAGGCCCACACCTTCGCCAATGGCGATAGTGCCAAGCTGTACGGCCTGGAACTGGCCTACTCGCAGAAGTTCGACTGGCTGCCGGCGCCGTGGAGCGGCCTGCTGGTGGGCGCCAACAGCACCTTCAGCCGCTCCAGCGCAAGCATCGAGGGTTTCGACCAGAAGGCCGGGGTCAACCGCAAGCGCGACATCGACCTGCCCAACCAGTCGGACACCGTGGGCAACCTGATGCTCGGCTGGGAGGACGACAAGCTCAGCCTGCGCCTGTCAGCCAACTACAAGTCGGCCTATCTGTTCGAACTGGCGTCCATCAGCGACAAGGCCCACGACCTGCACGTGGATGCCCAGACCTTCGTCGACTTCAGCGCCAAGTATTCCCTGACCAAGAACCTGCAACTGAGCTTCGAGGCGCAGAACCTCACCGACCAGCCGTACTTCGTCTACACCGGTCACCGCTCCTACAACGCCCAGTACGAGGAATACGGCCCGACCTACAAGCTCGGCCTGACCTTCACCCATTTCTAAGTAGCGGGCCCTTGCCCGATTGCACACCCAAGGATTGTGATGAGCACTGTATCTACCGCGAAAAACGGCCTGCTGGCCCTGTGCATTGGCCTGGCCAGCACTGCCGCCCTGGCCGCGCCCAGCGTGCCTGGCCTGAACCTCAAGCCCTGGGCCGAGCAGACCCCGGGCGTCACCGGCCTGGGTTTTGTGCCCGCAGGCACAGGCGCCGACCGGCTGCTGGCCAGCGAGCGCGAAGGCCTGTTGCTGTTGGATGAGCAGGGCCGGCAACTGAGCCGCTTCAAGGGCTCGTTCAACGGCCTGGACAGCCGCGCCACCGGCGGGCAACTGCTGGTGGCCAGCCTGGACAACGAACGCCAGCAGGCGCTGCTGGTGAGCCTCGACCCGGCCAGCCGCACCTGGGGCCAGCCGCTGTACCTGCCACCCCGGGACTACCCGGTCAACGGCCTGTGCCTGTACCGCGACGAGGCCAGCAACCTGTTCCTGTTCCTGGTGGGCGAGGAGGGCAAGGGCGAGCAGTGGCTGGTGGGCAACGGCGCGCAGTTGAGCGCCGAAGCGCAGCGGGTGCGTGGTCTGCCACTGCCGCCGGAGGCCAAGTTCTGCCAGGTGGACGATGGCGCCCAGCAATTGCTGGTCAATGAACAGAATGTTGGCTGGTGGGCCTACCCGGCCCATGCCGAGGCCGACACCGCGCGCCAGCCGGTGGCCCTGCGCGCGCCCTTTGGCGAAATCAGCAAAAGCGCCGGGGCCATGGCCCTGGTGCCCGGCGGGGTGTTGGGGCTGGACCCGAAAGCCGCGCAACTGCACCTCTACCAGCAGCAGGAAAAAGGCTGGGTGGCCCAGGCCACGCTGCCCCTGGCCGGCCTCGAGGAGCCGGAAAACCTTGCCCTGCGGGTCAGCGGCAAAGGCCTGCAAGTGCTGCTGCGCGATGACCAGGACGGGCGCCTGTACCAGGGCCAGTTGAATTGGCAGGCCACTCCGGTGGCGCTGCCGCCGGTATTGCCTACCGTGCAGGCGGCGGTGCAGAGCGAACCGGTGGGGCGCCAGGGCGATGCCGCCGATGACCCGGCGATCTGGGTCCACCCGCAACAACCGTCCCTGAGCCGGGTCCTGGGCACCAACAAGAAGCAGGGCCTGCTGGCCTACGACCTGCAGGGCAAGCTGTTGCAGGAGCTGGCGGTGGGGCGCCTGAACAACGTCGACGTGCGGCCCAACTTCCAGCTCGGCGAGCGCCGTGTGGACCTGGCGGTAGCCAGCAACCGCGACCGCAACAGCCTCAGCCTGTTCGCCATCGACCGGGCCAACGGCGAACTGAGCGAGGCCGGGGAGGTGCCCACGCCGCTCAAGGAAATCTACGGCATCTGCCTGTTCCAGCCGGCCAGCGGCGAGATCTACGCCATTGCCAACGACAAGGATGGCACCTTCGTCCAGTACCGCCTGAGCGCCCCTGGCGGCACCGCCCAGGGCGAGCTGGTGCGCCAGTTCAAGGTGGCCAGCCAGCCCGAGGGCTGCGTCGCCGACGACCAGCGCCAGCGCCTGTTCCTCGGTGAAGAGGACGTCGGGGTCTGGGCGGTGGATGCCCGGCCCGAGCAGCCGGCGATCCTGCACAGCGTGATCAAGGTCGGCGGCCTGTTGCAGGCCGATGTCGAGGGCCTGGCCCTGTACCAGAGCAACGCCCGCGACTACCTGGTGATATCCAGCCAGGGCAACGACAGCTACCTGGTGCTGGATGCCGAGCCGCCGTTCGCCTCCCACGGCGCCTTCCGGGTCAGCCTGAATGCCGAGGCGGGGATCGACGGCGCCTCGGAAACCGACGGCCTGGAAGTCACCTCGGCCAACCTCGGCGGGCCCTGGAGCCAGGGCTTGCTGGTGGTCCAGGATGGACGCAAGCGCATGCCCGAGCAGACCCAGAACTTCAAGTTCGTACCCTGGGCCGAGGTCACCCAGGCCCTGAAGCTGCCCTGAGCCGGCGGTCATCACCTGGTCATTTGAATGTCATCGAATAGCCCCGCCAGCCCAGGCGGGCACCCGAGAAGGAGTTCCACCATGCAGGCCACACTCGAACACATGAGCATCTGGGGGCTGATCAGCGATGCCAGCCTGTTGGTCAAGGCGGTGATGCTGACCTTGCTCCTGGCGTCCTTGCTCAGCTGGTACCTGATCATCCAGCGTGGCGCCGTGCTGCGCGGTCGTGAGCAGCGCTTCAAGGATTTCATCCAGCGCTTTCGCGTCGCCCCCGAGTTGTTGCCGCTGTACCGCGAAGTGGCCAAGAGCAGCGATGCCGAAGGCGGCGTGGAGCCGATCTTTGCCGCCGGCTACCAGGAATTCGACCACCTGCGCGGCCAGCCAGGCAGTGCCGGCGAAGGTGTGCTGGAAGGTGTGGAGCGGGCCTTGTACGTGGCCATCAGCGAGCAGGAAACCCGCCTGGAAAAGGGCCTGCAGTTTCTGGCCACCGTGGGTTCGGTGAGCCCCTATATCGGCCTGTTCGGTACTGTGTGGGGAATCATGAATTCCTTCCTCGGCCTGTCCCAGGTGCAGCAGGCGACCCTGTCCACCGTGGCCCCGGGCATTGCCGAGGCGCTGATCGCCACCGCCATCGGGTTGTTCGCGGCGATTCCCGCGGTGATCGCCTACAACCGCTTCTCCGCCCGCAGCCAGACCCTGCTGACCCGCTACTACGCCTTCGGCAATGAACTGCAAGTACGCCTGCATCGCACCTTGCAGGGCACCCCGAGCCACCTGGCCGTGGCCGCCTGAGAGAAGGAGCAAGCCGATGTTGACCCGGCCGCAACGCAAGCACGGACCCAAGGCGGAAATGAACGTGGTGCCCTACATCGACGTAATGCTGGTGCTGCTGGTGATCTTCATGGTCACCGCACCGATGCTCACCCAGGGAGTGAAGATCCAATTGCCCAAGGTCGCCAGTGAGGCCCTGGCCACCGACAGCCGCCAGCAGATCCTCACCCTGTCGGTGCAGGCCGGCGGCGGCTACTACTGGAACCTGGGCAGCGAACTGGACACCCGGAACCAGACCGACAGCGCCGTGGACCTTGGGCAGATGCGCGCCAAGGTGGCCCAGGTGATTGCCCGTCGCGGCGACACCCAGGTGTATATCCGCGCCGACCAGGACGCGGCCTACGCCAGCGTGGTGGCGGCCATGGCGGCGTTGCAGCAGGGCGGGGTGCACAACCTGGGGCTGGTGACCGAGGCCCCGCAATGACGGCGATGATCATGCACACTCCTACCGCGATGTCCCTGCGGCCCGAGGCGCCGGGCTTCTGGCGCAACAGCCTGGCGGCGAGCCTGGCCCTGGCCCTGCACGCCGGAGTATTGGTGGCGCTGATGCTGGGCTGGTCGGTGGACAAGCCCAAGGTCGAGGCGCCACCGGTACTGACCACCCAGCTGGTGATGCTGGCGCCGCCTGCCGCCCCCGCAGAACCGCTGCCGGCAGTGGCCGAGGTGGCGCCACCACCCGCGCCCGCAGCTCCACTGGAACCCCCAAGACCTCGGGTGGACCCTCAGGTTCAGGCGCAGAAGCTGGAGCAGGCGGCCCTGGCGCGCAAGCGTGTGCAAGACAAGAAACATGAGCAGGTGCAGGAGCAGCAACGCCAGCAGCGCGAGCGCCTGGACGCCGAGCAGCGCCAGCGCGATACCGAGCAACGCCTGGCCCAGGAACAGGCTCGGCGCGCCGAACAGTCGCGGCTGGCGGCAGAGCGCGGGCGCCAGCAGGCGGCCCAGGCAGCGGCCGATAGCCGCCAGTACCAGCCCCTGAGCAAGGAGGCTCCGGACTACCCGCAACGGGCCCTGGACAAGAACCTGGAAGGCGACTGCACCGTGGAATACAGCGTCAACTCCCAGGGGCGGGTGGAGAACCCCAAGGTCATCGACGGTTGCCATCCGCTGTTCATGCGCCCGTCCCTGGCGGCGGTGGCGACGTTCCGTTACCAGCCGCGGCTGATCGATGGCCAGGCCGTGACGGTGCCGGCGGTACGCAACACCTTTCACTACCGGATCAAATGAGTCGGGGGCAGGCCTGCCTTCGTTGCCGTCCAGGCGGTCTCCTGGCTGATTGCACGCACCCTGGCTGGCCGAGCCTGTCCCCTTGGCTGGCCGCCAATGCCCTCAACCCCGGGGCGCGGGTGTCTTAGTGTGACCGGGTGTGGTCCGCCCCTGTCGTCGGGGCGGTTCCCTTGCCCTGGCTGCACTGAGGACCGTTGATGCCCATCGTCACTCCCGTTTGCCCGCGCCCGTCGCGGCGTCACAGTTTCCTGATTGCTCGCAGCGCCCTGACGCTGGCCCTGGGCCTGTTGCTGAGTGCCTGCGGCGAGGCTGAACCGCCTGCCATCGGGCGCCTCGACACGGCCCGCCAGAGCCCGGCCGATCCGCACCTGGCGCGGATCTACGACAGCAGCTGCAAGCTGTGCCACGCCAATCCAGCTTCCGGAGCGCCGCTGGCCGGCGATGCCAAGGCCTGGGCGCCGCGCGTGGCCCAGGGCGCCGACACCCTGCTGGACCACAGCATCAACGGTTACCAGGGCATGCCGCCCATGGGCCAGTGCATGCAGTGCTCCGAAGAGCAGTTCCTGGCGCTGATCCGCTTCATGTCCGGCCATTCACTTCAATAAAAATACAAGGTCACCTTCCATGGTCATGCACCTCTCTCGTCGCCGACTGCTGCAAGGGGCCGGCGCCCTCGGCGCATTCACCGCGCTGTGCAGCAACCCGCTGATGGCCGAACTGGTTCGCGCGCCGCGGCTGATTCCCTGGCGCAACTGGTCCGGCGCGCAAAGCTGCCTGCCCGAGGCACGCCTGGCCCCCAAGGACCTGGACGAGCTGGTCCAGGTGATCCGCAATGCCCCGGGCAAGATCCGTCCGGTGGGCTCGGGGCATTCCTTCAGCGCCCTGGTACCCACCGACGGCACCTTGCTGTCCCTGGCCTATTTCAACGGCCTGCTGGAACACGATCCCAAGACCCTGCAGGCGGAATTCGCCGGCGGTACGCCGATGGCGCTGATGGGGCCGGCGCTCAAGGAGGTGGGGCAGGCCCTGTGGAACATGGCCGACATCGACTACCAGACCCTGGCCGGCGCCATTGCCACCTCGACCCATGGCACCGGGGTCGGCTTCGGTTCCTATTCGACCCAGGTCTGCGGCCTGCAACTGGTGACTGCCGATGGCCAGGTGCTGGACTGCGATCGCCAGCGCAACGCCGAGGTGTTCCAGGCCGCGCGGGTGTCCCTGGGGGCGCTGGGGGTGACGACCCGGATTCGCTTGCAGAACCGGACGGCCTACCGCCTGCGGGAAAAGCAATGGATCGCCAGGACCGATGAGCTGCTGGAGGACATGGATCACCTGACCCGCGACAACCAGCACTGGGAAATGCTCGTGGTCACCCATTCCGACTACGCACTGGCGGTGGCGCTGAACGAGACCACCGACCCGGCAACCCCGCCCACGGACCCGGCCGAGGAGGGCGGCAACGAGTTCGTCAGCCTGATCGAGAACCTCGACAAGTACGTCAGCGACTTCCCCGACACCCGCCGTCATCTGCTCAATAGCCTGCGCTGGCTGGCCCGTTTCGACGAGCGGGTGGGCGACTCCTTCCAGGTCTACGCCAACGTGCGCAGCGTGCGCTTCAACGAGATGGAGTACTCGGTGCCGGCGCACCTGGGGCCGGCGTGCCTGCGCGAGATCCTTGCGCTGATCCACGACAAGGACCTGCGCACCTGGTTTCCCATCGAGTACCGCTACGTCAAGGCCGACGACATTCCCTTGAGCATGTTCGAGGGCCGCGACAGCTGTTCGATCTCGGTGCACCAGCACTACAGCATGGATCACCACAACTTCTTCGCTGCGGTGGAGCCCATTTTCTGGAAGTACCAGGGGCGTCCGCACTGGGGCAAGCACCACAGCCTCAACGCCCGCACCCTGCAGGGGCTGTACCCGCAGTGGCAGGCTTTCGCCAGGGTGCGCCAGGAACTGGACCCCAAGGGCACTTTCATCAACGCCCACCTGGCCAGCGTGCTGGGGGTGGCATGAACCGGAGATCAGACTCATGAACCGTCGTCGTTTCATGGCCGGCACCCTGGGTGCCGGCGTATTGCTGGCGGGTGTCGGCGCCTGGCTGCGACCGGGTGACCGGGGCGCGCCCTACAGCCCGTACTTCGCCGAACTCAATCGCGAACTCAAGGCCAAGGGGCCGATGCAGCCGGTGATGCTGATCGACCTCGATCGCCTGGATCACAACATCGATGTGGTCATGCAGTCGGTGCAGCGCGGTGGCAAGCAACTGCGCCTGGTGGAGAAGTCACTGCCATCGCCCGGGCTGCTGGCCTATATCGCCCGGCGTGCCGGCACCCAGCGCTTGATGTCGTTCCACCAGCCGTTTCTCAACCACGATGCCCAGGTCTTCGCCGACGCCGACATTCTCCTGGGCAAACCGCTGCCGGTACGCGCTGCCGAGTTGTTCTACCAGCAGCACCAGGGGCCGTTCGATCCGTCCCGGCAGTTGCAGTGGCTGCTGGACTCTCCCGAACGCTTGCAGCAGTACCTGGCGCTGGCCCAGGGCCTGGGCACCAGGATGCGCATCAATATCGAGCTGGACGTGGGCCTGCACCGTGGTGGGGTGGCGGACAACGCCGTGCTCGGGCAGATGCTGGCGCTGATCGCCGCCCACCCGCAGCACCTGGAGTTTGCCGGGTTCATGGGGTACGACCCCTTCGTCGACATGGGCGTACCGGGGATTCTCGGCTCGCCGCAAAGCCTGTTCGCCAAGGTCATGGTCATCTACAACGGCTTCGTCGACTTCACCCGCCAGCAATACCCGGCGCTGTGGCGCCCGGGCCTGACCTTGAACACCGCCGGCAGTCCCAGCTATCGCCGGCACGAGCAGGAGTCCCTGAGCACCGAGGTCTCGGTGGGCACGGCGATGCTCAAGCCCAGCCACTACGACCTGCCTTCCCTGGAACAACATGTGCCGGCGGTGTTCATCGCCACTCCGGTGCTCAAGAGCACCGGCCCGGTGCGGATTCCGGCGCTGGACGACAAGTCGCGGCTGTTGTCCTGGTGGGACAGCAACCAGCGCCAGACCTTTTTCATCTACGGCGGGTACTGGCTGGCGGACTTCGAGTCGCCGGCGGGGTTGCAGAGCAATGGCCTGTTCGGCCGCAGCTCCAACCAGGAGATGGTCAACGGTTCCAGTGCCGTGGGCCTGTCAGTGGACGACCAGATCTTCCTGCGCCCCCACCAGAGCGAGGCCGTGCTGCTGCAGTTCGGCGACCTGCTGGCCCTGCGCGGTGGGCGCATCGTCGAACGCTGGCCGGTCTACGCCTGACCCCCGAGGCAGCGGCGACACGAAGCCTGTAGCCGCTGTCGAGCCACGGCGAGGCTGCGCCAAGGTCCGCAGGACCTTCAACGATCCTGCAACCCCGTGGCCCTGCCGGCCATGCGCAGCCTGCGGCAGCGGCGACACGAAACCGGTCGCCGCCGCGGATTCACAGGGCGAAGGGAATGCTCAACTTGGCCCACAACATGTCGCCCTCGGGGCGGTTCTCCACGTCGAACTCCTTGGCCCAGCGGATCTCGGCACTGGCGTACTTGAGAAAACGCAGGTGCAGCGCCGGGCCTATGGCGAACACCTGCCCGCGAACACCATCGCTGACGTCCTCGCCCATGAAGGTCACGGTCTTGCCGAACTGCTTGTCGTCGGTGGTCTGCTTCAGGTAGTAGCCGTTGAGCCCCAGGCTCAGGTCGTCGGTCACCCGGTAGCTGGCCGAGTAGTCGAAGTGGAAGATCTGCCCGGAACGGTAGTGGGTGGCATGGTTCTCCTTGTTGAAGCTGTAGGTGCTCTTGAGCGACACCTCGGTACGCTCGGTGGGCAGCCAGGTCATGGAGAACAGCGGCTTGTAGGTGGTGAAGTTGTTGCTGGTGTTGGCCATCCGTTCCTTGTCGTATTCGCCGGTGGGCAAGGTCACTTCCAGGGCCGCGGCCAGGGTCAGGTCGGGGCCCATGTCCCAGAGGATGATCGGCGCCAGGGTGGTGTCGCCCATGCTTTCGCGGCGGTCGCTCTGGCCGAACATCGACACCTGCTGGCGCAGGTACGGCTGGGCCACGTAGCCGCCCAGGCGACCGCCGAGGATGCGCACCGGGCTGAGGTAGTCCAGGCGCGGGATGATGGCGTCGGAGGTGATCTTGACCCCCGGGACCTTGCCGCCGAAGGAGCTGATGTCGAGCTTCTTCGCCTGGTAGTGGTTGTAGTAGAGGTTGAAGGAGAACATGTGGTCCGGGAGCTGGTCGGACCCCAGGGGCAGGACGTAGAAACCGTCGGTGCCGGGGCCGATGTTGTCGACCCCGGACTCGCTGGCCTGGGCGCTCATGCAGCAGGCAGCCAGGGCCATGGCAAGGCCTGGACGCAGGGGAAAGCTGGGACGGGTCGGGTGCATGGTTGGGCTCATTCTTATTGTTAGTAGGGAGGATGCGGCGACCGCACCGGCCGCCCCATAGGAATAAGCCCTGGCCGGCCAGTGGGGCAGGGTATTGGCGGCCACTCAGGGGGACTTTGTCGGACAGCTTGCAATGCCTTGTTACATTCCGCCGTCAATGCCCGTGCTACGAGATATGCTTGGCTGGCCGGTGAGCCCTTGGCACCGCTGCCGTCCGACAATAAGAACAGCCGCTCAAGCGGCCCGGAAACCACCTCCATGAACAAAGCCGTCGATTCCCATGACCAGTTGGCGCTGGTGTCGCCCTTCCTGTTGCAGACCCTGGCCGATGTCGCCAGCGACAAGGGCGTCAGTGCCGAGCGCCTGTGCCGGGGCCTGGGGTTTACCCTGGACGACCTGCAAGACCCGACCTTGCGCATTTCCTATCGCCAGGCGGTCGCGATGATCGAGCGCGCCCTGGCGGCGCTGCCCCAGCAAGGGCTGGGGCTGTGGGTCGGCAGCCGCAACGTGCTGGGCACCCTGGGACTGCTGGGGCATGCCCTGTCCCTGTGCCGGACCCTGGGCGATGCCTTCGAGCTGGGCATCCGCCACCAGCACACCTCGGGCACCATCGTCAGGGCCGATGTCGACTGCCAGGGCGACGAATTTTTTGTCGAGCTGCAATGCCGATTGCCCTATGGCGAGGTGCAGATCTTCGCCGCGGAGGAGTTCTTCGCCAGCTTGCTGATCTATGGCCGGGCACTGTTGAACGCCGACTTCCAGGCGCTACGGGTGGAATTCATGCACGCCGCGCCGGCCTATGCCGGGCTCTACCCCCAACTGCTGGGACCGAACGTGCACTTTGGTTGCCTGCACGCGCGCATGGTGATCGAGGCCCGCTGGTTGCAGGCGCGCTTGCCCAATCATCACCCGGTGGCCCTGCGCCAGGCCCTCAAGCTGCTGGAACTGGAAAGCGCCCAGGTGCACCAGAAGATGGACCTGATCCAGGCGGTGGAGCGGGCCCTGTCCCGGGACCTGCGCTGCGGCAGTCATATCGAGCAGGTGGCGCGGGACCTGAACATGAGCGGACGTACCCTTCGTCGGCGCCTGACCGAGCACGGCCTGACCTTCGAAACCCTGCTGGAGCGAGTGCGACAGGCCCGGACCCTGAACCTGCTGGGCAACCCCGAGCTGTCCATCGAACGCATCACCGAGGAAGTAGGCTACAGCGACGTGCGCAGCTTCCGCCGAGCCTTCAAGCGCTGGACCGGCCTGAGCCCCAGCGCCTTTCGCGAAGAAGCGGCGTTGCATTGAATCTTGCTCGCCCCGGGGCAGCGGCGACACGAGGCCTGTAGCCGCTGTCGAGCCATGGCGAGGCTGCGTCAAGGTCCGCAGGACCTTCAGCGATCCTGCACCCCCCGTGGCCCTGCGGGCCATGCGCAGCCTGCGGCAGCGGCTACACGAAGCATCTCCCGTTCCTTCGCTGGCGCGCCCTACGGCAGCGGCTACACGCTGGCGGCCCATGGCGGTAAACTGCCGGGCTTTATTCAGGAGCTCCCATGAATCATTACCAGCCCGGCATCCTCGCTGCCCCCGTTCCGTCACAGGCCCGCCATCTGTTTTTCGCCCTCGAGTCCATCGAGGCGTTGCCCCGGGCGCTCGATCAATTATTGGCCCGGGTAGACGGTGCCTCGGCGGTAGCCGGGTTCGGTGCCTCGCTGGTCAAGGCCCTGGGCGCTCGTGTAGCCGGCCTGAAGGCGTTCCCGGGGCTGACCGGGGTCGGCGTCGACAACCCTTCGACCCAGCACGCCCTGTGGGTCTGGTTGCATGGCGAGGAGCGTGGTGAGCTGATGCACCGCAGCAACGAACTGGAGGCCGCGCTGGCCCCGGCCTTTCGCCTGGTGCAGATGAACGAGGCCTTCCGCCACAAGACCGGCCACGACTTGACCGGCTACGAAGACGGCACCGAGAACCCCCAGGACGAAGCCGCGGCCACGGCGGCCCTGGCCGACGGTGAAGCCGGCTTGCGCGGCGGCAGTTTTGCCGCGATCCAGCAGTGGCAGCACGACTTCAAGGGCTTTGCCGCGATGCAGCCCGAGGAACGCGACAACATCATGGGCCGGCGCCTGAGCGACAACGAAGAGCTGGACGACGCACCGGTCTCGGCCCACGTCAAGCGCACGGCCCAGGAAAGCTTCGCCCCGGAAGCCTTCCTCGTGCGCCGTTCGATGCCGTGGATCGAAGGCGACAAGGGCGGCCTGATGTTCCTGGCCTTCGGTCATTCCTTCAGCGCCTTCGAAGCCCAGTTGCGGCGCATGAGCGGCCTGGAAGACGGCATCACCGACGGCCTGTACCGCATGAGCCGGCCGATCACCGGTGGCTACTACTGGTGCCCACCGCTTTTGGACGGCCAGCTCGACCTGCGCGCCTTGCAAGCGGCCTGACCGAGCGCATGGCCGCCTCCCGCCCGGGTGGCGGTCCGGCCTCGATAGCACCAGGTGGGCGCAAGCCTCACTTGGGCGGCTGTTGGCGGGCCAGCGGCAGGATGGCCAGGAACGAAAGCGCGCAGATCGCTGCAGAGGCCAGCAGCAACACGCGAAAGTCCAGGGTGTCGCCCAGCAGCCAGGCGGCGAGGGACGGTCCCACGGCCAGGCCGCCACAGATGGCGAGATTGGCCAGTACCACCAGCTTGCCGCCCTGGCGGTCGTAGTCGCTGATCGCCGACAGCAAGAAGGGCAGTGCGAAGGTCCAGGCGAACTTGAAGGCGCAGGCCGCCAGCAGGTAGCGCCAGGAGGAGACCTCGCCAAGCAGGCCGAACAGGCCGGCGGTCATGGCCAGGTAACCCAGGGCCAGCAACCAGGCACGCTGGCCCCGGGCGCCGATCCAGCTGGTCATGGCCGCACCGGCCACTCCCATCAACGAAGCGGTTGCCAGGGCACTGGCGCTGTCGTCAACGGCAATGCCTTGCAGGCGTGCCAATTCACCGGCGAACGTCCAGATGCCGCTGAGGCTCAGGTAGAAAAGAAAGATCGCCAGCATGCCCCGGCCGACCTTGAGGAAAACCCCACGTGCCTGGTGTGGCGGCAGGGGCTGGGTATCGTCTTGACTCCCGGCTGGCAAGGACAGCACCAGGGGCAGGATCAAGGCAGTGAACACGGCGATCAGCAGGAAGAAGCTGGAGAGGCCCCAGTGGCTGAACAGCCACGGCATCAACTGCAGGCATAGCGCTGCCAGTACTAGCTGGCCGGTGACCCAGAGCCCGAACGCACGGGTGGCGTTGGACAAGGTTCCGGCGGTGCCCAGGCAGACCAGCACCAGTGCGGCTTCCGCGAAGGCGGTACTGAAGCGCAGCGCGGTCAGGGGGATGAAGCCGGGCGCCGGGCTGTTCATCAGCAAGGCGGTGAGCAGGTTGCCCAGCAGGAACAGGGCGGCGGCCAGGCCGGCAATCCAGCGCCAGTCGTAGCGGCGCATCCACAGGTAGGTCGGGAGGGTGGAGAGGGCCATGGCGCCCAGCTCCAGGCTGAACAGCCAGCCGACCTGCCGGTTGTCCATGCCCAGTTCGACGATGTAACGGCTGACCAGCGCCGGTGCGGTCAGCAGCACCAGCGGGCCGATGGAGGAGAACAGGATCACCGCCAGCAGGCGCAGGCTGGGCCGGCTTCGCACGATGGACAGGGCAGAGGCGGTCAGGGTGCTCATGGGCATGACTCCGGTTCGCCCAGCAGTGGCGAATGCAGGCTGGCCTTGAGTTGGGCGATCCATTGCCGCTGGTGCTCGGCCAGCGCCTGGCCCGGCAGCGCGCGCATGGCGCTCAGGTGAGGATCGACGATGCCGCTGTGCAGGCCGCTGAGGGTTTCGATGACCGCCAGGCCGAAGTAGGGCACCGAGTTGGCCTCGTAGCCGCCCTCATGGCACAGCACCAGGCGACCGCCGCAGAGTTGTTCGGCGGCGCGCATCAGGCGGGCTGTCAGTTTCCGATAGGCCTCGCTGTGCAACAGCATGCGTCCCAGCGGGTCGTGGGCCCCGGCGTCGAAGCCACAGGGCACCAGGATCAGTTCGGGACGGTGAGCGGCCAGGGCAGGCAGCACGATTTCGTCGAAGGCATGCAGGTAGGCGCCTTCACCTGCGCCCGGGGGCAGGGGGATATTGATATTGAAGCCCAGGCCGGCGCCTGCGCCTTGCTCCTCCACCGTGCCCGAGTCCTGGGGATAGTTGCCGTCCTGGTGCAGGGAGATGGTCAGCACCCGAGGGTCGCTCCAGAAAATGCTCTGGGTGCCGTTGCCGTGGTGCACGTCCCAATCCACCACCGCGATCCGTTGCAGCTCATGGACCGCCAGTGCCTCATGGGCCGCGAGCGCCGCATTGGCCAACAGGCAGAAACCGCGTCCACGGTCGGCTTCGGCGTGGTGTCCAGGGGGACGCACCAGCGCGTAGGCATTGCGTGCATCGCCACGCAGCACCCGTTCGACGGCATCGATCACGCCACCGGCCGAGAGCCTGGCGATCTCGAAGCTGCCGCTGCCGAACGGCGTGTTGTCGCCGGCGTCGCCACCTTGCTGGTCGCTGAGCCTTTGTAGTGCTTGCAGGTAGTCGGCACCATGCACGCGAAGCAGTTGTTCGTCAGTGGCGGCCTTGGGCTTGACCAGCAGCAGTTGCTCGGTGATGCCGCTGATGTCCAGCAGGTTCTTCAGCCGTCGCTTGCTCTCGGGGTTCTCGAAATGCAGGCCAGGCTGGATCTGCAGGCCGGGAGCGAACAGGCCTGCATGGTTGCCGGTGGAATGCCACATGTAGAGTTCGTGCCAGACAAGTGCGGTGTGCATGGGGTCTTTGCCTCGCTGGCGCACGGGGCGGTGCGCAGGTTCTCGGAAGGGTGCCGGGGAGGCACGCACCGAGGTTAGAAAGGCCGTGGCAATCGATAAATACACCCGTGGAGGTAGTGCTGGCTGGCGCTCTTGTCCAGATCTGGCGGGGGAGTGTTTCCTTCGGAAACAGTGTTGGCCAGGGAGGGGGTCATGGTGGTGCGAGGGGCCGGGAAGCCTGCTTGAGGAACAGGTCGCAGAGTTGCATTTGCGAGGACACCGAGAGGCGCGCGTAGATATTGCGCCGATGCACCTTGACCGTGCCGTGGCTGATGCCCAGGTGGCGGGCGATGAGCTTGCCCGGGTTGCCTTGCAGCATCAGTCGCACGACCTGGCGTTCCCGCGGGGTCAGCAGGTCCTCGGCGAAAGTCGCCAGCGCCGCTTCCAGCGGGCTGATCGCCGGGCCCGCCTGCCCGGGATGCTGCTCGCTGAAGCTGCGCAGCAGGTGCTGGAGGATCGGATAGACGTTGTGCAGCGCTTGCAGTTCCCGGGTGCTGGCCGGGCGGCGTGAACGCCTGCCGATGGACATGACCAGGGTGGTCCGGGCATCGGCAGGTACCAGCACGTCGATCTCGTCGGCCAGGTCCAGCTCCTGGTAGTAATGGCGGTAGTAGTCGGTGCCGTGCAGCTGGCAGGTGCGCGGGTTGATGCGCAGGATGCCGCTGGTGCGGCCATCGACGATGGAGCAGGACACCGGGTCCAGGCGATAGATGTCGTCCAGGTAGCGGGCGATGTAGCGCTCGTGATGCTGCGCGGGGTAGTCCTCGTAGAGGATCTGCGGGCGACAGCCCGGGCGATAGGATTTGATGACCACATTGTCGTGGGCCAGCAAGGATTGCAGCGAGTGCGACAGCAGGTCCGGGAACCCCGGGTGGGTGCTGTTCTCCAGCAACCTGGCGAGCATCTGGTGCCAATCGGCGACCTCCCACTTTGCCAGCAGCCTGGTCAGTTGCATGCGCGTCCCCTCGTTCGAGTGTCGGGTGCTTGTGTCAGCATTGGGCAGCAAATGCGGTGCCACCTTGGGGTTGGCCAGGGTGTTCGTGTGGTCGTGCTTGCCGAGCTTGCAGCGGCTGACAGCCTGCGATCGGACAGATGGCAATCAGATATTTCGTACGTTTCTTGTAAGAAAATTCCGAGAAGAGTACAAATGTACTCCATGACGAATTTATCTCCCCGGCGCAGTGCCATCCTGACCTTTATCCGCGAACGCATCGCCGATCACGGCCAGCCCCCAAGCCTCGCTGAAATCAGCCAGGCCTTCGGTTTCGCCTCGCGCAGCGTGGCGCGCAAGCACGTGCTGGCCCTGACCGAGGCCGGGTTCATCGAGGTCAACCCGCATCAGGCCCGGGGCATTCGCCTGCTCAACCAGCCGCGGCGTCCCGAGTTGCTGGAGATCCCGGTGCTGGGGCGGGTGGCTGCCGGTGCGCCGATCGGTGTCGATGCCGAGGTACACGGCCAGTTGCTGCTGGACCCGGGGATGTTCAGCCGTACCCCGGACTACCTGTTGCGGGTCCAGGGCGATTCGATGATCGACGACGGCATCCTCGACGGTGACCTGGTGGCGGTACGCCGCAGCAGCGATGTGCGCAATGGCCAGACCGTGATCGCCCGGCTGGACGGCGAGGTGACCATCAAGCGTTTCGAGCGCAAGGGCCAGGGCATCCGCCTGCTGCCGCGCAACCCGGCCTACCAGCCGATCGAGGTCACGGCCGATCACGAACTGTTCATCGAAGGCGTGTTCTGCGGCCTGGTGAGGCAAGGCTGATGGGCGCCGTGGTTGCACTGGACTCGCTGTTCAATGCCGGCCGGGTGTGGAAGGGCCGCCCGGCTGCCGTGCCTGTCAGTACGCATGCCACCGGCCATGGGGCCCTGGATGCAGTGCTGCCCAGCGGCGGCTGGCCGCAGGCGGCGTTGACCGAAATTCTCGTGGCGGCCCAGGGCCTGGGCGAGTTGCAGTTGCTCTGGCCCAGCCTGGCAAGGCTGGCGGCGGCGGGCGAGCGCATCGTCCTGGTGGCGCCGCCGTTCGTGCCTTTTCCCCTGGCCTGGCAGAACGCCGGGGTGGATGTGCGCCAGTTGTCGATCATCCAGGCCGGGGAGCGCGATGCGCTGTGGGCTGCCGAGCAGTGCCTGCGCTCGGGCAGTTGCGGTGCGGTGCTGTGCTGGCCACAACAGGCTGACGACCGGGCCCTGCGGCGCTTGCAGGTGGCGGCGGAGAGCGGCCAGACCCTGGCCTTTGCCTACCGTCCCCTGGAGGCTGCGCACAACCCGTCGCCGGCAGCCCTGCGCTTGACCCTGCAAGGCCATCCTCCGCAACTGCGGGTACTCAAGTGCCGGGGTGGCCTGGCCCACCCGCTGCCGATTGCCCTGCAAGCCGGGCACTGAGGTCGATATGCGCTGGGTGTGCATCCTGTTCCCGCAATTGGCGCTGGACGCGGTACTGCGTCAGCGTACTGAACCCCAGGCGCCGCTGGCACTGCTCAGCGGCAGCCCGCAGCGGCGGGTGATCCAGGCGGTGAACGAGGCTGCCCGCGAACTGGGCCTGCGCCCCGGGCAGTCGCTGACTGCCGCCCAGGCCCTGAGCAAGGCCTTTGCCTGTGCCGAGTACGATGCGCAGCAGATCGACCACTGGCAGCAATTTCTCGCGGCTTGGGCCTATGGCTTCAGTTCCCAGGTCAGCGTGGCCTACCCACGCACCCTGGTGCTGGAGATCGAGTCGAGCCTGGGCCTGTTCGGCCCCTGGCCACAGTTGCAGGCTCGCTTGCGCCGGGAGCTGCAGGCATTGGGCTTTCGCCATCGGATCGTCGTTGCGCCGAACCCGGCGGCGGCGCGGGTCCTGGCCAATGCCTACGACGGCCTGGCGGTGGCCGACTCGCAAGCCCTGCACCAGGCCCTGGGGCCGATGCCCATCGAACGCCTGGGGCTGGCGCCGGAGCAGGCCACGGCCTTGTCGCGCATGGGCGTGCGCAGTTTCGCGCAACTCCATGGTTTGCCGCGCCAGAGCCTGGCCCGGCGTTTCGATGGCGGTTTGCTCAAGCACCTCGATACCTTGCTGGGCGGGCGCGCATCAGGGCTGGCGTTCTATCAGCCCCCGGATCGCTTCGACGGGCGCATCGAACTGAACTTCGATGTGCAGTCCCACCAGGCGCTGCTGTTTCCCTTGCGCCGGCTGACCGCCGACCTGGCGGCCTTTCTCTGTGGTCGCGACAGTGGCGTGCAGCGCTTCGTCCTGCACCTGGAGCACGTCGAGGGCGCCGACACCCTGGTCGCGGTAGGCCTGCTCAGTGCTGAACGCGATCCGGCGATGCTCTTCGAACTGGCCCGCGGGCGCCTGGAGCAGGTCCAGGTGCCCGCGCCAGTGCGCAACCTGCGCCTGGTGGCCGAGGACCTGCCGCTGTTCGTGCCCCGGCATGCGCAGCTGTTCGAGGAGCGGCCACAGCAGAACCTGCCGTGGGAGCAACTGCGCGAGCGCCTGCGTGCACGCCTGGGGGATGAGGCGGTGCAGGGCCTGGGCCACCGTGCCGATCATCGTCCGGAACTCAGTTGGCAACCCCGCACCGATGCTCGCCCGTGCCCGGCCAGCCCCGGCCTGCGCCGTCCGGGCTGGTTGCTGGCCGAACCCCAGCCGTTGGGCGAGGGCACGGTGCAGATCGTCATGGGGCCGGAGCGCATCGAGTCCGGCTGGTGGGACGGTGCCGATGTGCGCCGTGACTATTACCTGGTCCAGACCCACGCCGGCCAGCAGGGCTGGGCCTACCGCCAGGTCGGCGAGCCCGGGCCGCTGCTGTTGCAGGGCTGGTTCGCATGAGCCTTTATGCCGAGTTGCATTGCCTGTCCAACTTCAGCTTCCAGCGTGGCGCCTCCAGTGCCCGTGAGCTGTTCGAGCGTGGCCAGGCCCTGGGTTACCAGGCGCTGGCCATCACCGACGAATGCACCCTGGCCGGCATCGTGCGGGCCTGGCAGGCATCGCGCGACACCGGCCTGAAGCTGATCGTCGGCAGTGAAATGCAGGTCGAGGAGGGGCCGCGGCTGGTGCTGCTGGTGGAAGAACTGGCGGGTTACCAGGCCCTGTGCCGGTTGATCACCCGCGCCCGGCGCCGTGCCGAGAAAGGTTGCTATCGCCTGCTGCGGGAGGATTTCGCCGAACCCTTGCCGGGGCTGCTGGCACTGTGGCTGGCCGATGAAACTGGCGATCCCGGGCCAGGCCTCTGGTTGCAGCAGGTGTTCCCCGGGCGGCTGTGGCTGGCGGTGGAGCTGCACTGCGGCCAGGACGATGCCCGGCAGTTGCAACAGCGGCTGGCCCTGGCCCGGCAGCTGGATCTGCCAACGGTCGCTTGCGGCGATGTGCACATGCATGTGCGTGGGCGCCGGGCCTTGCAGGACACCATGACCGCGATCCGCCATCACCTGCCGGTGGCCGAGGCCGGGCAGCGTCTGTTCGCCAATGGCGAACGCCACCTGCGGCCGCTGGAGGTGTTGCAGGGCCTGTATCCCCAGGCGTTGCTCGAGGAGTCGCTGGTCATCGCCGGGCGCTGTTGTTTCGACCTGGGCCAGTTGCGTTACCAGTACCCCCGGGAGCTGGTGCCCGAGGGACATGACGCCGGCTCGTGGTTGCGGGTCCTGGTCCAGCGCGGCATCGCCCGGCGCTGGCCGGCCGGGGCCCGGGCCAAGGTGCTGGGGCAGATCGACAAAGAACTGGAGATGATCGGCGAGCTTGGCTACGAGAGTTACTTTCTCACCGTGCATGACATCGTCGCGTTCGCCCGCGAGCAGTACATTCTCTGCCAGGGGCGCGGCTCGGCAGCCAACTCGGTGGTGTGTTTCGTCTTGGGCATCACCGAGATCGACCCGGACCGCTCGGTGATGCTGTTCGAGCGGTTTCTCTCCAGGGAGCGCAACGAGCCGCCGGACATCGACGTCGACTTCGAGCACGAGCGCCGCGAAGAGGTACTGCAGTACGTGTTCCGCCGTTATGGCCGGCACCGTGCGGCGCTGACCGCAGTGGTCAGTACCTATCACGGTGCCGGGGCGGTGCGCGATGTGGCCAAGGCCCTGGGCCTGCCACCGGACCAGATCAACGCCCTGGCCGACTGCTGTGGCCGCTGGAGCGATACGCCACCGAGCGTCGAGCGCCTGCGCGAAGCCGGTTTCGACCCCGAGAGCCCGGTGCTGCGCCGGGTCCTGAGCCTGACCGGGCAACTGATCGGTTTCCCCCGGCACCTGTCCCAGCACCCCGGCGGCTTCGTGATTTCCGAGCAGCCACTGGACAGCCTGGTGCCGGTGGAGAACGCCAGCATGGCCGAGCGCACGGTGATCCAGTGGGACAAGGACGACCTGGACATGGTCGGCCTGCTCAAGGTGGATATCCTGGCCCTGGGCATGCTCAGCGCCATCCGCCGCTGTTTCGACCTGATCCACGGTTATCGTGGCGAGCGCTACAGCCTCGCCAGCATTCCCGGCGAAGACCCCGCGACCTACGCGATGATCGGCCGGGCCGACACCATCGGCGTGTTCCAGATCGAGTCGCGGGCGCAGATGTCGATGCTGCCCCGGCTCAAGCCGAAGAAGTTCTACGACCTGGTGATCGAGGTGGCCATCGTGCGGCCCGGGCCGATCCAGGGCGGCATGGTTCATCCCTATCTGCGTCGGCGCGATGGCAAGGAGCCGGTGACCTATCCCTCGCCTGAGCTTGAAGAGGTGCTGGTGCGCACCCTGGGGGTGCCGCTGTTCCAGGAGCAGGTGATGCAGATCGCGGTGGTTGCGGCCAAGTACACCCCGGGTGAAGCCGACCAGTTGCGCCGCTCCATGGCGGCCTGGAAACGGCACGGTGGCCTGGAGCCGCATCGCGAGCGATTGCGCCTGGGCATGAAGAGCAAAGGCTACAGCGAGGAATTCGCGGCGCAGATCTTCGAGCAGATCAAGGGTTTTGGCAGCTATGGTTTTCCCGAGTCCCATGCCGCCAGTTTCGCCCTGCTGACCTACACCAGCTGCTGGCTCAAGTGCCACGAACCGGCGGCCTTTGCCTGCGCCCTGATCAACAGCTGGCCCATGGGTTTCTACAGCCCGGACCAGATCCTCCAGGATGCCCGCCGCCATGGCTTGCAGATCCTCCCCGTGGACGTGGGTGCCAGCGCCTGGGATTGCAGCCTGGAGCCGATCGTTGGTCGGCCCGGCCCTGATGAACCGGTCGCGCGTGCAGGGCTGTCGAATGCTGTCGTTTGCACCGCCTCCGGGCAGCCGGCCCTGCGCCTGGGATTGCGGATGATCAAGGGGTTTCGCCAGGAGGATGCCCTGCGCATCGAGCAGGTCCGGCGCCAGCAGGTCTTTGTCGATGTCGCCGACCTGGGGGAGCGGGCCCGGCTCGATCTGCGGGCCCTGGAGCTTCTGGCCGATGCCGGGGCCTTGCGCGGCCTGGCCCGGGATCGGTTCCAGGCCCGCTGGGATGTGGCGGGCGTGGAGAAGCAACTGGGGTTGTTCGCCGACCTGCCTGCCCGGGAAGATGCCCCGGTGGAGCTGCCTCGGCCCAGTGTCGGCGAAGACCTGCATGCCGACTACCTCAGCCTGGGCACCACCCTGGGCCCGCATCCCCTGGCCTTGCTCAGGCCGCAGCTCGCGGCCCTACGCTGCCGCAGCTCCCGCGACCTGCAGGCGCTGGAGCACGGACGGCCGGTGAGCGTGGCCGGGCTGGTGACCGGACGCCAGCGTCCGGGGACCGCCAGCGGGGTGACCTTCGTCACCCTGGAAGACGAATTCGGCAACCTCAATGTGGTGGTCTGGCGCGACCTGGCTGAGCGCCAACGCAGGGTGCTGGTGGGGTCGCAGTTGCTCAAGGTCGACGGCATCCTGGAAAGCGAGGGTGGGGTACGCCACCTGGTGGCCGGGCGACTGAGCGACCTGACCCTGCTGCTGGACGGCATCAATGTGCGCAGCCGGGACTTTCGCTGACGGATCTGGCCTGGAGCCCTGTCCTCACCCAAGATCGCCGCGCCCCTGCGGGCCATGCGCAGCCTGCGGCAGCGGCTCCACGAAGCCAATACCGGTGTAGCCGCTGTCGAGCCTGCGAGGCTGCGCCAAGGTCCGCAGGACCTTCAACCCATTCGAGATCGCCGCGCCCCTGCGGGTCGTACGCAGCCTGCGGCAGCGGCTCCACGAAGCGAATACTGATGTAGCCGCTGTCGAGCCCAGGCGAGGCTGCGCCAAGGTCCGCAGGACCTTCAGCCCATTCAAGATCGCCGCGCCCCTGCGGGTCGTACGCAGCCTGCGGCAGCGGCTACACGAAGCCAATACCGATGTAGCCGCTGTCGAGCCCAGGCGAGGCTGCGAAAAGGCCCGCAGGGCCTTGCTTGGCCATCTCCCGCCGGACCGTCGGCACTCTGAAGATCAGCACGTTGCTGGGCGGCTTGCGGCAGCGGCCACAGCCAAGCATTAATGATTTTTATTCCTTTTCGACGTGATATCGCTTTGGCATAATCGCCGCCGATGATGCCTTCGCATCCCGTTTCAGAGCATCCTGCCTGCCACTTCGCAGCCCGCACAGTCCGGCTTCGATGCAGTGTGGCGGGGTGAAAACGCGTTCAATGGATACTCAAGAAGGAACATAGAGTGAGAGTGATCTCGAAGTTGCTGTTGTCAGGCACTGCAGTGGCGGTGCTGGCAGGTATGAGCGGTTGTGCCACGGAAAGCTCCCGGGCCTTGCCGGTGGAAAAAGTCCAGAGCGCCAGCCAGGTCTGGAGCGGCGTCCGGGTTCCGATGGCGGTGGGCAAGTTCGACAACCGTTCCAGCTACATGCGCGGGATTTTCTCCGATGGCGTCGACCGTCTCGGCGGCCAGGCCAAGACCATCCTCATCACTCATCTGCAGCAGACCAACCGTTTCAGCGTGCTGGACCGCGACAACATGGGCGAGATCCAGCAGGAAGCGGTGATCAAGGGCCAGGCGCAAAAACTCAAGGGCGCGGATTTCGTGGTGACTGGCGACGTCACCGAGTTCGGTCGCAAGGAAACCGGCGACCACCAGCTGTTCGGCATCCTCGGCCGTGGCAAGACCCAGGTGGCCTACGCCAAGGTGGCCTTGAACATCGTCAACATCAGCACCTCCGAAGTGGTCTATTCGACCCAGGGCGCCGGCGAGTACGCGCTGTCCAACCGCGAAGTGATCGGCTTCGGCGGCACGGCCTCCTACGACTCGACCCTCAACGGCAAGGTCCTGGACCTGGCCATGCGCGAGGCCGTCAACCGCATGGTCGAGGCCATCGACGCCGGAGCCTGGAAACCGGGCCGCTGATCACCACTGCCAACAGGGAAAGTGCACACATGTTCAAGACGATGATGGCCCGGCCAGTGATGGCCGCTGCCGTGCTGGGCTGCGTATTGCTGGCCGGCTGCAGCGCGCCGAAGACGCTGTACCAGTGGGAAAGCTACCAGACCCAGACCTACGAGTATTTCAAGGGCGAAGGCGCCCGCGAGGCCCAGATCGAGGCGCTGGAGCGCGACCTGCAGAAGATCAAGTCCACCGGCAAGGCAGTGCCACCGGGATACCACGCACACCTGGGCATGCTCTACGCCGGCCTGGGCAAGGATGACCAGATGGTGCAGCAGTTCAATACCGAGAAGGCGCTGTTCCCGGAATCGGCGAAGTACATGGACATGCTGCTCAAGAGCGCCAAGCAGGGGGCTGCCCAATGAACCTGCCGACCTTGCGCAACCTCCTGGGCCTGTTGGCCGTCAGCCTGCTGGTGGGCTGCGCAGCCCCCAAGACGGTGGACTACGCGGCCTACAAGCAGGCCCGGCCGAAGTCGATCCTGGTGCTGCCACCGCTCAATGAATCGCCGGACATCAAGGCCACCTACAGCATGCTGTCCCAGGTGACCTTGCCCCTGGCCGAGGCCGGTTACTACGTGATGCCCATTGCGGTGGTGGATGAAACCTTCCGCCACAACGGCCTGACCAACCCGGCGGACATCCATGGCCTGCCGCCTGCCAAGCTCAACGAAATCTTCGGCGCCGATGCCGGCCTGTACATCACCGTCAAGGAGTACGGCACCAGCTACATGCTGATCAGCAGCGAGACCGCGGTCACCGCCAGCGCGACCCTGGTCGACCTCAAGACCGGCACCACGCTGTGGACCGGCACGGCCCGGGCCTCCAGCGAGGAAGGCAACAACAATAGCGGTGGCCTGGTGGGCATGCTGATTACCGCTGCGGTGAAGCAGATCATCAACACCTCCACCGATGCCGGCCATCCGATCGCCGGCATCACCAGCCAGCGCTTGCTGTCGGCCGGGCAACACAACGGCCTGCTGTACGGTCCGCATTCACCGAAATACGGCACCGACTGATCCGGGAGCGGGCAACCCGCTCTCTGCCGGGCGGCGGCCGCGAGCCGCCGCCCGGACTGGTCGCCATCGCCTATCCTGTTTATTCAGCCTTGCCTGGCTCAGTTTGCCTGGGGGGCAGGTCTTGCGGCGAAAACCCTGAAACCATTGGCCCGGGCCATGCTCCAAGACTTCGGAGAGTGCGTGCGGTCCTTTGCCCACTCAAGTCATGCCACGTTTTTCGCAGAGTCCGTTCATGCCGTTCTTATCCGATCATCACGGGTGCCAGGGCTGGAAAGGCGAGATGGCCGGGCGCATCCGCGCCTTCGACTGGTCCCAGACCAGCCTCGGCTCGCTGCAGCACTGGAGCCACAGCCTGTGCAGCACGGTGCAACTGATGCTGGGTTCGCCAGTGCCGATGGTGATGCTCTGGGGCCCCCTGGGGTACATGATCTACAACGACGCCTATGCGGTATTCGCGGGCGGACGTCATCCTTACCTGCTCGGGTGCGCGGTGGAGCGCGGCTGGCCGGAGGTGGCCGAATTCAATCGTGCAGTGATGAACACCTGCCTGAACGGCGGCACCCTGACCTATCACAACAAGGAACTGGTGCTGCTGCGCAATGGCGACCCGGAAAGTGTCTGGCTGGACCTCTACTACAGCCCCGTGGCAGGTGACGACCAGGCACCGGCCGGGGTCATCGCCATCGTTGTGGAAACCACCGCCCACGTGATTTCCGAACAGCGCCGGCAGGCCGCCGAGGCGGCTTACCGGGCAGAGAACGAACGGGTCCAGCTGGCCTTGAACGCCGGTGCCTTGCTGGGCTCTTTCGTGTGGGACATCAAGCACCAGGTGTTCTCCAGCGATGAGCGTTTTGCCCGGACCTTTTCCTACCCGGCAGGGCAGTCCCTGGAGGACCTGCCGATTGCCATCGCCGAAAGCCGTATCCATCCCGACGACCTGCCACGCATCCGTGAGCTGGTGGACTACAGCCTGACCCATGGCGGCCCTTACAGCGCCGAATACCGGGTGCGGCGTGCCGACGGCAGCTACAACTGGGTGCTGGCCTGTGGTCGCTGCGAGCTCGACGACCAGGGCCAGGCCCTGCGCTTTCCCGGGGTGCTGATCGATATCCAGGAGCGCAAGATCGCCGAAGAATCTCTGCGCCAGTTGACTCGTGACCTGGAACAGCGGGTGGTGGAGGAAGTCGACGCGCGCTTGAGTGCCGAGGAGCAGTTGCGCCAGGCGCAGAAGCTCGAAGCCATTGGCGGCCTCACTGGCGGCGTGGCCCATGACTTCAACAACCTGCTGCAGGTGATCTCCGGCAACCTGCACCTGCTGGCCCGTCACGAACCGGACAACGCCAATGTGCAGCGGCGCACCGGTGCCGCGCTGGCAGCGGTGGAGCGGGGGGCCAAGCTGTCGGCCCAGCTGCTGGCCTTCGCCCGGCGCCAGCCGCTGTCTCCGGCGGTCTACGATCCGCGCCACCTGTATGAAGACCTGGGTGAACTGTTGCAACGCGCCCTGGGGGAAACCATCCGCATCGAGGTGCAACTGCCCGAGGCGCCCTGGTGCATCCATGTCGATCGCAACCAGCTGGAAAACGCGGTACTCAACCTGATGCTCAACGCCCGGGATGCCATGGGCGGCGAGGGCACCATCCAGATTCGCGTCGAGAACCGGATGCTGGGGCACGACGACTGCGTCGGCAAGGACATCGAGCCCGGCCAGTACCTGTGCCTGAGCGTGGCCGACAGCGGTGGCGGCATGTCGGCCGCGGTGCTCGAACAGGCCTTCGAGCCCTTCTTCACCACCAAGACCGAAGGCCAGGGCACCGGCCTGGGGTTGAGCATGGTGTTCGGGTTCGTCAAGCAGAGTGGCGGCCATGTAGAGATCTTCAGCAGCCCCGAGCGGGGGACCCGGGTGCAGATGTACTTCGCCCGCTGCGTCGGCCGGGAAGCCGTCGGGCTCCACCGGCCAGGCCGCCAGGTGCCCTCCGGCCAGGAACGCATCCTGGTGGTGGAGGACAACGCCGAGGTGCGCACTGCTGCCGTGGACATGCTCCAGCTCGACGGTTATCGGGTACGCACGGCGGCCAGCGGTGATGCCGCCATGCAGCTGTTGATGGATGGGCTCGAGGTCGACCTGATCTTCACTGACGTGGTGATGCCCGGCCTGATCAAGAGCACCGACCTTGCCACCTGGGCCAAGGCCCAGGTCCCGCCGATCGCGGTGCTGTTCACCTCCGGCCATACCCGCGACCTGATCGCGCGCGACCACCTGCTCAGCCCGGACACGCACCTGCTGGGCAAGCCCTACGGACCCGATGACCTGAACGCCATGGTGCGTTCGTTGCTGGGGAGCTGATGGCGTCGATGTGACGGAGCGCATAAAAAAGCCATGGGTCCGGCGACAAACTGGCGGCAAGCTTCTACGCTGTACCAAATTGAATGAACTTGTACTGTTTTGCCGGTGACCAAGGACAGGGGCGCTGACCGCCTGATCCCACCATAATGATGCTTGTCTTGCGCGGTTTTTTCCTTCAACCCTTTTTGGATCCTCTGCCGTGATCTCAGCCCTCGAACTGCGCAGAATCATCGAAACCAGTTTCCTGCCCTTGCATTGCCAATGCACCATCGGTCACGACGGTGCCATGACCGTGCGTATCTGCGATCCGGCCAGCGGTCGTGTCGACCTGTTCGTGACCGGCATCGCCACGCGCTCGCTGACCAGTGCGCGGGCCATCTGCGAGCTGGTCGCCGAGCTGCGCTACGACCTTCGGCATGCCGGGCTGGTTGCGGAGCAAGGTGGCCAGCGCCCGGCGGGACGCTGAAGATCCGTCGGCGCGCAGGCTTGCCCCGGGCCCTGGGGAGTGTGTGATGATCGGCGGTCGGCGCTCCTCACACTTCGCGGTTTCCCAGACAAGGCAGGCCCATGACTTCTCCGTCCGATAGCCCTTCCGATCGCTCCTCAGATGGGCTCTCAAATAGCTCCTCAGATAGCTCCTCAAATTCCCAGGCCGGCGCGGCACCGGTCCACCATTCCGGCTTCGTCCGGGTGCGTGGTGCCCGCGAGCACAACCTGCGCAATGTCGACGTGGACATTCCCCGGGATGCGCTGGTGGTGTTCAGTGGCGTGTCCGGGTCGGGCAAGTCGTCCCTGGCATTCTCGACCCTGTACGCCGAGGCCCAGCGCCGTTACTTCGAGTCGGTGGCGCCCTACGCCCGGCGCCTGATCGACCAGGTCGGGGTGCCGGACGTTGACAGCATCGATGGCTTGCCGCCAGCGGTGGCCCTGCAGCAACAGCGCGGCAGCCCCAGCACGCGCTCATCGGTGGGCAGTGTGACCACCTTGTCCAGCCTGGTGCGCATGCTCTATTCCCGGGCCGGCAGCTACCCACCGGGGCAGCCGATGCTGTATGCCGAGGATTTCTCGCCGAACACGCCCCAGGGTGCCTGCCCGCAGTGCCATGGCCTGGGCCGGGTGTACGAGGTCGACGAAGCGAGCATGGTCCCCGACCCTTCACTGACCATCCGCCAGCGCGCCATTGCCTCCTGGCCCCTGGCCTGGCAGGGACAGAACCTGCGGGACATCCTGGTGACCCTGGGCTACGACGTCGACATCCCCTGGCGCGAACTGCCGAAGAAACAGCGCGACTGGATTCTTTTCACCGAACAGACCCCCACGGCGCCGGTTTACGCCGGGCTGACCCCGGAGCAGACCCGCGAAGCCCTTGCACGCAAACAGGAGCCCAGCTATATGGGCACCTTCAGCGGCGCCCGGCGCTACGTGCTGCACACCTTCACCCATACCCAGAGCGCGCTGATGAAAAAGCGCGTGTCGCAGTTCATGCGCGGCAGCCCATGCCCGCTGTGCGAGGGCAAGCGCCTCAAGCGCGAGGCCCTGGGGGTAACCTTCGCCGGGCTGGATATCGGCGAGCTGGCGCGCCTGCCACTGCTGCAGCTGGCCGAGGTGTTGCGGCCGGTGGCGGCGGCGGATTACCTGGAGCAGGCGGCGGCCGATGATCAGGTGCTGAGCCCTGCGCAGACCCGCGCCGCGCGCCAGCAACGGCATGCCCAGGGGGCTCCTGAACATCGCGGGGCGCCGGATGTGCGGCATACGCCGAACCTGTCCCCGGAAAAACGCCTGGCCGCCCAGCGCATCGCCCAGGACCTGCTGGAGCGAGTCAGCACCCTGACCGACCTCGGCCTGGGTTACCTGGCCCTGGAGCGCAGCACGCCGAGCCTGTCCTCCGGCGAGTTGCAGCGCCTGCGCCTGGCGACCCAGCTGGGTTCGCAACTGTTCGGGGTGATCTATGTGCTGGACGAGCCGTCGGCGGGCCTGCACCCGGCCGATGCCGAGGCGCTGTTCACGGCCTTGCAGCGGCTCAAGGCCGCCGGCAACTCGCTGTTCGTGGTGGAGCACGATGTGCAGACCATGCGCCGCGCCGACTGGCTGGTGGATGTCGGCCCGGCGGCGGGAGAGCGGGGCGGCCAGGTGCTGTACAGCGGGCCGCCGGCAGGCTTGGTCGATGTGGCGCAATCCCAGACCCGGGCCTACCTGTTCGCCGAACAGGCGCCGCCCCGGCGGACTCCGCGTTCGCCCCAGGGTTGGCTGCGCCTTGCCGGCATCACTCGCAATAACCTCAAGGCGCTGGACGCCGAGTTTCCCCTGGGCTGTTTCACGGCGGTGACCGGGGTTTCCGGTTCCGGCAAGTCGAGCCTGGTGAGCCAGGCCCTGCTGGAGTTGGTGGGTGCGCACCTGGGCAAGGCATCGGTCGGCGACGAAGCCCCGGCGCTGGACCTGGAGGACGACGCGCCGGTCAGCAGCGGCGGCCGGGTGGTGGCCGGCATGGAGCAGATCAAGCGCCTGGTGCAGGTGGACCAGAAACCCATCGGCCGCACCCCGCGCTCCAATCTCGCGACCTACACCGGGCTGTTCGATCATGTGCGCAAGCTGTTCGCCGCGACCCCCGAGGCCCGGGAACGGGGGTTTGATGCCGGGCAGTTTTCCTTCAACGTGGCCAAGGGGCGTTGCCCGGCCTGTGAGGGCGAGGGTTTTGTCAGCGTCGAATTGCTGTTCATGCCCAGCGTCTTCGCCCCGTGCCCGACCTGCCATGGCGCGCGCTACAACCCCCAGACCCTGGCCGTGACCTGGCAGGGCTTGAACATCGCCCAGGTGCTGCAGTTGAGTGTCGAGCAGGCCTTGCCAGTCTTCGCCGAGCAACCGGGCATCCGCCGCGCCCTGGAAGTGCTGCGCGATATCGGCCTGGATTACCTGCGCCTGGGCCAGCCGGCGACTGAGCTGTCCGGCGGCGAGGCGCAGCGCATCAAGCTGGCCACCGAGCTGCAACGCAATGCCCGGGGCGCGACCCTGTATGTGCTGGACGAACCCACCACCGGCCTGCACCCTCGGGATGTGGATCGCCTGCTGGAGCAGTTGGACAAGCTGGTGGCGGCAGGGCACAGCCTGGTGGTGGTCGAGCACGAAATGCGCGTGGTGGCCCAGGCTGACTGGGTCATCGACATCGGTCCCGGAGCAGGGGATGAGGGAGGCCGCCTGGTGGCTTGTGGCACGCCCGAGCAGCTGGCCCGGCAGGGTGACAGCCGCACCGCGCCCTTCCTGGCCGCAGCCCTGGCTGGGGATTGATCCAGGACAGCCGATGGCGACGAACGGTTACCGCTGGTCTGATTGACGGTCGACAGACCCGGGGGGCCAAGGCCATGCTGATGACTGGCAGGGGCGTCACGGCGCCCCTGCTACCGATCAACCACGGAGGTGTTCCATGCCGGTGACCCACGATCTTTACCAGGACCTGAGCTGCAGCAAAGAAGACATTCAACAGCGTCGTGCCGAGGATCCCCACCTCAATGCCCTGTTCGACAAATACAACAGTATCGACGACCAGGTGCTCAAGGCCGAAGCTGCGGCTGCCGCAGACGACGAAGTAAGGAAACTCAAGGAACGACGCCTGCTGATCAAGGACGAGATCTCCCAGAAACTCACCGCCCGCTCCTGACCTCCCGTCCATCGCGCCTGTGGCCAGGCCACAGGCCGCCTTCAACTCAACCAAGCTACCGCGTCTGCGACCGGTCGTGCAGCGGCCGCAGGTCAGCGTTTGGGCTGATTCATCTGGTGCCCGCTGCGCGGTCATGCGCAGCCTTGGGCAGCGGCTACACGAAGCTGTTGTAGCCGCTGCCGAGCCTGCGAGGCTGCGCCAAGGTCCGCAGGACCTTCAACCCACCCGAGTTCGCCGCACGCCCCTGCGGGCCGGGCGTTCAACGTTCGCCAGCCAGGGCCTCCTGCAACGGCAGGCGCGCCATGTGCCGGGCACTCAGGGAACCCAGGTACAACGCGTCCCCGTATTCGCGCACCGTGGTGATCGGCGAGTAGTTGCCGCTGCTGCCGTCCTGCAGGTTGGCGATCACCCGGCCCTGGGTGTCCAGCCCCAGCACGAAGCCGCGTTTCTCCACCGGCTTGGGCAGGACCAGCATCGCCCGCACCAGCATCTTGCGCACGAACGGATAGGGCGCGGTGCCGTCCAGCAGCGAATTGCGCGGCGCATACAAGGCTACCCAGAACCGGTCGCGACCATTGAAGCTGAGGTTGTCCGGCAGGCCTGGCAGGTTGTCGATGAACAGGTCGTGCTGGCCGGCCTTGTCTCCCTTGAGCCAGTAGCGGCTGATGCGATAGGCCCCGGTTTCATTGACCAGGACAAAGGCTTCGTCCGGCCCCAGGGCGATGCCATTGGCGAACTCCAGCCCGTCCAGCAGGACTTCGGTGCGACCGCTCTGGAAATCGTAGCGCAACAGTCGGCCGTCGCCGCCGTGCTCGATCACCGCTTCGCCGTCGTGGCCGTAACCCCAGCGGCTGCTGGCATCGCTGAAGTACGCATAGCGTCCGGCAGCATCCACCGCGACATCGTCAGTGAAACCGAACTTCAGGCCATTGGCCTCGCTGCTCAGGGGATGCACCTGGCCCTGGTCGTCCAGGGCCAGCAGGCCCTTGATGGCATCGGCGACGATCAAGCGGCCATCCGGATGCCGGGCCAGGCCCAAGGGCCGGCCACCGGTATTGGCCAGCACCTTGAGTGCCGTGCCGTCGAGGCTGGTCTGGATCACTCGGCCGTCGTGCAGGCCGGCGATCAACTGGTCATGTTCCAGCAACAGGGCTTCGGGGCCGGCGATGTCCCTGGCTCCAACGGCCTGTACCGCCTTGAGCTTGTGGTTCTCGGCGAACGGGCCCTGGCTCAGCGAGGGGGCCGGTGCGGGGTTCCAGGCCACCGGCTGGACCTGGGTCGGCGCCAGCAGCAGGAAGGCCAGGATGGCGACGACCAGCAGCAGGATGATCCGGCCGGCACCGAAGCGGCGAGGGGCGATCTGGTTCATGCAGTGACTCCTGTCTGTGTCCGGTTCAGGACGGGCTGCCTGCCGGGACGGCGGGCTTCTGGGCAATGGCTTGCTGGGCCATTTTGCACAATGCCTGCATCGAGGCGGCGGACTCCTGTTCTATCCGTCGCTTGAATAACAGCCGACTACCCAGGCGCATCAGCAGGCTGTCGAAGCGGTACTCCAGGGTCCGCACGAAACGGCTGTGGCCGTTTGCCAGGGGCTGGCATTCGTAGGTGACCTGCAACCATAGACCATGATCGCCCCGGGCTGTAGCGCGCCAGCGCTGGCCCGGCAGGTACTCCTCGACCCGCCAGCTCAGGTGGCCGCTGCGTCCGCCGGCGTGGATGTCTTCCTCGAAACCCTGGCCTGCCGCCAGGGGGCCATCAGCGCCCTGGACCTTGAGCGACGAGGGGTGCCATTGCGGCCAGCACCGTGGGCTGGCGGCATAGGCCAGGGTATCGGCGCTGCTGCGGGGAATGTCGACCTGGTGCTGCATGCGAGTCATGGGCGTGGACCTGGTGAGGGAGTGGGACGGCACCGGAGTGTCTTGCGCTTGCCAGTACAGGGTGCCGAACAGCCAGTCCATCAGCGGCAGCACGATATTGAAGTTGCGTTCCTGCATCAGGTCGCGGCGGTGATGCAGTTCGTGCAGGTGCCGCATCTGGCGAATCCAGGGCAGGCGTGCCAGAGGGTGACTGGCCGGCAGGTGTTCGCAGGCATGGAAGATCTCGTAGGCCAGGTAGCCGATCACCGTGCAACTGGCGAACAGCGCCGCGACGTTGGCGTTCCACAAGCCCAGCATGCCCCACAGCGGCAGGGCGAACAGCAGGCTGTGGAGCACGATCAGCCACGCCGGAAACAGGATCACCCGCCAGTCCCGGCGGCCTTCGTAGGTCATCAGCCCAGGGGTGAAGAAACTGTGGTGATCACCGGTATGCCGGGCGTAGAACATCCGGGCAAAACGCTGCTTGTGATGCCCCAGCCAGCGGTGCACCACGTAGATGCACAGGTTGAAGAACAGCAGGGCCAGCGGTACCGCCAGCCATTCCAGCGGCTGCACCCGGTCCAGGGTGCTCCACAGCAGGGCGATGCACAGCAGGCCATAGGCCAGGACAAAACCGCCGTGAAGCCAGGGGTTGTAGCGCGGACTGACCGCAGCCCGGTATTGCTGGCGAAAATGCTGGGTGGTATCGCGCACGGTGTCGCTCCCGTTGCTGTTCTTGTTGGGCAGCAGCGTAGCCGGCGGTTAATTATCCAGCCAATGGATAGTGGGAATGAGCAATATTCATCAAGCTGAAGACTGTCGGCTCGGCAGCTGAGGCCGGATGCAGTGCGCTCCAGGGCATTTGCGGGGTTCGGCGGAGGGGCTTGGCTTGGGGGCAGGATGGGCCAGGACGCTTGCCGCGTCTGCTGCGCGTGTTGGAGAATCCTGCCCTTCAGGTTCGTTTGGAGCGGTATCCAGTGAAGGATGTTTCATTGCTTGTGCAGGCCCTTGGCAGGGACGAGGCCACTCGGCTGATCTGTACGCTGGCAATCGGTTCGCTGTGCGCATTGCGCGCCGGGGCCATTGCTCTGGAAGAGGCCGAGAGGATGGTGTTCACGCCAGGGACTGCAAGCATCTTGCGGGCCAAGGGCCTGCCCGACGAACTGAGCGAGCTGGTGCTTCAGGGCTGCGAGCTGGAGGATGTCCAGAGCCTGATACCCGAGCGGCTGGATGCCCATGTGCAGCGCCTGATCGAGTGCTTCACCGCGGTACTCCGGGCGGATGCAGGTTATGCACAAAGGGCCGACGAGAGAGTCGGACGGGAGCGTCTTTTTGTCATTGCCTGACGCTGTGCCTCACAAACCCGAGACGCAAGCCTTGGATGGAATCGGTTACCCGCGACGCCGGGTGTTTCTGGGGTTCTTTTTCTGCCCCCTGGTGGCCGGCCTGGTCGCTGGTCTCTACCAGTTCGTCGCGCTCCTGGCGCACCTGGCCAGCAACCCACGCTTGATCGGTGAAGTGAGAGGGGGCGAGTTGATGCTGGTGCCGATCCTGGCGCCACTGATGGCCCAGTTGCTGTTCCTCTTGCCGGCCCTGGGGTTGGCCCTGATGGTGATGTTGCTCAAGGTTCGTCGCAGCCCACGCGCCTGTGGCGTACTGGCGCTGGTCGGTGGCAGTCTCGCGGCCTTGTGGGTGTTGCCGCTCATTGCGCTTGTGGTCAGGGAGTCCGGGAAAGTGGGCTTCAGCGACTATCAGCCTGAACTGCTGGTGCTCTTTGGCCTCGGTGCCCTGACGTGCGGCTTGGCGGCGCGTTGCTTCCTGCCAAAACGGCACCTTGGCAGCCCGGTGCCCGAGAACGTTGCCGGGGAGCGGACGGCGATCATTGACACGTGAAGCACGGGCTGCAGATTATCCAGGTCATGGATAACCGGAGTAGGCCCTATTCATGAAGCTGAATCTGCAGCGCCTGGACCTCAACCTGTTGCGGGTGTTCGACGCCTTGATGCAGGAACAGAACCTGTCTCGGGCAGCGGTGCGCCTGAACCTCAGCCAACCTGCGGTGAGCAATGCCCTGGCGCGCCTGCGCCGGCACCTGGACGAGCCGCTGTTCATCCGTACCGCCCGTGGCATGCAGCCCACTTCCCGGGCCCAGAGCCTGCACATTGCGGTGCGCCAGGCCCTGCATCTGCTGCAACAGGGCCTGGACCCCTCCGCCGAGTTCGACCCGGCGGCGGCCGACCAGCTGTTCACCCTGTCGATGAACGACTACGCCCAGGCTCGCTTGTTGCCGGCGTTGTCCCAGCGCTTGCAGCACGTGGCGCCGCGGATTCGCCTGGCCGTACGCAGCGACAGCGCCGACTCGCTGGCCGCCTGGCTGAGCGCAGGGATGCTCGACCTGGCGGTGGACTACCTGTATTTCGACAACCCGGACCTGTGCTACCAGCCCTTGCTGGAAGAACATCTGGTGGTGATCGGTCGTGCCGGGCATCCGGCCTTCGAACCGCGACTGGACCTGGCGGCCTACCAGGGGTGCCGGCATGTGGCGATTCCCGATCGTGGCGGACGTGGCTCGCCGCTGGAAATCGTCCTGGGCTCGGCGCGCGTCCAGCGCCAGGTACAGCTGTTCGTGCCCAACTACCTGAGCATTCCGCTGATCGTCGCCCAGTCCGATCTCCTGGGCACGGTACCGCGTCACCTGGCAGAGCATTTCGCCGCGCTGCTGCCGATTCGCATCGCCAGCTTGCCCCTGCTGGCATCGCCGGTGCAGGTCAGCCTGATCTGGCATCGCCAACAGCAACAGGCACCTGGGCTGCAATGGCTACGGGGCGAAATTGCTGCTTTGTCGGGCACGGCGGCGAGCCAGATGCCTGTCGGTTAGCAGCCAGGCTTTCACGGGACTGGAGCCTTTGCGGGTACTGGCCTGCCCCGAGATTTTTCCTACCTCTATTCAAGAAGTGTCTTGAGTCCAGCCGGGTGGTGGTTTGGCTAGCATGGATTTTTGCCCGGAGCCGCTGGCCATGCAGACCCTGAACGTATTGCTGTTGTGTTCGAGCACCTTCAGGGTCCGGCGTTTCTCACGGCTGCTGGGAAGCGCGGCATTCGTCCAGCTCCAGGTGATTTGCAGCGACCGCGACTGGGCCTGTTTTCCTCCCTGTGCGCAATCCCCGGACCTGGTGATCTGCGACTCCTTGCCGTCTTCTGCGGCGATCCATTACCTGCGCCGGCTCTGCGAGCACTACGGGGTTTTCTCGATGATCGAGAGCGAAGCACTGGAGGCCTCGGTCCGCTGGGGGCTGGCCAACTTCCGTGGGCACTCGGGCAAGCACTGCCTGGGCAGTTTCGATGAGCTGGATGCGCCACGGTTCGGCGAAATGCTGCTCAAGGCCCTGGCCTTCAAATCCAGAATGGCCGGCCAGAACCGCCAGCCACGGCTGCCGGACCGGCAGGTCTCGCAGGCGGATGCCCTCCAGGCGCTTGAGCAGCGCCAGATCGTGCCTTTTTTCCAGCCCCAGGTGTGTCTCAAGACCCGGCGCATCACCGGGGCCGAAGCCCTGGTTCGCTGGTTGCACCCGAGCCGGGGCGTGCTGGGGCCTGCGGCCTTTCTGGGCCTGTTCGACCACCCTGACCACCATCGACAGCTGTTCCACAGCCTGCTGCAACAGGGCCTGGAACTGCAGCGCCAGTTGCAGGCCCGCAAGGGGCCGGATCTGGTGTTTTCCTACAACGTCGAGGCCAGCCAACTGTGCGACCCCGAGTTCGCCCGGCAGGTGCTGCAGCGGATCGAAGCCGCCGCAGTACCGGCCGGCCAGGTCACCCTGGAGATTACCGAGCGCGAGGCCCTGGCCCTGGACATGCCGAGCATCGAGAACATCAGCGTCCTGGTGAACAGTGGAGTGCGCCTGTCCCTCGATGACTTCGGCAGCGGGCATTCGTCGATCACCCGCCTGGCGGACATGCCCTTCAGCCAGGTCAAGCTCGATGCAGGATTGATCGGCAACGCCCTGGGAACCAAGCAAAGCCGGATCATCGAGGCGGTGGCGCAACTGGCCCGCTCCCTTGAGCTGGAACTGGTGGCCGAAGGCGTCGAGACCCCGGTGCAGCGGGCGCACCTGCAACGGTTGGGTGTGGTCGCTGCCCAGGGTTACCTGTTCTACAAGCCGATGGAGGGCGCCAGCCTGCTCCGCTTGCTGGCCACCCAGGACCCGGCACCGCGAACCATTCGCCAGGAACCGGGAGTGCGCGGCAGCCGCAGGCTCAAGGCGCCTTGAGCATCACATAGGCTTCGCCGCCACGCCGATCGTGCATCAGCAGGTATGCCTGGCCATCGATGGTAAGCCGGGCGGGGAGGGTCTGCCCCAGCGCCGTACTGGAGAACTTGCCGGCAACGCCGAGAAACTGCCGGGTCAGGGAGCTGTCGTTCTGGCTCGGGGTCGTGACGGCGCATTCCTTGTTGGCCTGTACCTGGACTCCCAGGGTCTGGTCCTGGTTCATGCCCATCCTGGCGAATCCGGCATCGGTCAGGACACCGATGCCATGTTCGCGGGCAGCGGTTTCAGCTCCGTTGAAGGAAGGGGCAGACTTCAGGCATATATCGCGAAAGGCCAGGATGCCGGCGGAGGTGACGGTGGGTTCGGACTCGATTTCGCGGGTCACGCTGGTACAGGCGCCGAGCAGGCCGGCAATCAGCGTAATGAACAGGGCGGTGCGGGATAGGGGGCTCATGGGCGATCCTTGGACGCTGCGGCGGGACGGTATAGCAGGGTAGGCATGGCTGGCGCACAGATCAACATTGGCCGACGTTCAACCCTCTGTAGCCGCTGTCGAGCTGGCGAGGCTGCGCCCGGGCGCGCAGCGGCCGTAAGGTGCGCGGTGCATCAGGCCGTTCGCTGGCGGCTCATGCCGAGCCGTGCGCAGCCTGCGGCAGCGGCTACACGAAACCGGATGTAGCCGCTGTCGAGCCATGGCGAGGCTGCGCCCGGGCGCGCAGCGGCCGTGAAGGTGCGCGGTGCATCAGGCCGTTCGCTGGCGGCTCATGCCGAGCCTTGCGCAGCCTGCGGCAGCGGCTACACGAAACCGAATGTAGCCGCTGTCGAGCCATGGCGAGGCTGCGCACGGGCGCGCAGCGGCCGTAAGGTACGCGGTGCATCAGGCCGTTCGCTGGCGGCTCGTGCCGAGCCGTGCGCAGCCTGCGGCAGCGGCTACACGAAACCGGTGTAGCCGCTGTCGAGCCATGGCGAGGCTGCGCCCGGGCGCGCAGCGGCCGTAAGGTGCTCGGTGCATCAGGCAGAGGGCTGTCAGCCCGGGCCCGTTCAGTCGAAACCGATGCTGGAACTCTGGCGAGTCTCGCGGTCGTGCAACTGATCGATATTGGTCTCGTAGGTGCATTGCCCACTGCACGTGTGGTCGTAGCTGATGGCCGGCTTGAACTGCAGCTTGAGCCTGGGGGTGGCCGGCTCCTGCGCCTGGGATCTGGCACTGGGGGCCGCCAGTGCCGGTTCCGGGTAGCTCAGGTCGAGCCCTTCGGACTGGGCGGGAAGTGCCAGCGCGGCCAGCAGCAGCCCCGGGAAAAACGCCTTGCAACTGAACATCATGAATTTCGCACTGCCAGAAAAGGGGTTGCCGATTATAACGAATCAGGCGCGGTGGAATTAACCGCATGCCGTGTGGCTCGAACATGAAGTCTTTGTCATCGGCCCCGCACGCACCTGCTTCTACACTGCCACTGGTTCCCGTGGCCAAGGAGATTCCCCCATGCCGGCAAGATCCCCCACCAGCATTCTCGAAACCCTTGAAGGCCAGCGCCTGCAAGGGCCGCACGCCGCACAGTGGCGGCAGTGGGGGCCCTACCTGAGCGAACGGCAGTGGGGCACGGTGCGCGAGGACTACAGCGCCGATGGCGAGGCCTGGAAGTATTTTCCCCATGACCACGCCCGCAGCCGAGCTTATCGCTGGGGCGAGGATGGCCTGGCCGGGTTCTCCGACAAGGACCAGCACTGGTGCCTGGGGCTGGGGCTGTGGAACGAGCGCGACGGCATTCTCAAGGAGCGCCTGTTCGGCCTGGACAACGCCGAAGGCAATCATGGCGAGGACGTCAAGGAGCTGTACTTCTACCTCGATGGGGTGCCCAGCCATGCCTACATGCGCATGCTCTACAAGTACCCCCAGGGCGCCTTTCCCTATGCCGACCTGGTGGCGGAAAACGCCCGCCGAGGCCTGGAGGACGCCGAGTACGAAATCCTCGATACCGGGATCTTCGAGGACGACCGCTACTTCGACGTGACGGTGGAGTATGCCAAGCACACTGCCGACGACCTGTTGATGCGCGTCACGGTGCACAACCGCTACCACCAGCCGGCGCGCCTGCGGGTGCTGCCCCAGGTCTGGGCGCGCAATACCTGGAGCTGGGGCGGCGGCGAGCCACGGCCGAGCCTGAATCTGGACGGCGACCGGCTGACGGCGCGGCACCCCAGGCTGCCCGAACGCCAAGTCAGCGCCTGGGGCGCCGAACCCTGCCAGTGGCTGTTCTGCCACAACCAGAGCAACTTCCAGCGGCTCGATGGCCTGGCCTCACCGGGGCCGTTCAAGGACGGGATCAACGATTACCTGGTCCATGGCCAGGCTGGGGCGGTGACCTTCGATTCCGGCACCAAGGCCGCCGCGCATTTTGTCCTGGAGCTGGCCGGTGGCCAGAGCCAGAGCCTGTACCTGCGCTTCGCCCCTGCCGGCAGCGAACCGGTGGATGCGCGTCGCCTGTTCGAGCAGCGCCGGCACGAGGCCGATGAATTCTATGGCGCACTGCAGCACGGGATGGCCGATCCGGATGCACGCAATGTGCAGCGCCAGGCCCTAGCCGGGCTGCTGTGGTCCAAGCAGCTGTACTACTTCGACGTCAATCAGTGGCTCGATGGCGATCCCGGGCAACCGCCGCCGCCCGGCCAGCGCCTGCACCGGCGCAACAGCCATTGGCGGCACTTGTCCAACTGCGACATCGTCAGCATGCCCGATACCTGGGAGTACCCCTGGTACGCCTCCTGGGACCTGGGCTTCCAGGCCGTGGCGTTCGCCCTGATCGACCCGGAGTTCGCCAAGCAACAGTTGCTGCTGTTGGTCAAGGATCGCTTCATGCACCCCAACGGCCAGCTACCGGCCTATGAATGGCGCTTCGACGACGCCAACCCGCCGGTGCATGCCTGGGCCTGCTGGCGGGTCTACCAGCAGGAAAAGTCCCTCACCGGCGAAGGTGACATGGATTTTCTCGAGCGGGTCCTGCACAAGCTGCTGCTGAATTTCTCCTGGTGGGTCAACCGCAAGGACGCTGAAGGCCGCAACCTGTTCCAGGGCGGTTTTCTGGGCCTGGACAACATCGCGCTGTTCGACCGCTCCGCGCCCTTGCCCGAAGGTTTCAGCCTGGACCAGGCCGATGGCACCGCCTGGGTCGCGGCCTATGCCCTGGACCTGATGCGCATTGCCCTGGAACTGGCCCGGCGCAACCCCGTGTACGTGGATATCGCGGTGAAGTTCTTCGAGCATTTCCTGTACATCGCCGGGGCCATCAACCGCGTGGACGACAGCGCCGAGGGCCTGTGGGACGAACAGGACCAGTTCTTCTACGACGTGCTGCAACGTCCCGACGGGCGCAGCGAGCCGCTGCGCCTGCGTTCCATCGTCGGCCTGCTGCCGTTGTTCGCGGTGCAGGTGCTGGAGCAGCACGAGCACGAGTGCCTGCCGGGGCTGGCCCAGCGCCTGCTGGGCTTTTTGCACCATCGGCCGGACCTCGCCAGCCTGGTGTCGCGCTGGTACGAGCCGGGCAAGGGCAATCGCCTGCTGCTGGCGCTGCTGCGCGGTGAGCGCACCAAGGATTTGCTCAAGCGCATGCTCGACGAGGCGGAGTTCCTCTCGGCGTTCGGTATCCGCTCGCTGTCCAAGGTCTTCCAGCAACCGTTCGTCCTGCAGGTCGATGGCAAGCAGTTGTGCGCCCGCTATGAACCGGCCGAGTCCGACTCGCGCCTGTACGGCGGCAACTCCAACTGGCGCGGGCCGCTGTGGATGCCGATCAACTACCTGCTGATCGAATCCCTGCGTGAATTCCATCGCTACTACGACGTCAACTTCTCGGTGGAATATCCCCGGGGTTCCGGCTACCTGGCGTCCCTGCAAGAGGTGGCCGACAGCCTGAGCCAGCGCCTGACCCGGCTGTTTCTCCTGGATGAAGACGGGCGGCGCCCCTCGATGAGCGGCTACCCGCAGTTGCAGGCCGATGCCCGGGACCGCGAACTGGTGCTGTTCCATGAATACTTTCACGCCGAGAACGGACGCGGGCTGGGGGCCAGCCACCAGACCGGCTGGACCGCATTGGTGGCGTTGTTGTTTCAGCGTTGATTTTTACGCTGTAGGGCCGTGCGTCGAATGTTCTGAGTTACGTGATCGTTACAGCCGCGCACACAAGCCAGATCCAATATGCGTAGGGCCTCATCAGGATCGTTGAGCTTTTCCATTTGGTAGGTTGCTTCTTCAGCGTAGAGCACTGGGTCGCGAGTGCCTGCTTCTATTCTGGCCAGGCGTGATTTGGAGGCCTCTGCGCCACGACCCAGTTTCTCGAGCACTGTGCCTCGGATGGAGAAACTGTAATCGTTGAAGCACTGGCGTTTGCTGGCAAGGTCCAAAAGACGCAATGCTTCATTGGCATCATTACATTGCAGCAATTGGTATCTTGCTTCGTCGTTGTAGAACGCTGAGCTCTTAGTGCCGTCATTAATAGCTTGACGACGTTGAACGGAAGCCTCTGGGCCACGGTTCAGGTTTTCGAGCACTTTGTTCCGGATGGCTAAGCTGTGATCGTTGGAACACTGGCGTTTTATAGCAAGATCCAAAATGCGCAGAGCCTCGTTGGCATCCTTGGATTGTTCCAACTGGTATTTGGCTTCTTCGGTGTAGAACGCAGAGTTATTACTGCCGTCTTCTATGGCTTGACGGCGCTGAAGCATGGCCTCATTCGGATCTCCTACAAGTTTTTGGCAACGGTTCTGGATGGACTGGACATGGTTGTTGATGGCTTCAGGGTAGGCTTTCTGGTGCTCCTCAAGCCGTGCCAGAAACTCTTCCGCTCCAATCGGACCTCGCCCCAGAAGCAGCTTGCCGAGATTAGCCAGGTAGGGTGGAAACTGCGGGCTGAGCTCCAGGGCTTTTTCAAAGGCCTGCAAGGCCTCATCGCAAGTATCTCCTTGGGTCTTCTGCAGGCATTCGCCAAGGAAGCGCTGGGCCTTGTGCTCGCGAGGATGAATATTGGTCAGCAGTCGTAGGACTTCCTGTTGTCGTTCAATCGACTCCCCGGCATCGCGGCGACGGTGGTAAATGGCCCAAAGGGCCTCATTGCTCCAGCCGATTTCCTTTCCGGTCAAATGATCGATCCACCTCTCGATGTTCCCCAACTCATCGCAACACAGCAGGTGATAGAAACTTTCGTTGGCGCGCTGGAGGTTGATCTGCTCCTTCTGTCGGCCAATCTGCTGCTGCCAGCAATGGGCGATCACCAGATGCATTTCCGCTACTTGCGCTGGAATTTCGCCTGCATAGTCGGGAGTGAGTTCGGCATCCTTGAGTGCCAGCTTTTTCTGTCGTGTCCAACTCGCGATGAAACCATGCAGGTAGTGATCCTTGTTGCTGTCCAGAGGAAGCAGTCCGCGCCTTCTGAGGTTCTGCCAGGCATCCTTGATACCAAGACGGTCCTCCAGGGAGTCGGCATGATCCTGTGGAATCGCATTGCGGTACAGCGCCAGAGCCTTGAGCAGTGTCTGTTCGGCATTGCCCAGTATTTCGTCGTGAATAATACCGAGCAGTTTTTCGTCCAGGCGTTCGATGACCTCATGGCGAAGGTTCTGATAGACCGCCAGAGGAGAGCTTTTCCTTTCTAGCGCAATGGTGGCAAGCAACTCGATTGCTAGGGTATGGGCAGTGCCTCCCTGTCCTCCACCCAGCCACTGGTAGAGTGCTCTCAAGTTATTGCCGGTATAAGTCCACTCGGCTTTCTGCTCTTGAGGAGCCCTGGCTGCCAGTAGGGAAGCCAGGCCTGCCCGGTCCAGACCGGGTATTTCCAGGATCGTGCAGTCACGGCCAAAGCTGCCTTCTTCCGGTTTTTCGCTCAGTTCATAGACCCACTTCCAGCGGGGGAAGGCACGAGCCAGAGCTGCCAGCAGCGTACGAATCTCAGGGTTGCGCCATTGCGATTTCTTGAACAGTAGGTGCGCGCCGTCGACCCAGATGAACGCGTTCTGGGCATGGGGATAAAGCTGTTTGAGCTCTTGTGTCTGTTCTTCGATGCTTCCGCTGGGTGGCAGTGGATCTTCTCGACGGCTATTGAGCACATCCAGCAGTCGGCGGAAAAATTCACCGCAGGTCATCTGGCGACTTGAGTGAATATCGACAAAGACCATTCCCTGGAAGGATACCTGTCTGTGCAGTGCCTTGATCAGTGTAGTCTTGCCATTGCCACTTAGGCCATGTAACGCAATGGAGGGTGTTTCCTCGAGCAGGGTACAGAGGCTGGCGATCAGTTTGTCCCGACCGAATAGCTCTGCCGGTGCCGGGGTTTGGTGGTGCGATGGATGGTCATGCACTGCCAACGGTGGGATTTCCACTATGTCTAGGACTGCTACAGCCGACGCCAGGGCAGCCCGGACTGAATGCTTGAAGGACCAGAGTCCGTCGGGCGCCATATCAGCAACAGTCTGTACTTTCCAACCATTCTTGTATTCGAACAGATGAGCCACCCCGTCACCTTGTTGCAGGTCGAGGCTGACGAGGTTGAAACCGAACTGGTCATCGGTGTCGGCACCAATGGCGCCTGCTTCGAGCTTGATCAGGCGTTGCCCGGGATCGAGCCAGGGGTTGTGACTATGCCCATGCAACCAGAACTGGAAATCGTGAGCCTTGCGTTTTTTGATGAGCTCCATTTCGGCTTGATTGAACCAGTCCCGGGGATGGTGGATCAGGCCAATCTTCAGGTCAGTCCCTTCCAAGGCACTGCTCATGTGGTTGAACTGCCACTGTGCTCCAAGCCACATCTGCCCCTTATCGTCGTTGTCGTAGCAACTCCATGCAGAGTTGAATCCGGCGATGCCAACCTTGATACCGTTCAGGTTGATCCGGTGAGCATAAAGGTGTCGTACTGAGTCATGCAGATGTGGCAGGTACTCTGCGGTGAATACACCATAGTCTTCCATCCGCTGCATGTCAGCCTTGAACTCTGGGGGCAGGCTGTCAAAGCGGGAGCTGATTTCGAGCTGGTGTTGCATGGAGTCTTTGGCCATGGTCCGTAAGTGATGTTGCTGGCCGGCGAGGACTTTCTTGCGATTCACATCATGATTGCCCGGTACGACGAACAGCCGCTCCCGCTCCAGGCCACAACAGGCAAGCAGCTGATTGAAGAAGTCTTTGGCCGGCTTGTACTGCTCAAGCATTGGACAGTCCGGTGTCTGACCAAAAGCAATGTCGCCCGTGCAGAAGATCAACTGTGGTTTGGGCAGTGTGCCGTTCTGGAACTTTTGGTTCAGGAACTCCAGTAACTGGCGACGTGCATGGCTATCCGACCAGGCAGTTTTTTGATGAAAGTGGATATCCGAGAGGTGGAGCCAATTTAGCGAGTGGTGATTGGGCATGGTATTGAGCAATCATGAAAAAGGCAGTGGGGCGCTAGCATAGCCCTGCAAATGGATGGGATCCAATGTCCCCGGCCTGCACTGCGAAGTCTTTGTGACAGCGTGGTGCAGGCTGGCAATCAAGCCCGAGGGGAGTGTGCCCGCTCAGGTACTCAAGGTATCCGGCTGCGGCACTGCCCAGTCCTCGATCAAGCGCTGCGGCGTGCAGCAGGTCTTGCGCTTGTACACGAAGTTGCAGCACTTCTCGGCGAAGCCCTTGCGGTTCTGCACCATGTCCATGTGCATTTCTTCCAGCTCGGCGTTGCGGCAGTGCTGCATCAGTTGCGGGTCGGCGTCGAGCTTGCGCTGGCGCAGGTGCTGGTAGCGCGGGTCGCTGGGCACGCCATTGGCCCGCTGCAGCAGCCACAGGCCGAACTCCTCGGGGTCGCGCGGGCCGATTTCCTGGACCATGCCCATCTGCAGGGCCTGGAGCGCACTGATGGGCAGGCAGGCTTCGGTCAACTGCCGGGCCAGTGGCTGGCCTACCGCCCGAGGCAGGCTGTAGGTCCAGTATTCGGAGCCGAACAGGCCCATGCTCTTGTAATGGGGGTTGTACACGGTATCGGCTCGGGCCAGGACCACGTCGGCGGCCAGGGCCAGCATCAGGCCGCCGGCGCCGGCATTGCCGGTCAGGCCGCTGACCACCAGCTGGCGGGCGGTGAGCAGCTCGCGGCAGACATCGTCGATGGCCTGGATGTTGGCCCAGGCCTCCAGGCCCGGCTCCGGGGCGGCCTGGATCACGTTCAGGTGCACACCGTTGCAGAACGCACCGCGCCCGCCGCGCACCAGCAGTACCTGGGTATCCCGGGCTTTGGCCCATTGCAGGGCGGTGACCAGGCGCTGGCATTGTTCGGTGCTCATGGCGCCGTTGTAGAACTCGAAGGTCAACTCCCCGACCTTGCCCGATTCACGATAGCGGATGGGCTGGTAGGCCTCGGTGCTGAACGGCGTGCTGGAAACCGACCAGTCCAGTACCGGCACCTGGGCCAGGCGCTCGCCGAGTACATGCCGCGCGGGTTGCTTGAAGGTTTCCTCGCCGGGCTGGGGCTTGATCCGCAGGGAGCCGATCCACAGGCTGCTGTCGCCGCAGGCCACCAGCACCGCATCGTCGTGCACTGCCAGCAGTTCGCCGGGGGTGCCGGTGCGTGCATCCAGGTGGGCGTCGTACACGTAGTACTGACCGCCCGCGAGGCTGGCCAGGACCCCGGGCTGGCCGTCGGCGGCGTCGATGCTGCGCTTGATGAACCGGGCGCAGTCATGCCAGCTGAAGGTGCGGTCGCACTGTTTCATGTTCGGTTGCAGGCGGCCGAGCACCGAAGGCTTGTCGTAGTCCAGGGGTTCGGGGGTGAAGCCGCTGCGGAATTTTTCCACGACGTCGCGAATGCAGTGGATCGCCGCGTCGCTGACCAGGCCGTTGTACAGCTCGGATTTGCGCATGCCGGCGGGCAGGTTGAATTCGTGAGTGGACCAGATCGGCCCGGCGTCCATTTCTTCCACTGCCTGCAAGGCAGTGACGCCCCAGCGCTTGAGCTCGTTGCTGATGGCCCAGTCCAGCGCGCTGGCGCCACGGTCGCCGACGATGCCCGGATGGATGATCACCACCGGCCGCTGGGTGTTGCTCCACAGCTCTTGCGGCACACGGTCCTTGAGGAAGGGGCAGATCACCAGGTCAGCCCCGGCGTCCTCGATCTGCCGGCAGACGTCCTCCTCGCTGGTGAACAGCACCACGCTGGGACGGTGCCCGGCCTGGCGCAGGTCGAGCCAGGCCCGTTGAGTCAGGCCATTGAAGGCGGTGGACAGCAGGATGATCTTCAGTGATCGCATAACAAGACTCTTCCGTGAGTGGCTGATTGGCCGGCGGCTCCCAATGAGCCGTCCTTGGCCGTGATGGAGGCGCAAGAGTAGGGGGCGATGGACGTCCGGCTGCTGACCGAGATCAATCAAGCGGTGGGCAGGCCGGGCAGCCCGCCGAGTGGCTTATGCTTTTTTGTTAGCCAAAGAGAATTTTTAATTACTTCAAAACAGGTTCAGCCCTGTTGCACAGTCGCTCCTCAATCCGGAACCGGGGCTGGCCCGGCGCAATCATCGGTACGCCAGGCGGTCGGCCGCCTGCTGAGGGAGCAAGGCATGGGTGCGAATCTGAACCCTCATTACCCGCTGATCGGGCAGATGTTCAAAAAGGACTATCAATGGTTGTGCGCTTGCGTCGCCCGGGCCCTGGGCTGCCATCACAGTGCCCAGGACATTGCCTCGGAAACCTTCCTCCGGGTCCTGGCGCTTCCCGATCCGACGGCCATCCGCGAACCGCGGGCGTTGCTGACCACCATCGCCCGGCGCCTGGTCTATGAGGGCTGGCGCCGCCAGGACCTGGAACGCGCCTACCTGGAAAGCCTGGCGCTGGCGCCATTGCCGGTGCATCCCTCCCCCGAGGAGCGGGCGCTGCTGATCGAGGCGCTGCTGGCGGTGGACCGTTTGCTCGACGGCCTGTCGGCCAAGGCCAAGGCGGCGTTCCTGTATCACCAGCTCGATGGCCTGACCTATGCCGAGATCGGCCACTGCCTCGGGGTGTCCACCAGCCGGGTGCAGCAGTACATGGCCGAGGCGTTCAAGCGCTGCTACCTGGCACTGGCGGACACATGAGCCGGCCACGGGGCGAGCAGGCGGTGGTGGACGAGGCCGCGCAATGGCTGGCCCTGCTGCAATCGGGCCAGATGAGCGAGCCGGAGCGCGAGGCCTTTGCCGCCTGGCGCGCCGCCGACCCCCATCACGAACAGGTCATTGGCCTGATGAGCGGTGGCATTGCCGCCCTGCACCACAACGCCTTGCGTCAGTTGAGTCGGCAGAGCCTGCTGCATGCCCTCGATGCGCCGTCGAGCCGGCGGCGCTTCATCGGCAATAGCCTGGGTGTGCTGGGCGTGGCGCTGGCGGCGGGGTTGCTGGGGCGCCAGCTGGACCTGTTGCCACCGGCCGGCGCGTTGTACACCGGGGTCGGGGAGCGCCGCAGCCTGACCCTGGACGATGGCAGTGCACTGGTTCTCGACGCTCGCACCCGGGTCCTGGCGCATTTCGACCAGGCCCAGCGGTGCCTGGAACTGTGCAGCGGCGAATTGCAGGTGGAGGTGGCCAAGGACCCGTCGCGACCCTTCGTGGTGCAGACCACCCATGGTCGCATGCGGGCCCTGGGCACCCGTTTCATGGTGCGCCGCGATGAGGCCACCACCCAGTTGGTGATGCTGCACTCGCAGGTCGAGGTCCTGACCGCCAATGGCACCCGCCAGATCGCGACGGCGGGCCAGAGCCTGCGTTTCGACGGCCAGGGGCTGCTGGCCGTGGAAGCGGCCAAGGGCCATGAAAACGCCTGGACCCAGGGCCTGCTGGAGGCTCGCGACCGGCCGCTGGGCGAGATCGTCGAGCAGTTGCGGCGCTACCGGCGCGGCATCCTGCGAGTCGATCCCCAGATAGCCGGCTTGCGCCTGAGCGGCCTCTATCCCCTGGACGACAGCGACCGCACCCTGCAGTTGCTGGAGCGTTCGCTGCCGATCCGCGTGCACTACCACAGCCCCTACTGGGTCAGTGTCGAGCCGCGCTGAGGCGGGTTATAAGTTCATAGCCCCTTGGCCTAAGCGCCACCCTATAAAAAACCGCTGGCCGCTGCTCATTCCCTGCAACTGCACTCAACAGGGAAGCGCTCCGGA